>CAYUHK010000001.1:0-2364 GCA_964444425.1 uncultured Verrucomicrobiota bacterium
TTCCAGATACATCAGAACGATTGGTAACCGCGCTGGATTTAAGATTAAACCGCATCGCGATCAACATGGGCATTCAACAATGCCTGGCTAAGGATAGCTGCCTAAAATCGACGCCACAGGCCAAGCAGCGCCCCAGCCGGCAACCCAAGCTCCAGCAAACTAAAACCCAAGTAGAAAGTTCGGATTTTACGATATCAATAACTGGAATGCCGGAGGAGGGAGTTGAACCCACACGGTGTTGCCACCGCTGGATTTTGAGTCCAGTGCGTCTGCCATTTCGCCACTCCGGCTGCGGAGAGAAGTAGCATAGCGAGACTGTTTTAAATTGGCAACGTGAAACTAAAACTAAAAATGGCCAGCACTAAGTCATTATCTTGAGCGCGGCGCTAACCGATAAGACTAAAGCTATTTTTACGCTCCTAACATAAACAGAGCATAAGATATATTGGAAGGAATTGAGGCCGCCCCGGAGGGCTTAGATTTAGAATTGCAAGCCGAGCGTGCTGCCTAGCGAGCCGCCTGTTGGATTGACTTCATAGCGCGACTGGCCTACATTCCCAGACACGTTTTCTAGCCAATCATATCGCCCAAAGACTCCAGCCTGTAATCCCCGGTAAATCGTTATACCTATCTCGCCTTGGACGTAATACCCAAAGAGACATTCGGTTCCGCTTCTACTATCCTTCCAATGCATCAATGGCCGCGGCATATCCCCATTGAGTGATTCATATAAAGTCTCTTCATACGTGGCATCCTTCTCCACCAAATTCAAGGTTGGTCCGGTTGATACGGCTACTTGTAATCTTTGATATTTCCCTTTTAAAGTAAGTCCTAACGACAGAGTTGATAAATCCAGATCCAGCGATTCCGAGACCTGATTATATGCTCGATATGTAGTTCTTGAGACCAGTTCTTCTCCCATATTACGCCGACTCATCGGCGATGTATCTATTACTGGGCCACGATCCATTTGGTTGCCGCGATGACGCCGACTCATCGGCGATGTATCTATTACTGGGCCACGATCCATTTGGTTGCCGCGATACGGTGCGCTATCCGGCGTAATGCCTAATCCCGAGATGTCATATGAATCAACTATCCGGTTTTGCCACAGCTCCCAACCTTGATTATCTTGGAAAGTATTGATGCCTCCAATCGATCCTTGGAATGTCTGCTCACGCGCTAAACCTAGTCTTAGCCCATAATCTATATAGCGCGTCTGCGCCAGATAGCGCTCCGCCTCCAACAATAAGCCCCCACTATAGTCAGCGCCGTCGCTGGCATTGGCTTCCTGGAAAGAGCTCTGGCGACTGTATTCCCGCCAAACTCGATCCGCTCCAGAAAGCTCCAGCGTGTTGCCCTGCACTTGGCGACCGCTGTCATAGCCCCAATTCCAGGTTCCGCTGTCCAAATCCGAGTAATCGTCTAAGCGCACGTATCCATCTTTATAGTTGCGATTGCCAGCATCATTATAGCTGCCTGCTGGACCTGTCCAGCGACCGTCGCTCGAACGTGCTTCCATAGCATAGCCAGAGGAATAGGATCCTATCTTAAATCGTTGGGATCCCAAACGGCGGTATAAAACTCCGACCGCTAGACGCCATTTCTTTTCTCCCAAATCTTTGGTAGTTAGCTCAGCCACTTTATCTGTTGCCGATATTTTAGCGTCTGGTTGCAAGGTCATCCCCAGATCAGCTTCTAGGAGCTTCTGCATACGAATAGCCCGCGCAGCGGCATTTTCGGCTTGTTTTATTTGAGTTTGTTCCTCTGCTTGAATATCTGCATCGCGGCGGGCCTGCGCCTGTGCTTGCGTCTGGCGCTCTGCGAGCAGTTTGCTAACCTGGGAGAGCATCAACTTTTGCTTAGTTAGCGCTTGTGTATTGTTTTTAATCTGTTGCTGTGCCGATGCCGCTTCCTGCGCTTTAGCTTTAGCAGTGCTAATAGCTTTTTTTCGTGCGGTGCCAACGGCTTTAGCCTCAGCTAAAAGTTCAAGTTTCCGATCCTTAGAATCGGTTCCTTCAATGGTTGCCTGCGCGCGCCGCTCCTGTGCCAAAGCTTGATCGGCCTCAGCCTGCGCCGTCTGAGCAAGCTCTTGCGCTTGCAACGATAACACCTCAAGCGCTGCTTGATCAGCCGTTGCTTGATTTACCTGCGATTGCAGCTCCGTTTCCCATTGGGTTAATGCATCGATTTCCGTATTTATTGTAGCTGCCTCTACAGATCTCTTTTGAGCCTCTTTTTTAGCTTGGGCTTCGATCTTCGCTTGATGTTCCGCAGCTATCCTAGATTGGATCTCAACCTCATGCCAGGCTTGCTCAGCGGCGCGAGCCTTAGCCTTGGCTTCAGAGGCTTGCTGGGCAGCCG
>CAYUHK010000001.1:2464-6035 GCA_964444425.1 uncultured Verrucomicrobiota bacterium
GCTTGCTCAGCGGCGCGAGCCTTAGCCTTGGCTTCAGAGGCTTGCTGGGCAGCCGCCTGCTTGGCCACGGAAGCCGCTTGTTGTTCGGCTTTACGTTTAGCGTTAGCCTGCGCTTTTATTCTGATTTTTAATTCATCTGCAATCTTTTTCGACAGCGTCTGTTCAGCTTGTGCTTCCGCTATTTTCTTTTTGCTGGCAATAGCAGCGGCTTGTTTTGCCTGTGCCTCGGCCTGACGTTGCCCGGCAGCTTCAGCTAACGCTTTAGCTTTAGCTTGAGCTGAGCGCGCGGCCTCCGCCTGCTTAGCTTTACGATCAGCCTCTGCTGCCTGCTTAGCTTTCTGGGCCGCAACGCGACGAGCCTCTAGCGTTGGGCTTGCTGAGATTTCTATTGAGGTGGTCTGCTGATGAATCAGCTTGCCCGATTTATCAAACAAGGATGCTTCCAGCTGATACGATCCTGGCGCCAGCCTTTGGGTATCATAGTCATATTGAGCCAGGCGCATTGTTTTCTGCGGCGCCAAGCGGACTTTTTCGGTCCAAACCTTAAGATTTTTATCGGCATGTTTCAAGGCTATCAAGGCGCGCCCTTGGAACTCTTGAGGCAAATCATTACAACCCCACAAGCGCACAAGCAAGGGATCGCCCGCGGCAAGCTTATTTCCAGACACTTCTACCAGCGCCGCTTGGGGCGTTTGCAGCAAGCGCATTCCGAATGAGGCCTGCTGCTCAGGAGAGCTTTGCTCTATCATCTCAGACAACCACCAGCTTCTAGCGGATTCGCTGGCGGTGGGCGGCAAGGCCGTCGCAGGCGCTAGCTCCGCCGGCTGTTCTGCAACGGCTTGAGCAGAAACCGCCGCCGTTAGATCTTCCTGTCCAGATGCGATAGACGCGGATGTTGCCAAAAAACTTATTATGAAAGCGCTGATTATCCAATTCATCTTATAATTCATTATTTTCTCCATGACGCATTATATCATGGACGGCTACTGCGGCCAGAAATGGCCAAATATCCTTCGCGAGATTTCATCAGATGCCAAACGGCATCATGGCGACTGCGATGAAACACAGCCACATCATCCCGCCCGTCGCCGTCATAATCGGCCGAAATTGGCACATAACCGGTTTGACCAAAATAGACCGGCGGCAGATAATCGCCCGATGGCGTTCGCACAAACCAGTAGCCAGAAGCTTCGTGATACACGGCAATTTCAGCATGCCCCAGACCGTTATATTCCCCCGGCACTGGGAGAAAGCCCGGCGCGCCAAAGTTGATGTATCGCGGCACATAGCCAGCGGTAGAGAGCATCAAGAACCAATTGCCTGAGGCTGCATCCATTTTGCCATCGCCATCGTAATCAGCTGGAACCGCCTGATAGCCCGGCGCGCCCCAACCGCTCACCGCAGTCTGAGCATAATCGCTGCCCGATAGCATGAAATACCAGGCGCCGCTATTTTCGTGATAAACAGCCAAATCCACTTTACCATCTCGGTCGTAATCTCCAGGAACCGCTTGATAGCCGGCGCCTCCAAAGCCCTCTACTATTGCGGTCTGGTAGTTAGCGCCGGATAACATAAATGCCCAATTGCCAGAAGCTTCTTCATAAACAGCGAAATCTGCTTTGCCATCGCCGTCATAATCCTCTGGCACCGCCACCATGTCAGTATCACCAAACACCAAGGTATGGAGAAGGTTAGAGTTTATCACAACATACCAACGCCCGCTATCTTGATGGTAATACCAGGGATCGGCTCGGCCATTGCCAATAAAGTCCCATTTACGACCATTACACCAACCGCTCTCCGGCCCATTGAGCACAGTGCTGAGGCCGCCAATGGCTTTAACCCAATAGTAATAAATAACCGCCGGCTGCACGGCCTGATCAGAATAGGCGGTGGCATTAATATTAGTTAACAGGGTGGCTGTGCTGATATCCGCCGTTAGATTGCGCCATAATTCATAGCTGATAGCTCCTGAAATTGGTGACCATTTTACCTGGATTTCCCGGCGTAAGCCCTTGCTGGCTATGAGCCCTGAAGTTGACAAGGCGGACCAACCAGTCGCTGGCGCACTGAAGCTGCTAACCACGGCATTAGATCCTTTTGCCTTGATCCAATAATAATAGCGAACGCCGCCGACGGCGGTGGTATCATGATAAGTAGTCCCTAACGGATCTGGGCTAGATATTTTGGCGGCCATATTAGAATCTAAAGATTTATTCCGCCAGACTTCATAGCCAATCGCCGTAGGAGAGGGCTGCCAAGCAACTACCACTTTATCCGTATAAGTGCCGGCACTGGCTATCACGCCGATTGGAGCCGGAGGCGCACCCAAACTTCGATAGCCTGTATCCGCTGCGCTGAAAGTGCTTTCGCCCAAGTCGTTGGTAGACTTCACCCAATAGTAATAGGTGAGATCCAGAATAGCGCTGATGTCAGCATAAGTGAGCTCAGCAGTGGATCCTAGATTGGTGGCCGCGCCAGGATCATTGGCAAGGTTACGCCATATTTGATAGCCAGTCGCATTGGTTACCTCAGCCCAGGCCACCTGCACTTTATCAGAATAGGTGCCTTTGCTAGCAGTGACATTCGCAGGCGGGTTAAGCTCCATCACATGAAACACAATAGCTATTATCTGGGTAACCCCGCCGCCGTTGGTCGATGTCACGCTGAGCGTCGCATTACTGATGCCTGGCTGCCAATCGGTAGTGGCTTGATAATTCAAGGTAATAAGATTAGTTTGACCGGCCGACAGTATATCCGCCGAGGGCAAAGGCGTTATCCAATCCACATCGCTAAAAACTCGATATACAAATGATCCAGCACCGGCGTTGGCCACGGTCAGTTCCTGAGCCGGCGGCGTAGATCCCAACAAAACCTCGTTACTGAAGGCCAAGGGATTACATTGTAAATCCATAACGTTCACGATTATGCTGACGGTCTGCGTGGCTCCACCGCCATCCGATGTGGCAATCGTCAATAAACCGGTGGTGAGGCCGCTCGGAAGAGTAGCTGCATAATCTATGCTAATGGTGTCAGCAGTAGCATTGGTTAAAACCCCACTGGCTGGATTCACCGTTATCCAATCATAGGGACCAGTGTTGATGGTATAATTTAACAGACCGACACCAAGGTTAGCTACATCCAATGTTTGGCTGGACGACAACCCTCGCATCAGATCATTAGTGAGAACTGTTGGCGTCACCTGCAAGTCCATGATATGCAGGGCAACGGCCACCGTTTGTGTGGCTCCGCCGCCATCCGATGTGGCTATGGTAATAGTGGTGTTGCTGCTGGTGCCAGCCGGCCACCCGGCTACGGCCGGAGCATACTGCAGCGTGATCTGATCACTGGCATGCGTTCCCAATGTGCCTGAAGGCGGCTGACAAGTGATCCAATCATGGGCTGCGGTAACAGTATAATTGAAAGATCCCACGCCGACGTTGCTCACAGCTACATACTGATTCGCAGGAACCTTGCCAGCCATCATTGATGTAGTTAGATCAGTCGGCGCTACCCGCAAGTCCATGATATGCAGGGCAACGGCCACCGTTTGTGTGGCTCCGCCGCCATC
>CAYUHK010000001.1:6135-92490 GCA_964444425.1 uncultured Verrucomicrobiota bacterium
GCCATCATTGATGTAGTTAGATCAGTCGGCGCTACCCGCAAGTCCATGATATGCAAGCTGAGCAAGACGCTTGAGGTAATAGCCAAAGTTCCGCTGGCATTAGTGCTTATGATCGTTAAAACTGTATTGCTGATGCCAGGTGTAAAACCCAAGGTGCTGGAATATTTCACCAGAATCTCGGCGCCACTATCAGCGGCCAGCACGCCATTGGTGGCAGAAGCGGCTGCCCAATCCGGATTAAGCACTTGGTAATATAATGTTTCTGCCCCCATGTTGGTGATCGTAATAGACTGAGAGGCCGCGGCGCGGCCCAAGATAACCGTATTGGTCAACTGTTGAGGTTGTACATCTACAATCGGAGGAGGCTCAAACATCACTTGCACATTATCCAAATAGGAAGTTGAGATGATCCCCTCACAGTTCAAATTGAACCCGTTAAAATTAGTGATACTCGAATCGATGAATCCAATATCATTGGTTAAAAGAGCATTATTGGCATACAAGGCCCACTTTGCCTTAGCATAATCCTGATATATTTGCAGATGCACCCAATCGCCATCTAAGACCACAAAATTTTTCAATGTAATCCAATTGGTGGAATCAGCAGCGCTGGGTTGCGGTGCGCCATTGTGGACATTGAAATAACCGTTGCTATCCACAAAAAACATCACCGCTTGGTCAAGGTCAACAACCGGCAGGTTGGGGCTCTCATGAAACACCGGGCGTACATCCATCTGCAGCCATACATTGGTAGAGGCCGCGGCCTGGAACCTATTAGAAAGGATGCCACCCTGGGGGATCTGAGCCGCCTGTGCGCCGCGGTAAAAGATTTCGTTCTGGACGATAACATCGCCGGCGCCGCTGCTATACCAGCCATTGATACCATCCACCAACGGCGTCGCATTGGGATAGCTCTCAAAATCGTCGGCCCAAGGGGCATGAGGAAGATTAGTGACAGGGCCAGCAAAGGTCAGGTCAACAAATAGGCCACTACTGGCAACGAGAAGGCTCCAGAAAGAGATTTTGAGGAATCTAGTAAACATAACATTACTCTAGTAATCCTTATACTCTCCGGCAATCTTTCTAACAAAAATAAACAGTTCTTCAATTTTAAGCAAGCTTTTTTATATTTTTTATAATTTTTAATTACGGCGGACTTGCTATTAAAAATTATGATTGATATCAACCCTGCCTACTGCGGGTCTATCCTCCTCCATTAGTATGCTGCGCCAAGCTTGCTTTGGACACGGCGAAGCAGAAAGCTGGCAGCGCTGAGATAAGATAAGAGACCGGTGGTGATCGCCAAGCTATCATTCAGTTGATCATCGATTCTAACCATTCAAGCATGAGTACCGCTGCGAGCGCCAACCGGCCGCAGTGCTGGCTGGCCCAGATTCTTTAGCGATTAGGAGGACGGCGATCAAGTCGCGATAAACGTGCCAGTCTCTGCCGAAGCTGAAAACGGCGCTATGGATCCGCAGCTGTTAGGATGCTCACCGAATCATGGAATCCGCTTCGGCTCTTTCCGCTTAAATAATAGTTTAAGCATTATTCCAAAGCCGAGGAGAATAATGGCCAGCGGCGATCTGTTGCTGGATGCCGGCGCTGACGATAGCCTTATCTTCTTTATAAGTGACCCCAAACCACTGCTCTGGCGTCGGCAGGACCGCCATACTGATACGGCCTTCCTTAATCAAAGCATCCATGATGGATGGCAGCAAGAACTCCGCCTTGGGATTAGCTATTGCCGATTTCAGAAAGATCGGAAATTTTTCCTTCAAAAGCGCAAACAAGGTTGGGGTGAAGCCAAACATATTCATGGAGGCTATTTCGTTGCCTCGGCAAGTCACCCATTGACCAGCTTCATTTTCATAACGGGCGCCTTGAGAAGTTTTTTCGATTTTAAAGCGTTCAACTACACTTTGCAATTGCAGCTTGGCATCGGTTTCGCATATGCCCCTAGTAACACTGCCATGATCCGAAAGCGTATTGCTAAGCTTAAAGCCCACCATCGCATAGGCGGCACTGGTAGCTGGGGTTTGTCGAAGGTAATCGGCTAAGATCTGGTAGGATTGGCGACCATAGAAATCATCGGCGTTAATGACCGCGAAGGGCTCTTTGACAACAGCCTCACAAGAAAGCACGGCATGCCCGGTGCCCCAAGGTTTACTGCGCTCGGCCGGCAGCTGAAACCCTTCGGGGAGGTTAGTCAATTCCTGAAAGACATACTCAACCGGTACGCGGCCGGCGAAATGCGAACCGATAATCGTTTTAAAATCCTGCTCGATATCGCGACGGATGATAAACACTATCTTAGCAAAGCCGGCGCGAATAGCATCATATACGGAATAATCCAACATGATTTCTCCAGTCGGCCCTACCGGATCAATCTGTTTCAACCCGCCATAACGACTCCCCACGCCAGCTGCCATAATCACTAAGGTTGGTTGCATGAGTCAATATTCCTTTCTGTTCAACGGCTTTTACATAAGCATTTTGCCTGCTTGAGGGCGCTTTGTCAAAACAAGTTGCGGAAGCGCGCAAAGAATTTGACAGAACCGTCGTTCCTGATAATCTACAGACATAAGCAAGCTGATAGCTAACCGGCCCCTGCTCACAGACCAGCTTGGCTGGGCAATAAACATCATGATCAAATTGAATAAACCGCTAGCTGTTTTTGATATCGAGTCCACAGGCCTCAATCCTCGACTCGACCGGATCCTTGAGCTAGCTATCATCAAGGTATACCCCAACGGAAACCGCGAAGCCTTTCATTTCCGATTTAATCCAGAAATGCCGATCCCTTCAGAAGCCTCAGCGATTCATCGTATCCACGATACTGACGTGGCCAACTGCCCAATCTTTCGCGACCAAGCCCCCCAATTAATGGAGATCTTTAATGGATGCGACTTAGCTGGGTTCGGAGTGGCCCGCTTTGATATTCCTCTGTTAGCCGAAGAATTTGTTCGAGCGGGATACAGCTTTAACGAGGCCGGATTTCACGTCCTGGATGCCCAACGGATTTACCATAAGAAAGAACCTCGCGATCTGACCGCGGCCGTCGCTTTCTTCTGCGGCGAACAACTGGTTGGCGCGCATGGCGCTGAAGCCGATGCTGCGGCTGCACTGAAAGTAATTGAGGCTCAGCTGCGCAAATATCCAGATCTTCCCAAAACTATGGCCGAACTAGATCAATACTGCAACCCTCCGCGCAATCCCGCCTGGGCAGATCGGAGCGGGCGCCTTAAATGGGTGGAGGGCGAACTGGCAATAAACTTTGGCGTTCAGTATATCGGCCAGAAACTGCGCGACCTGGCACAAAATAATAAAAAATTTATGAAGTGGATCCTGCAAAGCGATTTTCCCAGCGACACTAAAAAAATAATCGCCGACGCTCTGGAAGGCCGTTTTCCCGCCCCACCCCAGAATTTAAGCGCAGTCAGCTCTACTGCGGCGCTGGGCCAGAAGATACCGCATTAAGCTCCAAGCTGGCTGATCCAGCTTGATCGCTCGGCGGCGGTATCAAAACTCGAGTAAAGTTATTATGAACACAGTAAATATTTTTCAAGCAATCTGGTTTATTTTAAAAGCCGGCGTAGCGGCATATCTGGGCTTATGTCTAGTGATGTTTTTCCTTCAGGCGCGTTATATCTATTTTCCAACGCGCGCTGTCTTAACAACGCCAGCTGCAATAGGCTTGGCTTATGAAGATGTTAGCTTTAGCGCGAGTGACGGCCCGCGCATTGCCGCCTGGTTCGTCCCGGCTGACTCGGCCCGAGGCACAGTGCTTATTTGCCATGGCAATAGCGGCAATATAGGAGATCGTCTTTACATAATTAATCTTTTCCATCAGTTAGGGCTGAATGTCTTAATTTTTGACTATCGCGGCTACGGCAACAGCACGGGCAAACCATCAGAACTAGGAACCTATCGAGACGCCTTGGGCGCCTGGAATTATCTGACCAAACAACGTCAGCTGCCACCAGAACAGATTATTGTGCTTGGCCGTTCGTTAGGCGGCGCGATCGCCGCCAAGCTAGCGGATCAGCAACAACCCAGCGGACTCATCCTGGAAGCGACCTTCACCTCGCTGCCTAACCTTGGCGCTACCATATACCCTTATTTACCGGTAAAGCTTCTTTGCCGTTATCGCTATCCAACAATCAGACATGTTCGCAAGATCCGCTGCCCGATATTGATAGCACATAGCCGCGCCGATGAAATGATCCCCTTTGCCCATGCTGAAGCATTGTATGCCGCCGCGCAGGAGCCAAAAATATTCGCCGAATTAACCGGAGGACACAATCAAGATACAAGCTGCACTCCGAAAGACTATATCGCTGTTTTAGATGATTTCTTGACTCAGCAACTTGGAGCAAGTGCTCAGAGCAGATTGAAGTAGCTTATGCTATATTAGATAGGCGCCAATAATTACAGCCTTGATTAACGCGCAGCAGCACTGGTTTGCTCTAATATAAGGCCCGGGCCAAATCCCAGGATCACGTTAGGAATATCTAACCAAGCTAGCTGGCAGGCACGTTGGCGCATAGCATCCAGGGGCGCCAAACCTGCGCTTTGCCATTGATCGGTGGTTCCCAGGATCCCGCTTGTTTCCAATAAGCGCGCCCAGATCCGCTCAGCCCAAACCTCACAAGCGTTGGCGCGAGCGGCATCGCCCAAGGCCGCCCACACATAGTGCTGAACCAGAAAGCCCTCCACCAAAGCCGCAGCGTCACGTAAGGGCGCACCATCCAGGCAGCGTTGTAGATTCCCAAGGATATAGTCTTCAAAGCCTGGCGCCAGGCCTGGCTCCAAATACTGCTGAGTCAAACTTTGATATAAATAGCGCGACTCTAGCACCCGATTATAAGCAAATAAAATAATCACGGCTTCACCTAAAAAATTAGCGTGAGCCAAACGCAAATAGTTGATCGAAGGATAACGCTGCATTGTTTCCTCATATACCTGCAGGACGCGCGGCAGCAGATCTATTAGCGGCGTGGTGAAGTACAAACCGGTCTGCGGGTCCAGCGTTAAATAGCCATGCCGAAACAATTCGGCCATATTTTGGCAGAGCATATAGTCACAGCTCAAAAGGCTGTTTAGCGAGCCAGTAACCTGGCGGCCGCGATAGGCCCAGTAAATGGCATGGCTGGACGGCAAACGCCAATCAAGCGGACCGTATTTTTGATCGATCTCCTGCATGTCAGCTAGCTTAAGTTTGTATTCTTCCTCCAGCTTGCGCAAGCGCGGGTCGGCGGTGCCGACGGCATAATTGGGCCTGGCTCCATCGAATAGGCTGGTCATGGCTTGGGCCAGCTTCCATTTATAAGTGGGATGTGCCCAATCCAAGTAGTAACCGATCTTATGCTGATAGATCCAGCCAAGTTCTTTATAAAGGTCGGCATTGTTGGAATTATATTTCAATCCCTCGTCGCGTAGCAAACTAATGGCGTTATTGACCCAACGCCAACGATCCTCCGCATCAGGGAAAAGGTAGCTGATGTTATAGGCCATGTTCCAAGCATGAAATGCCCAAACGGTGCTGAAGCGCGGCTCCAGCTTGGTGATCCAATCAGCCAGCTGGGCCATTTCAAAAACATTGCCCTCTTCCTGTAAGCGCACAATACGCATCCACAATAGATCGGCAATCATGCCACGGAAGCCGCCGATGGCTACCGTCGTGAATATAACCAACGGCGGCGCGCCCTCGTAAGATGTGGTCATTTCGGGTCCTGCTGT
Source organism: uncultured Verrucomicrobiota bacterium (assembly GCA_964444425.1). Classification (GTDB taxonomy): domain Bacteria; phylum Verrucomicrobiota; class Kiritimatiellia; order JAAZAB01; family JAAZAB01; genus CAYUHK01. Next base: position 11,878 of record CAYUHK010000001.1, read on the forward strand.
GACCCGCCAAGTGCGCAATGATTTATGCAGCTGAGCCGCCCCCCATAGACAGGTCAGGCCAACCATCATCAATAAAAGACTAAGAGATGTTTTCTTCATTACAACATTCGTTTATGCAGCCCAGAAGAACCCGCGCCGGCGGCGCTAACGCAAAGCGTTCCTCCGTCTGCATATCTTTCTTAGATTTTCTAAATAAGCTCAATTAAGCTATAGCGTTGGCAAGCCCATTTCACGGCGGCGCAACAGCCAAATGCTCGCCGACGCCAGTAGCCCAGGATAAATGAGCCCCAATACCAAGCAGGCCTTGCCAACCAACTCCCAGGAAATCAGCATGCCATTCGGCAAATAGACAAGCGGATCAAACAGGTAAAGGGGCGGGGCGATCTTATTTAGAACCAGCAAGACTGCCTGAAGGCCGCGCTCGATCAAAAGCAATAGCGCATCAACAACATTTAGGTTAGCGTAAGCGGGTAGCCCACCAGCCAATGTCTGTTGCAGCCATCGGTTCAGGGCAGTTATCAGCAATAAGGCTAGCGCGACAAAAGCTGCCACCGGCTGAGAAAAGGCTGCTCCGGCCGTTAGGCCAAGTGCTGAGAAAAAGGCCAAGCGCGCTAACACCATTAGCAGAGCCCGTAGATAGTTAGACTCAAAGCCTGTTGCCTGAACCCGCAATTTAACGCTATCAGCCGCGCTAAATAAAACGGTCAGCCGCACTGCTTGCTCCAGGTTCTTATAGCTTACATTTAAGGAGTGGCCGGCGGCGGGAGCAGGAATCTTGAAGGAATACACCTGATCGGCCAAGCTGGATACAGGAAAATAACCAAGCTGAGAACCGGCTGCATCCTCTATCTGCCATAGGCCAGCAATGGGCGCCAGATAATCCGGCCGCGAAGACACAAAACTGAACTGTAGAAATATGAAATCGCTGGGGCGCGGCCAGGCTGGCAGATTGAATTGCCAATACCCAACTTGTCCTGGCATGACCGCTAAACCAGCTTGTTCATCATTTAGTGCTGCCGCTGAGCGTAGCGGCAATACATCGGCGCGGGCCACCAAAAGCTCCTCTTGAAGTTTTATTTGCTCTTGAGCCGGCAACAAGGCAGGTTGCGTGTGCCAGCGCAACAGACCATAAATGCTGGCGCCGGCCAGCGCTAATAAAGCTAGGTTAATAATCATCAACCCCAACCATTTGCCCAACCAAATCTCCCATGGGCGCACTGGCTTAACGACCAACATTTGCAGATGACCTTCCTCCAATTCGAGTGAGACTGCTCCGGCTCCAGTCCAGATGGCTATAATCGATAAGAGGACAATGCTTAGGCCTAAAGCATAGTGTAGATATAAGCGGACTTGGCCGACCAAAGACCCATCGCTTTTGATAACAAATGGTAAGCAGGCTATGCCGCTCAAAACAAGCACTGCTAGCAGGATAAATATTTTAGAGCGCACGGCGGAGCGCAAGGTTAATCCCGCTATCGCCAGAATTCTATTGGCAGCAATCATGCTTATCGGTCTTCCCAGAAGGATCTCGGAATAAATAACCAGCCAGTCCTGATGATTGCATCACTCCAGTCTGCTCGGGAGCTTGTTGGCTAGCCTGCTCAACCGCTTCCAAGAAGAAAGCCTCCAAGGTCCGCCGAGGATGATCTAGCGTAACGGCCCGGCCGATTTCGCGCTGCAAGACAGTCAAGGCTTTAGCTAAGACGTCGGGAGCTAAATCGGACAATTCCAAGCGATAGCTTTCGTGTTGTTCCAGTAGATTTTGCACGGCGCCCTGAATAACGATCGAGCCGTTATACAAAATAGCTATGCGATCGCAGATGTCTTCCATATCAGCCAGCAGATGCGATGATAAAATAATAGTTTTCTGACGGCGCGCCAGAGCCAAGATTAAATCCTTGACCTGGCGGCAGCCCTCAGGATCCAAACCGGCGGTAGGCTCATCCAGCACGATCAAGTCTGGATCGTTAATCAAAGCCTGGGCTAATCCCACACGCCGCAGCATGCCTTTAGAAAATTCGCCGACTTGGCGCCGGCGCGCCAGGTTCAGGCCAACCATATCGAGCAATTGATCAACTCGCACACGGCGCTCAGCGCTGCTGAGATTGAATAAACGGGCATAGAAAGCAATGATCTCCTCAGCGGTTAGATAGGGATAAAGATAAGATTCTTCCGGCAAATAACCAATTCGTTCTTTGGATGGCACGTGGCGCGGCGATTGACCAAAAACTCGCAAGCGGCCAGCACTGGGAACCAGCAGGCCTAAAATCATTTTAAGGATCGTGCTTTTGCCTGAGCCGTTAGGCCCCAGCAGGCCTAAAATCTCACCTGAGGCCGCATTAAAATTCACCCCCCGGACCGCATGTACTTTTGGACGCCGCCAAAAATCCTTGAAGGTTTTAGTCAATCCTTCCGCTTGAACTACCATTTTATATACCATCCCTGCTTGCGCCATAGGCCAACCTAGGCTTCATTTTTGCTTATATGCCACAGAGCTGATTAAATCAAATTTTATTGGAATAGGCAATAATGGCGCAAGTGAGATACGATTGACAAATAGAAAAGAAATGCTGTATCATTCCTTTCCAATAAACTTTTAAGAAAAGCCTGATTCCATTTTGATCCTAGGGCTCACTGCGTTAAACATTACAATTAATTACGATAAAACAATCAGCTATATAGAGCCCCATAGCTTTGCTGGCGGCAATTACTGCGGAAGCAGCAGCTCTAGTCTAGTAAATTAAAAGCAGCCCACCAACGAGACGCTTCTATGGCGCATTTTAGCCAACCTTCAGATGTCGAGAGAACCCTTGTCCAGCCGGCCAAGAAATTATTTGATTTAAAAATGTGGGCGACCAATCCTTTACAGCGCGCCCTGATGACTCTCCTGGCCAATCCTTTGGAGAAAACCCTACGGCTTAGCCGGCTCAACGAAGTCTACTTTCAAATAACCAGCGATCTAAACAATGCTAATTTTTTTGAAAAATGCCTCGCAGCGCTGAATATTCATTATAGGGTAACCGAAGCGGATCTGCGCAAAATCAGCCAAGATGGACCGTTGCTTACGGTGGCTAATCATCCTTTTGGTGGGCTGGATGGTGTTATTCTAGGAGGCATCTTATCTCAGGTGCGTTCTGATATAAAAATCCTAGGCAATTATCTACTCCAACACCTTGCCGAAATTCGCGATCAAGTGATTCCCGTAGACGTCTTTGGCAATAAAAAATCTTTTAGTGCAAATGCCCTGGCGCTCAAGGAAGCTATCCAATGGCTTGAAGGCGGTGGCGCACTGGTGACTTTTCCCTCCGGCGAAGTTTCGCATCTGCACTGGAATCAAAGCGAGGTGAGCGACGCTCAATGGAATCCGCACATCGCCGGCATTATCCGCCGTAGCCGCAGCACAGTTCTGCCAGTATATTTTCCTGGCAAAAACAGCCTATTGTTTCAATTGATGGGGCTATTGCATCCGCTTTTGCGCACCGCCCTCCTGCCACGCGAGCTGGCCAATAAAAGCTATCAAACCATTGATGTATATATAGGCAAACCGATTGCCTGGAAAATGCTAGCAGGACTTGGCTCAGATGAGGCCATCATTCAATATCTGCGAGCTAATACTTATTTCCTTCGTAACCGCACCCGCCGCGCACGGCGGCGTTTTACAGCATTGCCCCTCCTGATCAACCGGCGCCAAAGCCCCGCCCCCATTATAGACCCGCTGCCCTCGGAGCGACTGCTGGAGGAGATAGCACGCCTACCCTCATCAAGCCAACTCCTCAAGACCGATATCTTCAGCATCTATATTGCCTCGGCACAGCAAATTCCCGCGCTGCTCCGTGAAATCGGCCGGCTGCGTGAAACAACTTTCCGCGAGGTTCAAGAAGGCACTGGCCAAGCTTTAGATTTGGATTCTTTCGATAATCATTACCTGCATTTGTTCTTATGGAACAATGTGGCCGCCGAACTAGTCGGCGCCTATCGCTTGGGGTTGACCGATAATATCCTGAAACATTTTGGCCCGGCAGGATTATATACCAGCACGCTCTTTCGCTTTAAGCGCGGTTTTTTAGCGCGGCTGGAGAATGCTATTGAGCTGGGCCGATCTTTTATCGTCTCTAAATATCAGAAAGAATATAGCGCTTTAGCTCTGCTTTGGAAAGGCATCGGGCAATTTATCATTCAGCATCCACAATATAAATTTTTATTTGGCCCGGTAAGCATCAGCAACGATTATCATATAGTTTCCAAGCATCTGATCGTTCAATTTCTGCGCCAGAACAAACTAGATAGCGAGCTAGCTCGCTATGTGCGGCCACGCATGCCTTACCGAGTCGGCCGCATGAAGACAGTAGATGCCCGCTCCTTGCGCTCTTTCCTGCATAACATAGATGATGTGTCGCTGCTGATTTCTGAAATCGAGAAGGATGGCAAGGGTATCCCTATCCTCCTGCGCCATTATCTGAGGCTGAACGCCTCTATCTTGTGCTTCAATGTAGATACCAAGTTTGCCAATGTTGTCGATGGTCTCATACGAGTAGACTTGACCAGTACCGATGACCGACTCTTGCGGCGTTTTTTGGGAGAAGATGGGTTTAAGTCGTTCGCGCGTTATCACAAGCTGTCCTGAGACCTCCGAACAACCGACCAGCAGCTATCCGCCAATACCATTCAAAAAACCTCAATACAAAGAGGAACAACCTTGAAGTCTGTCCTAATAAATGGTTGGTTGTCGATGCTTCCTAGAATCGTAGCAGCCGGCATATTGACTGCAACCATCGGCATGGAAGCCTCTGCCGGCTGGCAAGAAGACTTCAAGACCATGGCACCCGACTGGGAGGTGCGCGGAAAACCCGGCGTGCCATTAGCCCTATTTCGAGTAGGTCAGCCAGCTGATACAAACAGCTCGGGCCTACTTATGGAAGCCAACAATGCCAGCGCATCTCTGTTAATGAAATTGGATGCAGTCGATTTAGTCAAAACTCCCATTCTGCGCTGGCGCTGGCGGGTGACGCTGTTTCCTCGGAATGCAGATGGACGCTATCCCCATAAAGATGATCAGGCCATAGGCATCTATATCAATACCGGCAGCCTATTTAATCAGCGTTCCATCGCTTATCGTTGGGAAACCGACACGCCTATCGGCGTCACCGGCACGGTTAACTATGCTGGCGGCCTGGTCAAAGTTAAATGGGTCAGCTTGCGTAATCAGCAAGATGGCTCGGTATTTTTTATCGAGGAACGCAATGTGGTTGAGGACTTTCAGCGCGAGTTCGGCTTTATCCCCAAAAAAATCAGTCTGGGCATTTCCTGTAATAGCCAATATACCGCCAGCCAAGCAGCGGCCGAACTCGATTGGATCGAATTCCTTCCCACAAAATCAAGCGCTAGCGATCAAACAATCACTTTATCTGATCAGAGCGAGTGAAGCGGGCCAGGCCGCGCCAGCTATTGAGGTGCTTTCATAAAGGCACACCGATAGATAGGCTTGTGCTGCCCTATAAATTGACACTCAAAATCAGAGCGCTCGTCTTCTTTAAGCTGCAGCAGCGCAGTCGTTGCAAAGCGGGCATCCTCATTAAAGGTCTGTTGAATTATTTGAAAATAATCCTGGTGGTCGGTTGCAATATGAATAGAACCAGTCGGGAGCAAGGTTTTATTCAGCGCATCCAAGAACCCTTGATCAAATAAACGCCGCCGCCGATGGCGACGTTTTGGCCAAGGGTCAGGGAAAAAGATGTAATAAACAGATACCGATTCAGCTGGCAATAAATAGCTAACGGCATAATAGATTTCAACGTAAATCAAACGGATATTAGATAGCCGGCGGCGGCGGGCTTCGCGTTCAACTCGCTGGACTCGTAACAACAAACGATCCAGACCCAAAAAAGCAATCTTGGGATAGCGCGCGGCGCGAGCCAATAAAAAACGGCCTGGGCCACAGCCTAAATCTACTTCGAGGGCGACTGGCTGGCGTCCGAAAATATTGACCAAATTCAAAGGCCCCATCCAATCCGAGGGGATCACGCGCAGTTTATCCGAAGTATCAGACATTATAAAAAACGAGCAGAAGCCCGGCCAAAGCCAAATAAATGGCAAAAAATCGCAAGGAATACTTGCGGAAAAACATCAGACAAAAATGAATAGCACCTAAGCTGGCCAAAAAACTAACCAGTAAGCCCACCCCTATCCGCAGAGATAATAAGTCCACTAACCCAGCAGCAGCAATATCCTTAACTTGCAATATCACGGCACCAGCGATCGCCGGCAAAGCCATTAGAAAGGCGAAGCGGACTGACCCCTCACGAGATTGGCCGCACAACATACCTGCTCCCGTTGTCCAACCTGAGCGAGATGCTCCGGGCAAAAGCGCCACTATTTGCAGACAGCCGATCAGCAAGGCTTGGCGCCAAGCGAGCGGGCGCCGAGAGGGAGCCAAGCGATGCTCGCTAAGCCATAAAAAAAAAGCTGTTGCCAGCATGCTAAGCCCCACAGCAACTGAATTACGAATTATCAACTTGCTTTCTAAAACAGGTTTGAGCCAAGGCCCAATGAGGACTATCGGCAAAGTGGCCACTATCAACAACCAGGGCAAACGCCGATACCAAGAGTATTGGGGATCGTTAGGGTTACGATACCCTCGCAAAATAGCTAACCAATCTCGCCGAAAATATAGCAGGATCGCCAACAGACTACCGGCATGTAATATCGTATCGAATAGCAATCCATTTTGATCGGACCAATGAAAGAACGTGCGGATTATAACCAGATGTCCGGAACTGCTGATGGGCAGGAATTCGGTAACACCCTGAATGGTAGCCAGAGCTATGGATTGCAGTAAAGTAAGGCTGGAATCCATAATACCTTCAGCAATAGTTGAATAAAGGATAACCGGAACAGCGCAAGCGCTATATTCTTTTCGCTGCCGCCGCACTAGACACCCTTCCTAGAACAACGCTGCAGCATGATTCATTGAGGCGCAGTTTGACATTTTAAGTTAAGTGGGTCAATGCTCTACTATCTTGTCTTTCTCTAAACATTAGCTACAATGGCTGGCGCCCCATGAAACCAATTTATCATGCCGCTGTTTCCTTGATGATCAGCGCGCTGGTTTGGTTATGGTTACGTTCAATCTCAGCAGCGCTGGGTTGCTTTCTGGCCGGCGTCTTTGTGGATCTGGACCATATCATTGACTACTACTTGGCATATGGTGGACGTTTTCGACCGCGCCATCTATGCTATGTGTTTGAATTTGAGGCGTTTAATAATATTCTAGTCTTGCTCCATGCTTGGGAATGGATTCCAGTGGCGCTGCTGATTGTATGGTTAACCGATTGGCAGCCAGTAGGCTTGGGATTAGTAATTGGTTTTACTATCCATCTCATTTTAGATCACCTTATTAACAACCATAGTCCCTGGGCCTATTTTATCTCGTATCGCTTGGCGCATTGTTTTTCTGGCTACCATTACTATGGCGAGCAAGAATACAATCAACGCCTAAAACAATCAAAAAAGGTGATATGTTCTTAAGCGGCCCTCGACATAGACTGGGCCAACTCTCATGGCAACAATATTTAGGAGAAAATGATGCAAGGTTTTTTTTATTTAATACTGGCAATAACGCTGATTACACCCCTTTCCACTAAAGCTCAGGTACCACGGATACGAGTAAGCAAATCCATCAATGAAATTTCCCTGCTGGATATGGCCTCATTTCAAAGTGCCAACCAAGCCGCAGCGGCTCTGCTACGCCGCACCTTAGAAGATGACTTGACTCGTTCCGAATATTTTCAAATCACAACAGGAGGCCGGGCCGAATACGTGCTGCTCGGCAATGTGGAACAAAATGCTTCCTCTCTTATCGTCCGTTGTGAAGCCTATAACGCCTTATCCAAGCAGCGCCATCTAAACAAAACTTTTAAGGGATCCACACAAGAGGCCCGCCAGTTGGCCCATAAACTAGCTGATGAAATAATTCTAGCTCTTAGCGGTCGACCAGGCATGGCCTCTTCTCGCTTGGCTCTAGTCGGCAATCGGACCGGCAGCAAGGAGCTCTATCTCTGCGACGCGGATGGCGAAAATCTCAAACAGCTTACCCACGATAAAAGCCTAAGTTTAGCTCCCAAATGGGGACCCGATGGCCAACAGCTAGTTTATACTTCCTTTCGGGCGGGCTTTCCGGATGTGTACTTGATCAGCTTCAGTGGCAATAATTGGCAGGGTAAATGCATTGCCAAGTTTCCTGGCTTGAACGCTTGCGCTGCCATCTCGCCGAATGGACGTGAAATAGCTTTGACCCTATCTAAAAATGGTAATCCCGATCTTTTTATCATGGATCTTAACAGCGGGCGCCTAACCCAGCTGACCCGCACTCCACGAGCTGGGGAAGCCAGCCCCTCTTGGTCGCCGGACGGCAAACAGATAGTTTTTGTATCCGACCTATCGGGAGCGCCCCAGCTTTACATCATAGACCGTAGCGGTGGTCAGCCGAAACGCGTTACTAGTTCCGGCTCTCAAAATGTCGACCCAGATTGGGGCCCCAATGGGTTCATCGCCTACAGCAGCAAGATGGGAAACTTGTTTCAGCTTTACGTATTAAACCCGAGCACTTTGGAAATCCAACAAATCACTGCAGAGGATGCCAACTATGAAGACCCTTCCTGGGCACCGGATGGCAGGCATTTGGCATGCGTCCGATCCCAGAATTATCGCTCTTCGATTTTTATAGTTGACATGATCAGCCGCTCCTGTATAAGTCTGTTTCCAAGCGCGCTTAGTGAGGGTTGGTTTGCGCCGAGTTGGTCTCCGAAATGATTTTTCGCATTAAAATAATGGAGGAAACAATATGGTAAGGAAGCATTGGTTTGGCATTCTCGTTGTAGTATTAGCCTGTACAATGTGCTTTTCTACCGGCTGTCGCAAGAAAAAAGGGGCATATGGCAGCGATGCTATTGGCGGCAGGCTTGGCGAATCTGATATGGAACAAGCTATGTTCGGATCCCGGCCGGGCGATTTAAACATTTTAGCCGATGTTAAAGTAGAAGCAGTGCTGTTTGACTATGACAGTGCGCAAATTCATGAATCTGAGCGCAGCAAACTAGATGTAGTGGCGGATTATCTTAAGCAGAACCCCAGCGTGGGCGTTATCATTGAAGGCAATTGCGATGAACGCGGCAGCGCTGAATATAACATGGCCTTAGGAGAACGCCGAGCGCTGGCGGCTCGGGCTTATCTCATTGGGTTGGGCGTTAACCCCGAGACAATGCAGACCAGAAGCTGGGGAAAAGAGAACCCGGTAAACCTGGGCCATGACGAATTAGCCTGGCGCGAGAATCGCCGTGACGAATTCGTGTTTTTTAAAAAATAATTATCAGCCATTGCGCCAATCTTTTTGCTGAACCGCAGACTGGCTTCGCCAGGCAAGATCAGTAGGTTTCTTTCTGCGCCCTTGCTTTTGCTTTGGCGCGCCGCGAGGTGATCAATGTTTATGCCCGTGGCTATCTTCGGCAGTTCAATCGGAGCGGGAGAGATCCTCCTGATCCTCGTAGTGGTCTTACTGCTCTTTGGAGCCAAGCGCCTTCCTGGCTTGGCACGCTCCTTGGGCCAGGCCTTAGAAACATTTCGACGATCCGCCAATGATCTGTCCCGCAATATTCTAGATGATGCTCCACCGGCGGATTCACAGCCTCGTTCAACCCCGCCCTCTGATTCATCAATAGATGAAAAGCAGGGTTGATCAAGCTAATGTTCTATCGGCAAAGCTTTTAGCCTTGCTTATGTTCTCCAATAAACCAAACGCTGTTTTATGAATCTTAAAGATGATATTGGCCTTGATCTAAAATTTATACCGGCTTGGGCGCGCCAGCCGCCAGATCAAAAAACATCTATTAGCTTTAAAGAACGAACCACTGCTCGGCAGGCACGTCCTAAGCAGACACAGCGGCGGAACGTTACAAAAAGCACGCGGCGCGCAGTTGGGCCTATCGCGACTAAACCCGATATCCATTACTCTAACTTAAGCTCAAGGCAAGAAGCCTTGCTTAAAGTATCTTTCATCCCAGAACGCCGAGGCCTTAGACCCTTAGCGCGCCTATTTGCCCAATCCGCTCGAGCTTATCGGCTATGGGATATAGCCCTGCGCTTCTTAAGCCATCCCAATTTCTTTGCGGTTAAAATCGAGGTATTGAAAAAACCTTTCGAGGCCCCACCCTTCCCTCTCTACTTATGCACCGAATGCCAAGCGCTCTTTCTAGAGAAAGAACAAGCGCTATGCCATGGGAATGCTAAACATTTTGACCTCTTCTATGAAAAAGAAATAACCCTTGCCGATCCGCCCAAGGGTAAATTTAACAGCGTAGCACGATGCGGATTAAGCGGTCTATTGCTGGGGCCACCCAACTATCATGGATACCATGAGCGCTTATTGGAGTTACATCGCTCACGCTTCGCCTCTCTGCCGCTGGCGGAATATCAAAAGAAGATTATTAATGAAGCAGACCCGGCAGCGATTGAACAATGGAAAAAAGAAGCCTGCCAGCAGATAACCTATCGAACTCGACAAGCCGACCCCGCCCTGATCTTTAAACGCCGCTCCGAAGCAGAAGGGCACTTCCGCGAACAAGTGGCCTCCGGCCTGATTCGGGAGGGCTACCGATTTATTATCTCTGGCCTGGCCAGCCGTCAAACACAAGATCCCACTATCAAGCGGGCCATCCAGCGTTCCTGGGCCAGAGAAAAACGTTTTCCGCAGAGGATAGCCTTGGCGCTGCAAGCGGCCTTGCGGAGTTATGGGTTATACGTCTTCAAAACACCCGCCAAAGCAGTTTTTATAAGCGCCATTCGGCCCCATCCTATTGATCCGTCTCAAACATCAGAGGTTATCAGGAAAATTCTGGAATATCTGATAGCCCAGCCTGGTGTCAGCCGAACGGACTTAGTAGCGGCCTTATTACCAAACGCGGCGGATGACTTGTCGCCGGTTGCCCCAATTATCAATCAACTGCGCTGGCTGATAGATAAAGGCCATGTCATTGAGTTTGCCAACGGCAAACTAGCTGCAGCGCAGCTGCCAGCTAGCCAGCTGCAGACCAGCGCTAAAGCCAATAATGTTTATAAGATAAAAGCTAATGTATAGCCTCGCTAAAGCTTATATCAGTCGCTCGGCTCTTCGGCATAACGTCAAGCTACTCTTGCAAAAAGCTGCTGGAACACCTTTGTGTGCGGTGGTCAAAGCCAACGCCTATGGCCATGATGCGCTAATCGTAGCGCGAGCGCTATCCGGCGCCGCGGTTGCTTTCTGGGGCGTGGCAACGCCGGAAGAAGCCATAGAGCTAAAACAAGAGGCTAAGGTCCAGGCTCCCATACTTATCTTTCGCCCCTTGGAAGCCTATGCATCCGGCAAAACCTTGCGAGATCAAGTGGATCTGATGATAGAGTTGGGTTTGCGCGCGACGGTAAGCAATCAAGCAGGCCTTAACATGCTGGCTGCCGGAGCTGTCCGCCGAGGCAAACCCGCCTTTGTTCATATCAAAACCGATACTGGCATGGGGCGCAACGGCTGCCTGCCCGAAGAAGCCATAGAGCTGATCTTACGCGGACGCGCAATGTCAGGGTTGCAGATCGAAGGCCTCTATAGTCATTTTGCTAGCGCCGATGAAGAGAACCTAGAATTTGCTCGACAACAATTGACTAAATTTAAATCGCTGGTTCGGTCCTTAGCCGGGCATGCGATTAGGCTGCCGCTCTATCACATGGCTGGCAGCGCAGCGATTTTCAGCCTGCCTCGGGCGCGGCTGGACATGATTCGAGCTGGTAAATCTTTATATGGATTTGTTGGCAATAATTTCAAGCGCGGCGCGCGCCGCTTACAGCCAGCCTTGCGACTCGAAGCATCCTTGGTTATGACTAAATGGATCAAGCCGGGATATACCTGTGGATACGGAGCTACCTTCGTTGCCCGGCGCAAAACTCGGATAGGACTCCTGCCGATCGGTTATGCCGATGGATATTCGCGCAACTGGTCGAATGCCGGCTGGGTAGATTTCAATAGACAACTGGCCCCGGTGATCGGCCGGATCAGCATGGATTTTACTACGGTGGATCTTACCAACATCCATGGAGTGGATATCGGCAGTCAGGCATGCTTGATTAGCAACCGGCGCAATGACCCGCATTCCGTGGAATCCATGGCCACACAACTAAATACGATTCCTCATGAAATCTCCAGTATACTTGGCAAACGAGTGCAACGTATAATGGCCCCTTAAGATCAGACGTTGACTTTTCTGGCCAAAGATATGATATTTTAGGGCACTAGCTTTCAACGCAGAATCTATGGACGCCACAGATTTTGCTAATGGGGCGCAAAGAAAGAAGGAGATGAGCGTGACGGTGTTGATTGGAATGTCCGGAGAGCTGAAAGGTCAAAAATTTTCAATCTCCAAGGACCGAACCGTGCTAGGACGTCATCCTAACTGTGACATCATCGTGAACGATGGCGCTGTTTCTTCTCAGCACTGCTATATCGCCCGACGGGGCAACCGCTATATCTTACATGATCTTAATTCTACCAACGGCACCCAATTAAATTTCGAACGCGTAACGGAAGCGGAACTCCATCCCAAACAGGTTATCCAAATTGGCTCGACCGAACTGATGTTCGATGCCCCAGACTCAAAAATATTAGCGGCGACCTCAGCCGCCAAGACCCAGGTGGTGGTGGACGAGGCGCCGGCGATGCTCACCCCAAAATCGTTTTCCAGCATCTCGCCTTTCGGTGCACGCTCCGGCGACAGCCGCAATATCTGGCCGACAATTTTTATCATTATCGGTCTATTAGCGCTAGTAGGGGTAGTTTTTTTCTTATATTCTTTATTGTTTAAGTAAAACTTGACTCGGTCGGCACCCTACTCCGCCGCGCGTTGGTTTAAAACGTTTCGCAGCAAGTTGGTCGCAGCAAACCTCTACTAACAGCGGCCCAGCCAACTTTAACATACGGCTGTTTATGAGGCGCCGGCAGCCTTATAAACAATCAAGCATAATGAGACTGATTCCTCAAAACCCTATAAAACAACGCTTACTGGGGTTGTCTGCGGCTGGGTTAACCCTCATTGAATTGCTTCTAGCGATAGCTATTGCGGTCTTGTTGCTGGGGGTTACCTCTCTGGTCTACTTGACAACACTTAATACCTTACGCGCACAAATCTCTTGGCGCAGCCAATGGACGCCGGCTGAAGATGCCTGGATGACGCTGCAGCAGGATCTGCTGGGCGCTACGGCTCTGCGTGGAAGCACTAACCCATCTTTTGTGCTGCGCCCTTTTAGCGCCAAGCAGCCGGAAGTTTTTACCCTAAACCTTTACACCACATGCCCAGCTGTAGGGTCAAATAATGACTGGCGCGCCTATGGCATCAGCCAAGTGGAATATGCATTGCAGGCGCAAAACCAAACCGGCGTTTTCGCATTAATTCGCTACTGCCATCCTTATCGGCTAACCAACAATGCCTTAGAGAATAAGACCGAAGAATTTTTATGCCAACTAACCCAGATGCAGATCGAGCTCTATAATGGGCACTCTTGGACCAATGCCTGGGAAACTGTTGCTGAGGTTCCTCAGGCGGCGCGCGTTGCTATGCAAATCGAACTGCCATCTGGCCCGCGCACGATGGTCGCAGAAACACTGATTCCAGCCGGCCAGCAAATCCAATCAGCGCCCAATAGCTAGCCCTAGCCCCCTCAACTACTAGCGCATTGAATGCAGCTGCTCATAAAGGCCATGTAGCCAATAGACAATTGCTATCATATGTTTAGCTAGAAGCCAGAAAAACCAAAAGTGCGCGGGCGGCCAGTATGCTCGGCTCAGCCGACGCCAAGCAGCAGAGCTTCTCAACGGCAAATATCTTACGCCCAGAAATTTACGGCTTACTGAAGATGGCCTGCGGGAAGATATTTGTATCGCCTAAAATATTCTTTAATTTCTTAGACAGTTCTGGTTGACCGGCTTGGTTGGCTAGCATAAGAGCCTGTGCTATAACAGCGGCGGCGCGCTCAGTTTGCCCGGCGAGCGCCAGACTGCGAGCTGCTCGGCGCAAACGATCCAGCGCAGCAACAAGGTCACCAGCCGTTTCATAAGCGCCAGCAGCCTCTAGCAACACGGCAGCCATTTCATTATAGCAGCCGGCTTGTTGGAGATGATCAGCAGCAGCATCCAGAAGCTTGCTGGCTGCGGCTGAGTTTTTCTCATATAATGCTAGCTTGGCTTGAACTAAGGCAGCTTCAGCTTGAATGCGAGGATCCGCGGCCGCCAAGGCTTTTAGATTCACTTTAGTTAACTCCGCCGCCGCGGCAGAGATGTCTGCCTTAGCATAGAATATTTCGATCAGTAAAATCTGGTACTGAACCCGCAGGGGATCTTGAGTCGCCAAGGATCGCAGCTCAGACTGTGCTAGGGACAAGGCGCTAGCGGTTTGACCTTGACGGTATGCCAAGCGGGCCTTCAATAATAAGAGCTCAGGGGCCTTAATGCCGGCACGTCTAAATTCGATTTCGGCTTCTTCTAAAAGCGTGTCGGGTTCTTGATATTGTTGCAATAAGACCAGGCAAGCCGCCAGATTGTAAGCATTCGCTCCTATGGCATTAGGATCGTCCCTCAGTCGAGCACGTTGTAACGCCTTGCGGTAATAAACGGCTGCCTTCTCAACCGACCCAGCGGAGAACGCGTTATAAGCCAAGCGTGCATTGCGTTCAATTTCCGCATCAGAGCGAATAAATCTAGGCGGCGTAGCGCAAGCGGTCAACAGACACAAACAAGCCATTAAGGCTAACAAGGCACCAAGAGATTTCACGGGATCTCTTCCTGTAATGATCCGGTTTGCACAGGGGCGATAAGATAATAACTATCAACCGGTTCAATATATTTACGCAATAACCAGTGGCGTTCCAATCCTTGCATCAAGATTTGAGCTTCGCGCAAGGTGCTTTGCGCCTGAGCGGCCAGATCGGGCATTTCATCCAAAAAGAGCTGAATTTTTTCCAGGGCTGGAATCGTTTGTGCGCGCAGCTCATCCAGCATCACGGTGGCCTGCTCGACGATTTCACGATCTTTGCTGCAATCAATTGTGCCGCCATCTGGAATCATGGGATCATTACGATCGCCCACGGAGATCTCAACATAAGCGTCACCGGTAACCACCAGTGTTTTTTTAACAATGGCTCGCGAGCTGGTTCTAACAAAACCATGGAAGCGTTCCTTCAATATAAAAACCGCTTTGATAGCACCATCGGGCGTTGGCTCAATTTGGTCAACCATGCCAGCTGGCGCGCTCAAGATCCTGATTTCGGATCCTTTTTTCAGACCAAAAGATCCTTCAGCCGAAGTAAAGATGACATGGAGCTTAAACTTGCGCTCAAATAAACCCTGGGCGCGACCAGCCATAAAAACGCCCGTTACCAACAAAGCAGCAGCCAGCAAAACGAAAGCGCCGGTGATTTCGTTAACAAATCTAAATTTGAAGGTCGCATCCATTAGCCAGCCTCCTGCAGCATCGTATCGCCCCGCATATGAAACCGCAAACTCTTTTGTGGAAGGAAGGCTTGTTCTAAAGAGCTATCCTCATAAAACCAGATCACGGCAGCGCCGCGAGACTGGGCTGCGGTTACTGTGGCGATCAATTTGGAAATATGTTCCCTAGCTACTCCTCGAACTGGCCGCTCCAATAAGATCAGCATTGGCTGGCCCATGAAAGCGCGGATCCACTCTGCCCGCCGTAAATCCCGATGAGGAATTACGGCCGGACGAACAGCGGGCGCTTCTGAGAGACCGAATGTTTGAGCTAGGTTTTGAGCTTCAGCAATAATCTCTGCCACAGGTCGTTTCGTATGATGGCGCTGGGCCAGCGTCAAATTTTCTAAGACATTCAAGTTGCTGATCCAGCCCGGACTATCAAAAACACGCCCGATGCGGCCGCGTAGAATCAACTCTTGTTCAGCCGGCATAGTAAGCCAGCATTCGCCCGCAATCATCACTTTACCAGAATTGGGCACGATCAGACCTTCGGCAGCATCTGCCAGTGATAACTGCTCGTTGCCCGTCTCAACTCGAACCAGCATCAGTTCGCCGGCGCATAGTTGAAATTCTATAGCGCGCAGGGCCGATCGGCCGGTGGTCGCCGGCAAAGTTACTTTTTCAAATTCCAATATTGCTGCTGGTCGGCTCATCAGGCAATAGTCCTTTTGCTTTCTATAAAAAAATCAGGGTTTGGCGTAGCTTAAGATGGAAATAAGCAAAGACACAATAAATAGGGCGGCAATGGAACGCATCACGGCCCGCGTCGCGGCCTGGGGCACTTCCGTGATAGCCCGCTGTACGCTTAGCCCTTCCAGGATACAAATTACGCTAGTTAAGATTCCGGGAATCAAGGTTTTGGCTAGCAGGTTGAAAACATCCGGCAAATGCACGTCTTTTAAGATACTGTCCATGAACAAACGAGGATCACCAGCTCCCACCCCCATCAGAATCCCGCCGGCATATCCGCTGATGAAAGAAATAGCGATGAAAGCGATCGTTAGGCAAAATACCGAAACGGCCATGCCCAGGGCTCGCGGCAGAGCCAGATAGGCCAGCGTATCAAGTCCTTGTGCCTCCAAAACCCGGATTTCGCCAGCGATCCGCATATTGGCCAATTCGGTCGCGATAGCTGTACCACTCCGACCGATCACAATAAAATTTACCAATAGAGGCGCCACTTCGCGGATGATCACCATCACAAGGATGGGGCCTAGAAGAGCGGACTGACCAGCCTTACCTAACCAAAGCTGAGCCTGGACAACGACCGCTATCCCAGTCAGAAAGGCGACTAGCGTTACGAATTTCAGCGCTTCCACGCCGGTGAACAAAATCTGGCGCGCGAACACAGCCCGAACAGTACGCGGCCAATTACGCGGATGCCAAGCCAGTAGCAGCAGAGCCCAAGCTACAGCGAACAAACGAATAATGGCACGACCTTGTGCCAGGGTGATCCGTCCAAGGTATCCAAGGAGCCTCATTGTTATGCGGGCTGGGCTAATTCTACACGCAGCTCATCAATCATGCGCATCATACGCCGGCCATATTCTTGGTAGATTTCACTGGCGTTGATGCTGCGTTGGGCCGCCGGATCATGAAAGACCGTGCCCATATGCGGTTCAATTGATATGCCACCATCGTAGCCGCGGGCCAGCAAATCTTTAACGATACGGCGAGTATCGCCCTGGCCCTCGCCCGGGTAAGTGTAAACAGTCTTATTTTGTTGAGCATCCCAATGGCCGTCTTTAATATGCACATAAGCCACATGATCGCGAACATGCGAATAAAAATCCCAAGAGGACTGCTTGGGATATGGCTGCGGTTTACTATGGTCATCGCTGAAAACCGGATTACCCGTATCAAAGACCAATTTTAGCCCTGGCACGTTTTCCAGCATTTTCAGCGTGAATGGCCACCCCAGGCCCCCATAATTCATGCAGTTTTCATGGACAGCAGTAATGCCAGCAGCGGCAAACATCTCTTGAATTTTGCGCAGGCGCCGGAAACGTTCCGCCTCCATTTGGTCAGCAGCGGGACTTACTGCATAGCTCATAATGCGAACAAGCTTAGCATTTAAGCGCTGCATGCGCGGGATCGTCCGGCGAACTGCAGCGAGAGTGATCTCAAAAGGATCCTCGATTTTTTGGGCCCAGTTGGCGATGGCCGAACCGAAACAATTAATTTGAATGCCGGCAGCGTCCAATTGGTCGGCAACACGTGCAAAGGCCTGATCGGGAATATCATGGATCATATCGGCGGGAATGCCTGGTATCTCCACCTTGCGCATCTCGATATGATGCCAACCCAAAGCTTGTGTAACCTGGATCTGGACATCTAAAGCCGGCGCGGCTTCATCAGCAAAACCTGTTAGGTACATAGTGTGTCTCGGATATATTCATAGCTAAGTTTCAGCGATTCCAGTGGTGGGCGCTGGCAAACGTCCTGCTCGACCATATACCAGGTAACGCCGCTCTGATCGCAAGCGTCGCGGACTGCCTTAAAATTGATATTGCCCTGACCAATTTCCGCCATGGTTTGCTGATTGTTAACTATCGCCATATCTTTAAGATGCACTAAAGGCATCCTGCCCTTGAGTCGACGGCACCAATCAACCGGATCAGCGCCGCCATGTTGCACCCAATAAGTATCAATTTCGCCCTGCAAGAATTCCGGGTCCGCCGAATCATACAGGATTTCCAATCCGATTTTATCACCATATTTTTGAAACTCAAATGAGTGGTTATGGTATAGCAAGGTAATGCCAGCGGCCTTCAATTTACGGCCAGCCGTATTAGCCTGATCCGCCAAGCGTTTATAACCTTCCGCCGAACGATATTCTTCGCCGATATGAGGGATCGCTGTAGTCACTGCGCCAAACATTTTTAGCTCTTCAATCAGCTGGTCGGTGTTTTTAAAAATCATGTCTAGCGAGGCATGCGATGAACAGCCCCACAAGCCGCAATCATCCAATATTTTCTTCAACTCCTTAGGCGTGATCGCTCCTATACCAGATAGCTGGACCAGCTCATAGCCGATAGCTCGAACCTGCTGTAAAGTTTTCGCAATATCCTCTGGAGTTTGCATCTGATCTCTGAGGGTATAAAGCTGTGCGCCTACATTTTTAATTTTCATTTATTACTCCTAAGGTTAGTTGATAAGGCCATACCCTTTACTAAAGCTTTAGATCATTGTCAAGAGACAGCCATCGAACAATAATAAATCATCAAAATAATACAAGCCTTGGGCTAGAATAGCTTTAAGGCTAGGCCAAGGCGACGAATAGAAATAGTTGCCCCTTCAGGCTGGTCAATGCAAGGGCTGGCAACAAAGTTTTTAAGATTATAAATAGGGCTGCAGTTTAGCTAGCAGGTCGGGCTTGCGCAAGGCGCCTACCATTTGTTCTTGAACAGCGCCGTCCTTAATGATCAACAAGGTGGGAATGGAGCGGATACGAAACTTCTCAGCTAGCTCTCGGTTTCCATCCACGTCCACTTTAGCGATCTTTATTTTGCCGGCCAGTTCAGCCGCCAACTCATTGAGCACCGGAGCGATCATCCGACAAGGGCCGCACCATTCCGCCCAAAAATCAACCAGCACCGGGATATCCGATTTTATCACTTCAGTTTCCCAGGTGTTATTAGATAAATGTATTACTTCGCCTTTAGCCATGATTAATTACTCCCTTCAATAATGTTGAATGCAATCTATAACAAAGCTGCAGGCACGGGTAACACTGGTTGGGATCCGAATGACTGTGCCAGCATAAAGTAAACTAAACAGCCGATCAACAGCATGGCTGCAGCCGCCAATCCTAAAAACAATGGGCTCCATTGATCTGGCTCACTCTCGGTTAAGGCTTGGGAAGCGGTACTGGTTGCCGGCTCTAATTTGCGGGCTGTGGCAACCGGCGGCTGCTTCAGAGTCACTGTACGCGGAATTTCTTTACGGTCGGCGCGTTTAATCTTGATGGTTTTACGCTGAGTCATGGGAATAGGCTCAGCTTCCTTAGGCAGCTCTATTTTAGCCGTTTCCGCCTTATTAACTTTACGTACAGTTGGAGTTGCATCCGTGGGCGGCGTAGCAATTTCTTCTTCCAGGGCGACAGTCGCCGAACGTTTCAATCGAATGGTGCGCGGCTTTGGCAGAGCCGGCGCCGGAGCAGTGGTGATCGGAGATGTTGAACGTTTAACACTAACGGTTGGCTGGGGCGTTTCCTTTATCTCTTCCACCAAAATTCGTGATGTGCTTGACGGGGCCGGCGAGGGAGTGCGTATCACTGTCGGTGCTGCATGAATCATATCGGTGCCTGCTTTGAGCGGCGGCGTTATCGACCCAGGCGCGCCGCCCGGACGTTTAAGGCGGACAGTCTGGGGTATCACGGTTATGGGCGAGGTGGTTTGTTTATCCACCTGCTGGACCAGCTTTGTCTTGGCATCTAGAATCAGGCGCGTGGTTTGCTTACGATCGCCGGAGCCTATTGACGTTGGGAGAGTTATTCCCAAGGCAGGGGCTTTAATTATCGTCGAAGTTGTCGGTGCCTTGAGGTCTGGTGGAATGGTAATAGGAGCCGTAGGCGGCCGCTTCAATTGAATAGATGGTGGCCCGGCCGCTGGCACAGCTGGCTGAACAATACGCTTGGTGGCAGGCGGCTGTTGGTCTGTAGGAACAGCTTGATCCAAGGCAACTCGTGTTGGTTCCTGTTTAGGTTCAGCTGGCTGGACAGAGACAATCCGAGTGGTCATTTTTTTCCTAGAAGACTGGGATGCCGGTTCGGAGTTAGGCTGGATGGGAAGATCGTTTGGCATAGACATCAATGTTCTTTATATTGTCAGATATTTTCTTAAAAACAACCAGCAGTAAAACATCAGTCCTGCTACCAGGTGACCGGCGTCATATCAGATGAGCCCCACAAGCTATGCATCAAGATCTGCCGGCCGGTCAGCGATCTGATATACCAGCGACCGGAAGAAGTTTGATAGACTGCTAAATCCCAACAGCCGTCTCCGTCATAATCGCCTGATGCGGGTCTATAGCCAGGCGCGCCCCAGAATATGCCGCGCGCTAATTCAGTGCCCGCCATAGTTTTAATATACCATAACCCCGTGCTCTCTGAATATACCGCTAGATCCCAGCAGCCATCTCCATCAAAGTCTCCTGAAACAGGTTGGTAGCCTGGCGCGCCCCACCATTCACCTGCTTTGAGCGCGCCGCCGCCAGGAGCTATAATAAACCAAAGCCCTGTGCTTTCTTGATATAGCGCCAAATCCCAAATGCCATTCCCATCATAATCGCCCGGCACCGGTCGAAAACCCGGCGCGCCAAACAAGCCTTCGGCATATGCATAGACGCTACCCGATAAGAAGCCTGCCCATTTACCAGTGGCTGTCTCATAAATCACTGGATCAATCTTGCCGTCACCATCATAATCACCTGGCACAGCCACGCAGCCGGGGCCGCCTAGCTTTACCCAGGCTGTTGCATAACCGCTCCCCGAAAGCATCACAGACCACAATCCGCTTTCAGCATCATAAACTGCCGGATCCGCTTTGCGATCGCCATCATAATCGCCCAAAATTGATGTGCAGGCCCTGTCGCCCAATGGCACCTGCTGGCCTAGTATTCTGCCATCCACTGCGCGCACAGCCCAGAAACCTTGGCTGGGTTGATAGACAACCAGATCCGATATGCCGTCCCCATCGTAGTCATTTATGCTCCAATAATTCACTGAGCCACTCGGGGTTAAATGGATCATGCCGGCCCTGATGGTTTCGTTGCTGCCCTGGCTCACATCTTTTAAGGAGTTGGGCAAGACCGGAGTCGCCCGAATGAAGACATGATAGTCGCCAGGTTCTGACGGCATGGTGATGTTATTAAGTTGGTTCACTGAAACCACGGCGCTCTGGCCGGCGGCCAGCGCAACATGTTGTTTAACTGAGCCCACTGGCATCGCATCGCGAATATCTTTCGTTCGGCCCATGTAAAAATCAATTTGCATAGCGGTATTTGGCGGTGCCAAGGCGGACGGACCATTATTGTGCATACGGAAAGACACCACCGCCGGATGCGAGCCTATCGGCATTGTATTCGGCAGAACGACTAGGCGGGCAAGAGCAATGCCCACCGCCCCCACGGCGGCATATCCACTATCCGATCCCGAAAAGGCTCCTACTGCCGTGGAGTTCTTAGCTCTGACCCAGTAATAATATTTAGTCCCCCGCGTCACCGAGGCATCGTCATAAGAAGCAACTGTGGTATGCGCGATCTTCAGTGATGACTGTGTCTGTGGGCGCAGGCTCCGCCAGACCTCGTATCCCGTAGCGCCGGCCGTCGGGTTCCAGCTCACTCCAACATGCGTTGCATAAGCTCCCTTAGTCGCATTCAATTTAGTCGGCCTGGACAACACATATCCCTTATCAGCTTCACTCAGCGCGCTGCTATATGGCCCTCGTGCCGCTTGCACTTGGTATAAATACTCTGTGCCATTTACCACCTGCAAATCGGTGTATTCCAATCCCGCGGTATGATACACCTGAGAGCGAGCTTCCGGATTTGCTGCCGGCGCGCGATAAACATGATAGCTGGATGCTCCGTCAACCGCCGTCCAGCTTAGCACTACCCGATCTGCATACAGACCGTCGGTTGCTCGCACACCGGCCGGCGCCTCAAGCGCTCGATATCCAGAGGCGTTGCTGCTCATGGCGCCCAGCACGCCGTAGCTATTAACTGGCCGCACCCAATAGTAGTATAAAGCTCCTGGTGCCGCTGATATATCATCAAAGTTTGTTGTAGAGACGATAGCTATTTGGCTTGCGTAAGCTTGGTCCATAGTAGTATAGCGCCAGATTTCGTAAGTGGCCGCGCCATACGAGGGCGCCCAAGATACAGCCACCTTTGATGAATGGGTGCCAGCGCTAGCCTGAATGTCTGCGGGTTGTTCTAAGCCAGTGATATGCACCTTTACCTCTATGTTCGCCGTGAGAATCTGAGCATTGGGAGGCTTATAACCAGGCCACATATCCCAGGCTGCAATCATGATGCGCCCCGTATAAACACCCGGCACATAGTCGGACATATCAGAAAAAACTAGGGATATAGTATCATGCTCATCAGCGCAGATGCCATTGGTGGCAGTCAGTTTGAAATTAGGAAGATCGTTAGAATAAACACAAGTCATTCCATAGCCCATAGGTATCACGGGCGCGGCACTGCCATTCCAAATCTCAAATTTTTGGTTAGTGGGGTTATTGCCGACCTGTATAGTTTGTTCCAAACTGGCCGGGCTTACGCACAATGTTGGAAGGTTGGTCTCCACTCGCAAAGTAGCCTTGATACCTAAGGGCGAGTGGCCAGCCTGAAATCCAAGGTTAGTATCAAAGCCGGCGGCGGTAATCAAACCGGTATAGGTCCCTGGCGCCAATCCCAGCGTGCTGAAATCAACCTGTATTTGCACCTGATCACCGGTACTTAGACCAGTAGCAGGCGATAGCGTCATCCAATTTTGGCCGCCAGACAAATCGCTGATGGTATTGGTAAACCACATAGGATAATACCCATTGGTTTCCCAGATCGTATAAGTTTGACTGGTGGCAGTCACGCCTTCTAAAGCTGTGCAGAAAAGATTCGAGGCGCTGCCTAGCATGTAAGGTAGCCAGTTGCATCCGTTGGTTGAAAGATCGGGCGGATTGGTGGTCATGATCCACACGTTGTCAAGGTAGCTGGTATCCACACCGTTATAACAGGACAAGCTATTGAAAATGGAAACATTGGTATTAACAAAGCTGAGCTGGTTGGTGATAAAGACATAATTAACAAAAAGGTCCCAGGTTTTTGCTTTGTAATCCAAGCGTATATCTAGGCGGGCCCAATTAGTCCCAGTCATCGGCTCTAGCGCCGCGCCGGTAATAGTATTGGTCAAGGTAATCCAGTGAGGCGAGTCAGATATGCCATCGCATACAGTCAAGTAGCCATCACTGTTGAAATAGAAGCTTATGGCTGAGTTTGTATCCACATCTGGCTGATCTTCTCCAGTAAAAAAAGAGGGGTAAACATCCATTTGTAGCCAAACATTGGTGTGGAATACACCGTCGAAACGGTTGGACAGATAACAGTCAGCGGGAATCTGAGCAGCCTGGCTGCCGCCAGCATAAAAAACATCGCTTTGCACCATGGCACTGTTGTCAGAAGCGTACCAGCCATTGAGGCCATTGATCAGTGGGGTGCCCGGCAGATAGCCTTCAAAATCATCATTGAAAGGAATGCTGCTCAGGTCAGCCTGCGCCGGTTCGAGGAAACAAAATAGCGCCAAGCTGATGGCGAGGCTAAAAAGTGCGATGGTTCTCATATTATCGTTCTGATAAAATCACCAACTCACTTGGATTCTTTTCTAGAAATAGCAATGCCGGCCTGGCATGTGCCATCATTATAAAATTTATATTACTGAATAATACCCTGCATTGAATTATTATCTTCTTTATTTTGCACATTATTGTCAAGGTTATTACTATTTTTTTTGAGGCCATAATGAATAAAAATAAGGCCTAAATTTATTACTGAGTAAACCCAGCTCCCCCTTCAGTAGAAATTCAGTTATTTCAGGTATGGATGCTGGTTAGGCCAGAGCCGCAAAAGAGCAGTGATCATTAAGTAAATAATCGAAATATCCTTGCTTATGCGGCAGGGTATTCTTCTAAAACAGTTCTTCAGAGATGAGTTGAGCGCATGCCAAAGATTGATAGGATAGCATCACGCAACATGATGGCTTTGGAGCCATGGAATAAACATCCCACTCAACCCTTCGTAAGGGCCGCTCTTTGGCTCATTGTCCGCTGGTATTGCTGAGGCCAAGCGCGCATTAATGCCAACGCAGTTGGTTTCTATGGCATAATGGTAATCTAACTGCAGCTTAAGGCGGCAGCCAGGGATATAGAATAAGCACAGTTTCAATTGGGCGCTAGCAGCGCAATGCCTTGCCTTGCTCTAGAACATGCTCAATAAAAAGTTTGCTGACACAGGCGTCATTCTGCCATTTCTGGGCTACCCGACCGGGCATTGAAAGTATGCCTTTATCGGTCGTGCTAAGGAATCAGGCTGGCTGTTCGCCGACCTGAAATCGCACAAAACGATTGATCAAGATGGCATCACTCGTTTGAGAGCCATTTTCTTTTAGCAGCACAGCTACCCTTTTGCTTGGATCTTTAACGAAGGGTTGGTCCAGTAAACAAAATTGCTCAAAAAACTTACCCATTTTACCGTCAACGATCTTATTAACGATATTAGCCGGTTTATCTTTGATTTGCTTGGCATAGATATCGCGCTCGGCAGCAATTATATCGGCTGGCACGCTTTGGCGATCCAAGAAACGAGGGCTGGACGCGGCAATATGCAGACATATATCCTTAATTAATTCCAGAAAAGCTGAGTGTTCAGCCGTTTCCGTTTTTTTGCAGGACACTTCTAATAAAACACCGATCTTGCTACCATGATGGATATAGGATGTGATTCGACCAGGACCTTGCAGCGCAAAACGGACAACTCGGCGAATGACAATATTTTCGCCGATTTCAGCGATTTTAGCAGTAACTTCTGGAGCGGCTATTCTTGCTAACTCGAGGCCAGCAGAGGAACCATTTTCTACACTGGCAGCTTGCTCGGCAAGCTGTTGTACAAAAGCTTTGAAATTCTCATTTTTAGCAACGAAATCAGTTTCACAGTTCACTTCGATGAGGCTACCCAGCTGACCTCCGGCCAAAACAGCTGCAGCTATAACGCCTTGATCCGCCGCACGAGTTGATTTTTTCCGTGCTACAGCCATACCGCGCTCTCTAAGAATTTTAATGGCCAGGGCCTTATCGCCTCCGGCTTCCACTAAGGCGCGCTTGCATTCCATCATCCCTACGTTCGTCTCTTCGCGCAGTTCCTTGACTAGCGCTGCGGAAATTTCGACCATGATCACTATCTCCTTTAATATTTTAAACAGACCAAAATAAATAGCCCTTGCCGCGAAGCAAAGTAACAGCGGCAGGTTCTATCCAGCGTTAATCTTCCGCCGGCGTCTGCTCTACAGGTGGCGTCTCCGAAGAAACCGATTCTGAGGCCGCGGGCGCCTTAACAACAGTTGACTTTGCCGTTGCGGCTACAACAGGTTTGGCCTTCTCTGCTACGGCTGGCTTGGCTGTTTCTGTTGCCGCGGCAGACTTTTCTTTAGAGCGCGTGACGCTGCGGCGACGAGGGCGGCCTTCGCGTTTCGGCTTCTGGAGATCACTACCAGCAGTAACCTTATTCTTCTCTGCCGCCTCTTCGATTTCTTTTCTTTTGGCTAGCGCCACTGAATACTGAGCCGAAGCTCGCGTAATAGCATCTACAAGAACATCAATTACTAATTTTATTCCCCGCGTGGCATCATCATTGCCAGGAATTGGATATTGGATAACATTCGGATCACAATTGGTATCCACCAAGGCTACCACCGGGATATGCATACGATTAGCTTCTTTGATGGCAATGGCTTCTCGGTTAATATCTATCGCGATTATGGCACCAGGCATTTCCTGCATATCGGCAATGCCGCTTAAATTACGTTGAAGTCGGGAGAGTTCATGTCGCAGGCGCGATGCTTCCTTCTGCGGCATCTTAGCCAATGTGCCCTGCTGATCCAGGGCCTCAATTTCTCGCATGCGCCGAATGCTGTTGCTAATATGGCGATGATTAGTCAAAGTGCCACCCAACCAGCGGCTGATTACATAATGCTGTCCGCAGCGCGTCGCCGCCTCTTTTAACGTTTCCTGGCAAGCCCTTTTGGTGCCAATGAACAATATTTGCCTGCCGCTGGCCACGGTCGCGTAAATGAATTGTTGGGCTAGCTTTAATTGAGCCTGAGTTTTGGTCAGGTCAATGATATAAATCCCCTGGCGTTTACCAAAGATAAAACGCTTCATTTGGGGGTTCCAGCGCTTGCTTTGATGACCGAAATGCAGGCCGGCATCCAGCAGGGCGCTGATGCCGATATCTAGGGACGTTTCATTATTATCAGCCACAAATCCTCCTTGGCTAGTCCAGATTGCACCTGACCAATTTTGATCTGCTGGGCAGCTTCAAAAAGCACCAAGATGACAGCAGCGCGAATTGGGTTTAGCGCGCCCTAGACAATCCGCTTTGGTTCTCCTTTGTGGCAAAGGAAAACGCTCGCTTCCTTCCCTCCTGTTTAATACTCCTGAACTCGGGTTGTCGGAGAGAATTATAAAACAATCCCGAGCCTGATATGCAAAGCAATCTAACAGAATCTTATTAGGATGCAAGCAATAAAAGCCCTTTAGATGAAGGCAAAAACAGATTGACACAAATAAACCTTTCTCACATAATGTTTCTTTTTAAGAGGGAACCTTTTTCTGAAGCGCTATTAGAGAGAACAGGAGGTGATAAACATAAAGGCACCTGGTCATGACAAGCTAATTATTTCTTGGCTAATAAACAAGAACCGGGGCCGGGCATAATCGAGATTTCAAAGCAGCAAACCATATACTCGAGCCATCGCATGGTTATTAAACTTCAACAGGGTTTTAATAGCGGATGCGTCTCTGTTTTACCAAAAAATAAGATCGGTAAATGAGGAGTGAAACGATGAAATTTATAAATATTTCAGTAATGTTAATTTGCATGTTGGCAATCTGTAGTAGCGTTATGGCGGAGGAAGCGGAACCTGCCGCTGATCAACCTATCGCGGCCGCTGCTGAAGCTGTGGATGTTGCCCCGGTGCCCGCTCAACCCGCCCTTCCCGCCGCACCGCCCATGCCCCCACCGTTAGAATTACGCAAAACCGGCGTGGTTAGTGTAACCCAGGATGCTTCTGGTAAAGTTGCTGCAATTAAATTGATCGTAACCAGTTACGATATTATTCTTGACGAAGGCAGCAAAGCGCTTGAGACTATGAATGGCCAGAAGGTTCGCGTAACCGGCATCTTCAGCATGCAAGATGGCAAACGCTGTTTTACCGTGAAGAACGTTGAGCCAATGGAAACAGAATAAGCCAAAAACCCTGCTTCGGCCTTGTCCCCGACAGTGGCCCCAGCCGCAGAAGCGGTTGTCGAGCAGCCGGTCGAAGCTGTTCCGGCACAATAATATCCGCATGTTAATGCGCAAAGCAACAAAATGGCCGCCCCTTGATCGGGGCGGCCATTTTGTTTAATATTTAAAACGATCATGTCCTGAATGTAGAAAACATTCAACAGCCATTAACAAAGATAGCTTGAGATTTAACCTATGGCTCTCTAAAATTCTTTTTTGATAAAATATTTCCATGACTGAACAAAAACCTATCCGCACGCGTATTGCGCCCTCGCCGACTGGAGCTCCGCATATCGGAACAGCTTATATCGCACTATTCAATTATGCCTTCGCCAAACGAAATGCTGGTCGTTTTATTTTAAGAATTGAGGATACCGATCGGGCCAGATGCACCCTGGAATCCGAACAAGCTATCCTAGAGGCATTGCGTTGGATAAACCTGCCTTGGGATGAGGGGCCGGATATTGGCGGATCCTTTGGACCTTATCGGCAAAGCGAACGTCTAGAAATTTACCGCGAACATTGCATGGAATTACTGGCGGCCGGACATGCCTATCCTTGTTTCTGCACCTCAGAGCGCCTGGCCAAGCTTCGCAGAGAGCAGATCGCTACGGAAGCTAGCTTAGGCTACGATGGCCATTGCGAATCCATCTCGGCTGATGAAGCCCAGCGGCGCATAGAATCCGGCGAGCCGCATGTCGTTCGCCTACGAATTCCGTCTGAGGGTCATTGCGCCTTTCAGGACCAAATTCGCGGAGAGATTAAAATCCATTGGGCAAGCGTGGATCGCCAAATATTATTAAAATCCGATGGACACCCCACCTATCATCTGGCCAATGTCGTGGACGATCATCTGATGGAGATCTCACATGTCATCCGCGGCGAGGAATGGATCAGTTCGACCCCAAAACATGTCTTGCTCTATCAATACTTTGGCTGGGCTTTGCCAAAGTTCGCGCACTTGCCGCTGCTGCGCAACCCCGACAAATCCAAGCTATCTAAGCGCAAAAATCCGACAAGCATCCTATATTACCGAGATGCCGGCTACCTGCCAGAAGCGCTGATTAATTATCTAGGATTAATGGCATACAGCATGCCGAATGGAGAAGAAACATTCGCCCGTGACGATCTGGCGGCTCATTTTGATTTCGATCGCATCAGCCTTGGCGGCCCTATTTTCGATCTACAGAAACTGGCCTATTTTAACGGCCAATATCTGCGCCGGCTCGACTCAGCGGCACTGGAGAAGCAGCTAACACGATGGAAGCTAAATGCCACAACATGGCAACACATTCTTCCGCTGGCCCAACCACGCATCAATACCTTTGCTGAATTAGTGCCCATGACAGCCTATTTCTTTGCAGACAAGCTGTCTTACCAGCCAACCCAGCTCATCACAGATCAGCTAGACGGTTCCCAGACAGCCCAACTTCTTAAGATCGCTCAATGGGAAATAGAAGAAACTACGGACTGGTCTATTGAAGCCATCAAGAGAATTTTCAGCAGCCTAGCTGTAAAAGAAAATCTTAAACTTAAAACCCTGCTCAGGCCCTTTTTCGTAGCCATCACTGGCGCGGCCATCGCCCTGCCGCTCTTTGAGAGCATGGTCATCCTTGGCAAGGACATGGTCCTACGGCGCCTGCAATATGCGCTGGAGGCGCTGGCCGGGCTGGGATTCGTCCTTAAAGGCAAGGCTTTAAAACAATTAGCGGAGCGGCGCGCCAATATCGATCAAATAGATACGGAGCTCTGAACATGAATGCCCCAGATCCAGTCCCTGCTGGCAATTTTATCCAGCGTATAATAGAACATGATCTTCAAACCCTTAAAACCTCTGGCCGGGTGGTAACGCGCTTTCCACCAGAACCCAATGGTTACCTGCATATCGGACACGCCAAATCAATCTGCTTAAATTTTGGATTGGCAGCTAAGTATGGCGGCGTATGCCATTTGCGTTTTGACGACACTAACCCCAATACCGAGGATGTGGAATATGTTGAAGCCATTCAACGTGACATTCGCTGGTTAGGCTTCAATTGGGGTAAAAACCTGTTCTATGCCTCAGATTATTACGAGCAGCTCTATGACTACGCACTGGAATTAATCAAAAAAAATAAAGCTTATGTATGTGAATTGGGAACGGAAGAGTTCAAGGAATACCGTGGAACACCAACCCAAGCCGGCAAGAACAGCCCTTGGCGCGACCGACCAATAGCTGAAAACCTTGATCTTTTTGCTCGGATGCGAGCTGGCGAATTCGCCGATGGTCATTACGTGCTACGGGCTAAAATCGACATGGCTTCGCCCAACCTGCACATGCGCGACCCGGTGATCTATCGCATCAAAAAACAATCACATCATCGAACAGGATCGCGCTGGTGCATTTATCCGATGTATGATTTTGCCCATTGTCTATCCGATTCTATTGAAAAAATAACCCATTCGGTCTGCACTCTTGAATTTGAAGTCCATCGAGCGCTCTACGACTGGATCCTGGAAGCTTTAGACCTTTACCGCCCTCAACAGATAGAGTTTGCTCGCCTGAACCTCTCCTACACGATTATGAGCAAACGCATGTTGCAACAATTAGTGATAGGCCAGCATGTGTCCGGATGGGATGACCCACGTTTACCAACCTTATCAGGCCTGCGCCGCCGCGGCTATACCCCTGAAGCTATTCGCGAATTCTGCGAGCGCATAGGCGTCACCAAATTCAATAGCCTTACCGATGTAGCTTTGTTGGAACATTGCCTGAGAGACCATCTCAACAAAATAGCGCCCCGCGCCATGGCAGTGCTCAATCCGCTGCGAGTGATCATTGATAATTATCCTGAGGATCAGGAAGAATACTTCGACGCCATTAACAACCCCGAGGACCCTTCGATGGGTTCACGCCAAGTGCCCTTCGCGCGGGTTTTATATATCGAGCGGGATGATTTTCAGGAGGTGCCGGCGAAAAAGTTTTATAGACTAGCTCCAGGCCGAGAAGTTCGCTTGCGCTATGCATGCTGCATTACCTGTGTCAGCGTGGTTAAAGAGGAGCACAGTGGTGAAATCATTGAATTACATTGCATATATGATCCCGCCTCGCGCGGGGGCACAGCTCCAGAAGGTCGTAAGATAAAAGGCACCCTTCATTGGGTATCAGCCCGGCACGCGTTCGCGGCTAAGGTCCGTTTGTATGATCGATTATTTTTGCATGAAAATCCAGCGGCGGCCGCCGGTGATGGCAATGGCTTCTTAGAGCATATCAACCCTAACTCACTGCAGGTCGTGGATGCTTACTTGGAGCCGGGGCTAGCCAAAGCAAAGCCTGGCGCGCGCGTCCAGTTCGAACGGCTTGGCTATTTCTGCGCTGATCTGTCGGATTCATTACCCGGTCAGCCGGTCTTCAATCGTACTATTTCTTTAAAGGATTCATGGGCCAAGCTTACAAAATCCCCTTGACCCAAAGAGCTGTTTTAACGCTCAGTCCTACTTGTCCGCATGGCGCCAGATCCAAATTCATCTCTTGACTGGCGGCGCTCAAACCAGCGGATAATCAAAATGCAAAGCTCATAAAGCAAAAGCATCGGAACAGCCATCACCATTTGAGACAAAACATCGGGCCCTGGAGTAAGCACCATAGCTAGAATCAGCAAAATCACGATAGCATGGCGGCGTTTTGCTTGCAGTATGGTCGAGGAAAGTACACCGATATATCCCAAGGCCAAGATAATCATGGGCAGCTCAAAAGCCAGGCCAAATACGATCAACAACTGCATGGCGAAGCTGATATAGCTGTTAATGGTCCACCAAACCTGAATACCCATCCACTGGTGGATACAAAACATCACGCGCAGCGCTACTGGGAGAACTAGCATATAGCCTAGAATGACACCAAATACAAATAGAAGCACTGCCAAAACCAGCGCTCCGGACAGCGCGCGCCGCTCGCGTTGTTTAAGGCCGGGAAAAACAAAGCGAGCAATCAATAGCAATATGAAAGGAGCACTTAATATCAACCCGCTCCAGAAGGCTATCTGCAACGCAACAGCAAAGCCGCCGGTGATTTCTAAGGACTGCAAGAATTGCTCAGATTGGCAGAGCGTTGCTGCCAATGGCGCCCGCAGTAGCTTTAAAATCCTAGGCGCTAGAGGAGCGGCCACAGCCATGCATAAGATCAAAGCTGCAAGACAACCGATGATCGTCCAGCGAAGCTCTTCCAGATGATCAAGGAACGGCTTAGGCTTATCAGCCGACCGTTCTCCCTCAGCTATTGCTTTCCGGCCCACAGCCTTTTCGTTCTTTCTGGGCGAATTAGCAATTCTCTAATTTTTTTGGTAGACATCTTCGCCAAAGCTGATTCAGGAACACCCAGTGCGATCAAGCGTTTTTTCTGATTTTTTTCACGACGGCGGCGCTCACGAGGTTTTTTTGCGCCACTAGTAAGTTCATCTTTAGCACGTCCTGAGCCCATAGAATAAACTCCTTTGTTTCTATAAAAGTTCAGTATTTTCGTACACAACAGCAAAAGCATGATAAACAAGTGCAGCTTGAAAATCAAGTGGCCGATCAGCAGCTATAGAATAATGCCCTTGAGCAAAAGTTATAGGTTAGTTTTATTTTCGGCTGTTTGCTTAACACTTATAGCCTGGCCACCAACGGATTGCCGAACTATTCATGCGCAACATGGTTAGCAGCCAGCGCCCCCTGCAGAGCAGCCCTTCACCAACCAGTCAGATCTGCCCAGTGCCAAGCTAGACTACCCTAGAAAACAAGCCAATACAGTGCGGAGGAACGGGGGCAATAAAAAGGATGAGCAAAAACGGCCTTTTCCAAAGCTATAGCTATGTAACTACGCCAAGAATAATTTGGGAAAAATTAAAAAACTTGCTCGAAGGAATTCAATATTAACGGGATTTTGGAGGGTAATAATATAATACGCCGCCCATTTTTAAAAGTTTAGTTTCATCGCCATAACTAAGCAATACCCCATCCGTATGAACCTCTAACAGAGTCGCGCCGGCAATCTGGCCACCAACAAAAATCATCTGATCATTGATACGTGCGGCCCCTTCGGCGGCATTAAAACTGCTTAAAATACCGGTCAATTTCAAGACAGGCCACTGAGCTCGAACCGGCGGCGGTGGCGTTACAGTTAGTGATGCACTAAGCACGGGCGGCTCTGGTGAAGCGGGCGCCGGCGCTACGCTCGCTGCGGCCTCAGATAAGCTGGGCAACAATGATGAAGATTCTAGCGTGGCTGGTTGTTGCGCCGCGATAGTTTCTTGGCCGAATTCTTGCGCATCAGTAGAGATAAGGTCTGCCTCGGAGGCCTCCTCTATAAGCGGAGCGGGCGGCGCGGCAAGATTATTTAAAGGCCGAGCTGCAGCCTTGTCAGCCGGTTTCAAGATCGATAGGGCCGCTAGGGTTCCGACTAATAGCAAGAACAGGCCACCCGCAACAACAATCAGGCCGATTTTGAGACGCGCGGGTGGTTTTTTTTTCGCCTCAGACGCGAGCTCCGGCAAAATCAATGCCGATCGCGGCTTATCAACATTGATGGTCGTTTTTTTCGCCAACGATATGGTTGGCGCGATCCGTGATTCAGCGCTTGGCGAAACAGAATTTTTAACTGAGGCATTTTGTTGCTCTTGCGCTTGGCGCTTTAGAGCATCTTGAATCAGGCTCATGCTATTCCTTCCAGATGCTTAATAGCTTTTTGGGCGCAAAGGGCGCCAATCTGCCGAGAGCCTGCCGCATAGCCAGCCAGCAAGGCCGCATCACATGCAGCATTAATCAGGCGCGGAATCCCCTGGGCATAAGCATGAATAACGCTATATCCATCAGGCTGAAATAATTCAGCGCCGACCCATCCAGCCGTTCTGAGACGATAATCAATGTATTGCTTCATCTCCTCCTCTGTCAAAGGAAAAAGATGGCAGCGCACGGTAATGCGTTGCCGCAGCTGGCGCATTTCCGGCGCCAGCAAACGCTGTTTCAGCTCTGGCTGGCCACAGAGCACGATCTGGAGGAGTTTGTATTGATCGGTTTCTAAATTGGATAATAGCCGA
Organism: uncultured Verrucomicrobiota bacterium; assembly: GCA_964444425.1. Taxonomy (GTDB): domain Bacteria; phylum Verrucomicrobiota; class Kiritimatiellia; order JAAZAB01; family JAAZAB01; genus CAYUHK01. The sequence goes on from CAYUHK010000001.1 coordinate 45,550, forward strand.
ACTTGCTCCAATACTTGCGAAGTTAGGTTTTGAGCTTCATCTATAATTAAGGCCACATTATTACCCTGACTCAGTTGGTTAAGCAGGAACTGATTCAAAGTTTCGATATAGACCAAACGATCCCTACCCTGCGCCTGCAAACCAAAATCTTTTAGTATGGCCCGCAATAACTGCGTTTCCGTTAAGGATGGGTTAAGCACTAAAGCTGTTTGAATCGCTGGTGATATCTTGGCAAGCACCGCACGACATATCGTTGTTTTACCGGCGCCGACCTCGCCAGTTAATTCAATAAATCCCTTACGTTGCTCAATGCCATAAACCACATGGTCAAAGGCTTCGCGATGATGACGTGAAAAGAAAAGGAAACGCGGATCCGGCGTCATGTTAAACGGCGCTTCCTGAAATCCAAAAAAACGCAGATACATAACAGAGGCTCTTCTCTAAAAATAATTAACATCAGACCGCTTGGTCATCAAGACCCAGCATGCTAATTTTGGCTCTCAGTTTTCAGTCGCCAAGCTAGCGGCGTGTTCCTCCCGGCTGCAAGTGCCCCTACGCTTTACTAGCATATCGGACCACAAGGCCAAAGGCGGCGTGGGCGCATGGCCATGGGTTTCCAAAAATATTAAGCGGTCTTGCAGAGCGGTCCGACCAGGAAAAGTGATCAAAATTTGGCGATACATATCCTTGGCACGCGCCAAATCCCCCTCTTGTTCGCTCAATAATCCTCGATACAACATGATTTCTGCCCGATCTAGCCGGGCCTGCTCATCCTCCGGATCCTGGCTCCCCGGCCACAGTTTTAAGGCCGCCTCTAAATATTGGGCGGCTTGCGGAAGCCTGCCTTCTTTCATCGCTAAAATACCTGTTTCCAAATACACTCGATGATCACGCGGATTATTGCGACGAGCCTCCATCAAAACCTGTTCAGCCAAATCTGGCCGCTGCGCTTCTCCGGCCAGCCAAAAAGCAGCCACGCTATAGGTCTCGACATCATATGGATTCATACGCAAAGCAAAATTCAACCAAGGCATAATTTCTACAACTCCTTCAGCATGCAGGTGGACATGGCCACTGGGCACGATGGCCTGTTGTAGCTTCGTAAAACCAAGGCTATAATCTTTGGGCTGAAAGCGCGGCACTCCTCTATGAAAGACATTATCGGCTTCCTCATAAAGGGCCTGGCCAACTGCTAGACGGCTATCGCCAAGCAATTTGACCAGCATCGAATCATGCAAAGCATTATCTGAGAAGGCTGGATCGACAAGCCGGCAAGCCAGGGTAAAGGCCGCCATTAGCAGTGCTAACAGCAGCGCCCAGCAACTGCTAACCCGGGCCGGCTGTTCCCCTTTCATAAGGCAATTCCTCGTGAAAACTGTTTACGTCGATACGCCAACCAAGCCAAGAGGATAAACACCGCAATCATAATTGCGCCATATAACAAGATTTGTCCAAAGGTGGCTGCCGCGAGCGCATCCCAATTATGCACAAGCCGGCGGCGTAAATCGAATAACTCTAAATGCGGAAGCAGATAATACAACAGCAACAAACTGGTTCCAATAATACCGCGCTCGTGGACGATCAGGGCTGGCACCCGAGGCAATAACAAATAAGCCGCCAAGGTCACAGTCAAGGTCAAGGCGCCTGCCGCATCGCCATGCAAGCGCGTCGCAAACAGAAGGCTCAGAGCAGAGATTATACCAAGCAAACATAGATGTGCCAAAAGGGCTTGAACCAAAATAAGGCCGCCCCAAGCACCGCCGCGACCCAGCACAAGGAGCACTAAAAACAGATAAAACGTAAGCGTGGCTAGCGAGACGGCACCCCAAGCGCCCAACCATTTTCCTAAGATCACCTGGCCCCGGGTGATTGGCTTAGCCAAGAGTGGAAAAATAGTGCCACGCGCTTCTTCTTGTGGCAGCTGACGCACGCTAACGCTCACCGTTAAAATCAATGAAAAAAGCCAAGCCATCAGTAAGCCGATCTCCTTGGTATATTCCATCAGCCGACTCAAGCCGAATATATCCAGGGTCAGCAGGACCAATAGAAAGGCTGCCAATAGTATAAAAAGAACATACAGATCTTTTCGACGCAATACCTCAAGCCAAACTATCCCAGCAACTACCGCTACTCGCCTCATGCCAATAACCTCAGAAAATATTGCTCCAAGCTCTCATGGCCTTTCACCAAATCAGCCACGGCGCCCTCAGCTATCAAACGCCCTGCTGAGATTATGCCTATTTGGTCACAGACCCGTTCGACTTCGGATAACTCATGGGAAGAAAAGAAAATGGTTTTGCCGCGCTCTCTTAGAGTGGCTATGATGCGGCGAATCTCGACACGGCCCAATGGATCAAATCCACTGGTCGGCTCATCCAAGATCAGCAGCTCGGGATCATGCACTAGCGCTTGGGCCAGGCCAAGGCGCTGCAGCATGCCGCGCGAATAAGTAGCTATCCGCCGATCGGCCGCCTGAAGCAAGCCAAACATCTCCAAAAGCTCAGTCACCCGACTCCGCAAGGCTTTGCCGCGCATGAGAAATAAGCGGCCAGCCATAGTCAGCAACTCGCGGCCGGAAAGAAAGCGGTAGTTATCCGGATGTTCCGATAAATAGCCGATGCGTTGGCGGGCCAACGAATAGCGCACGTCTGCATTAAAAACGCGGGCTTGCCCAGAGGTTGGCTCTATAAAGCCCAACAGGACATGCATAGTGGTGGTTTTGCCGGCGCCATTTGGTCCTAAAAACCCGTAGACCTGCCCTGTTGAGACGGCTAGATTCAGACCGCTAATGGCCCGAACCTTACCATTGGTAGTAGAGAAGTCGACCACCAGATTCTTGATCTCAATAGCCAAGCTCATAAAAAACCTTTCCGGCAGTCGGCCAGCGGATGTCTGCAAGCAGGCTCCAGCCGGTTTAGCAGCAATTGGTCTTGGCCGTAATTTAGGATATCTTCAACATCCCAGAGGATAATTCACTCCTAGCAGCTGAGAGATTATCCGATAATAGCGACGGGCTTCTTGCCGCTCAAGGCGTTGGGCGGCCTGGATCCGCTCTATCAACATTTTAAAATCCAATCCGGCCGGGGCGCCAAGGTGTTTTTTGCGCATGATAGCCTGCAGCGGATCTACCCGTTCCAACTCTTGCAGATGCCCTTTCACATAAAGATAGGCATCGCGAAAAGCCATTCCTTGATTGACCTTATCCATGGCTACATCGGCCGCAAAGACAGCCGGCGAAAATCCCGCTGCCAGAGCCGGCTGATTCACTTTCGTGCAAGCGATCAAGGAGCGCATGATCTGCAGGCTAGAGCTGGTTAGTTGCAAGCCGCTCATTAAGGGCTCTTTAGCTTCTTGAAGATCGCGATTATAACCTCCAGGCAAACCACTAACCAGATGCATGGTGGCGCAGGCATAGGATATCACTTTGGCCGACCGCGCTCTAACCAGTTCCAAAACATCTGGATTGTTTTTCTGTGGCATGATGCTGCTACCAGTGCCCATGTTGGACGGCAACAAGAAATAATTAAATTCTGGCATGGTGAACAGCAACATATCCTGTGCCAAACGTGAAAGAGAAAGCATGGCCTGGCTCAAGGCCGACAAGATGATCGCCTCCATTTTACCGCGCGTATTACCTGCATGAAACACATTGTGTAAGGGGCTCCTGAAGCCTAGCAAGTCTGATACGGATTGGCGGTCAATCGGCAAAGGCACTCCATAGCCTGCGGCCGACCCCAAAGGACATTGATCGTTTAACTGATAAGCACTCTTGAGGAGCTGCACGTCTTCCAACAAGCTTTCGGCATAGGCGGAAGCCCACAATCCGACTGAGCTAGGCATAGCCGGCTGCATATGGGTACGCCCCACCATGGGTGTGCGGACATGGGCCTTGGCAAATCTTAACAAAGCCATTGCCAAGGTTAAGGCCGCCGAGATGGTTGCTAATAAACATTCCTTGCTATAAAGCCGCAGATCAACTGCCGCCTGATCATTACGGCTGCGGCCGACATGAATCTTCCGGCCTAAATCGCCAAGCTTTTTAGTCAATATCCGCTCCACGGCCATATGGACATCTTGATCATCGGGGCGGATCAGCATTTTCTCTCTCTGAAACTGACGCATGATGCGCACTAATTCTGCCACGATTTTATTGCGTTCGTGCGCCTTAAAAACCTTAGCCTGCCCTGGCAGGCGCGCCAGCATCGTCACGTGCGCAGCTGTTCCAATACAATCGGCCTCGAGCAAACAGGCATCTAATTTGATGTCGTTGCCAGCCGTGTAGGCCAAGACTTCCGTCGCAATCGTTCCAACCAGTGTCTGATGATCCTTGCGTTCGCGTCCCATAATTAACCTTCTTTTCTATAAGTTCTATCTAAGCAGGTTAAGATCATGATTTGGCTAAAAATATACTGTAATTTTACCTTGTTCCAATTCCAAACGTTTAAAATCACTCAGCAACGGATAGTTCTGTCGTAAGCTTCTAAAATAATCCTTGGCGCTCCAGATCAGCACTCGCCCGAAAGGACCGGGCAAGGGCAGATGACCAATCATGCCACGATAAACAATAAAACGGAATCCTTCAGGGCCAATCTCCGGAACGCCCGTAACGGCATAGCTAATATCAAGCTGTTTAGGGCGCCCTCCCGCGGCCGCCGGCAGCTTCCGAGTCGTTACCATAGAAAGCACTATGGCATTAGGCTTTAGCTGGGCCTGGACTGAGCGCAGAGAAGCGCCCCTGGTTTTCCGCTGAGCCTGTAAGGCCCTAGCCAAACAAGCATTTACTTCTGCCTCGGAAAACACCATCGGCAAAACAGCCCCGCCGCGTTCTAATAACGCTATTTTCCGGTGCGCTTGTTGTAAGTCAGCACTGCTAGTTCGTTGAGGCATCATCGGCAAGGACCATAAGGCCAAGACAAGCATCAGTGTTAGCAAGCCGGCTATGATCAAAATTAGGCGCAGCCATTGACGAGTGTTGGCAGTACGTTCCTTCAATAGCTGCGGATCTGATAGCCGGCTCAAATCCAGCTTGGTATAACAGCGGGAGCAAAAAATATGCCCCAGCTGGTTCTTATGGCCGCATCGGGAACAGATAAGCACCGTTCATTTTCCCCTTAGCCCGCTGCGCCAGGGCGCGCCGGCTTAGCCACAGCACCACTGCCCACATCTTTCGTGGAGGCGGAGGTTGTTGCAGCTTTTTTTTCTTCCTTCATACGTTTTTTGTAATGTGCGCTCCGGTAATCAGTCTGATAGAATCCAGACCCCTTAAAAAGGATTCCCGCGCCGCTGCCTATTAAACGTTTCAGTTTGCCACGGCAGATGGGGCATTGACATAACGGTTTGGCCGTAATGCTCTGAAAAACCTCCATAATTTTATGACATTTTTCGCATTTATACTCATAGGTTGGCATAGTTATCTCTCGTTGTGCTAGAGGTTTAATTTTCTCTTTTGATCAACAGCATCAATCTTAATAGAAAAACGCACGGCTTTCAATAGTACGATTATTAACTTGGCACCCGCAATAATGGCGCTAGAATTAGGATCGTTAGTGTATCTTACCAGCGATAAGGCATTTTTGTGTTTAAGCTATCCAATTATTTGGCCAACCAGACCAAAATCATCAATGCCGCCTTGGACGCTCACATGCCCAAGCCCGATGTTCCACCGGTTGCCTTACACAAGGCCATGCGCTACAGCATCTTGGCTGGTGGCAAACGTCTTAGGCCTATATTATGTTTAGCGGCGGCCGAGGCGCTGGGCGCTAAATCCCGTGCGGCAATCCTGCCAGCTATCGCTCTAGAAGCGCTACATACCTACAGCTTGATTCATGATGATTTACCCGCCATGGATAATGATGATCTTCGCCGCGGGAAACCAACCTGTCATATCGCTTTCGGAGAAGCCACTGCTATTTTGGCTGGCGACGCCTTGCTGACTTTGGCATTTGAATGGCTAGCGCAAACCCAAGCTCCGGCGCCATATCACCCCAATGCGCTCAATCTGGAATTGGCTCGGGCGGCTGGCAGCCGTGGTCTAATTGCCGGGCAAGTTGAAGACCTGGCGGCTGAAGGTAAGCCCTTGAATACCGAGCGGCTTGTTTTTATCCATCGCCACAAAACCGCCGGGCTGTTGCGCGCCGCGATCAGAATGGGCGCCATAACCGCCGGGGCCACGCCGGCGTTGTTAACGGCCTTATCTCTTTATGGAGAGAAAATTGGGCTGGCCTTTCAAATAGTAGACGATATTTTAAATGAAACCTCATCAGCCGCGCAGCTCGGCAAGGCAGTTAAGACGGATCGTCAACGCGGTAAAATGACTTATGTAGCTGTTCATGGATTGACCCGGGCGCAAGAGCAGGTAGCCCAGCTCACTAACGCGGCGACCGCGGCTCTGCAACCGTTAGAAGAGCGCGCTGGGCCACTCATCGCCATGGCCCAGGCTATGGCAGCGCGCCAACGCTAAACGCATGCAATTCCAACATTTGAAAGTATTATGGTTACTGCTCCGGGAATCCGTCATTTTCTGGACGGGAATAAGCATCATCGTTTGGGTATATTCAGCTTCCTTTATACAAGATCTACTGGTATACGGCGCATTTATATTTGCTTTGTTTCATACAGCGCGCGGCAAAGCTGCCTGGACACAGCCAGCAGGCATAGCTTTTATCATCCTGTTGCTGCATTGCTTATTGACGCTGCCCTTTTCTGTTTACCCCAAAATTTCCTTTGGCGATTTCACTCGTGTTATTGAAATAATAGCCGGTATGTTCGCCATCCCGGTTATATTTCATACCCGTGCTCGGGTTCATGCGGCGCTCTTCTATAGCGCCCTGGCCATCACCCTGACCCTGACATATGATCTGGTCCGCCTGACCTATCAATTGGGGCCGAATCTTCTAGCTCAGGCACACGAGTTTCGACCTTTCATTTTAAATCATTCAAACGTGGCTAGCATGATGGCTGGCGCCGCTGCCTTAGTGCTATTTTATTTCTGTTGGATTTGGCGCCGACAACGTTGGTTGGCGCTAGCCAGCTTGCTAAGCAGTTCCATCTGCCTGGCATATCTAATTATTGTAGCATCACGAGGCCCCCAGCTGGCCTTTGCTTTAACCTGCGCCTGCTTCGGCCTGCTGATTCCTGGCTGGCGGCGCAAACTGATTGGATTGGCGGCGGCGGCCTTATTGGCAGTAATAGTTATCACTCAAGCCGAGCATATCAATCCTCGTTTCGCAGAACGAGGGTCAATGTCTAGCTTCAGCGAACGAGATAAAGTTTGGCGCCACACCTGGACATTGGCGCAACAACGCCCTTGGTTTGGCTATGGCTATGGCAAGCGCAATTTTGAAGCGATATATTATGCCTCTGACCCTCCCTCATCTCCCTTCCATTATCCACATTGCCACCAATTTTGGCTTAAACTATTATTCGAGTTCGGCTGGACTGGTCTGTTGCTACATCTGGCCGCCTGGCTGATCCTTGGGATCCAATTGATCAAACATATTTTCGTGCAGCCGACCTTTGAACAACGTCTATTACCAGGCACTGTTGCTTTGATTTTATTCTTTATCCATTGTTATGGCCTGGGCGATTATCCTGATAACATTGTTCAAATGGCCCAATTTTGGTTGATCCCTCTAGCGCTCACGATTATGCGCTTAGATAAAATCAAGCCAACGGAACCCGATGCCCTACAGCGATACGCCTCAAATCCCAGGTCCTATCTGCCAGCCAGATGAGGGCGCTTGGTTTTAATTTTACATGACTTCCAGCCCTAAAAACTTATGCCAGATTCGAGCTTTTATAGCCATGGCCATTGACAGCAAAACCCAACAGCAGCTGGCGAAAATACAAAACGCCATGCGCCTTATAGCTGATAATGTGAAGTGGGTAGAGCCGGCCAACATTCATTTAACCCTGATTTTTCTAGGCTATATTATAGTCGATCTAGTTAAGCCAGTCGCCAGCCTGATGGATGCCGTTAGCTTGCGCCATACAGCCAGTCGCTGGGCCATACAAGGCCTAGGATATTTTGGCAAGCCGCACCCAAAAATAATCTGGGCCGGGATCCTGGACACTGGCCAAGCCTTAGCAGCTTTACAGGCCGAACTAAACGCAGCCTTACAAAGCGCCGGAATCGGCGGGGATTTCAAGCCATTTCAGGCACACTTGACCTTAGGCCGGGTGCGTTTTCCTCTTCAATCCAAGCGGCTGAGCACCTTTATAACATCACAAAAAGACACGCGCCTTGGTCAACTGAATGGCCGCAGCCTCCAACTGATACGAAGCCAGTTGACTTCTCAAGGCCCGATCTATTCAGTCCTGCATGATAGTCCCTTAAATCAGGGCGACACGAATTGAGGATTTTTTGTAATGCGCTGGCGCGGAATTAAGGCCGGCTAACAATAGAGCCAGCCGGTTAACCAATCAAACGGCCATTGGCCTTCAGCCAAGCCCCAACTTGCGGCAGATATTACGGAGGAGACTACCCTTCCAGAAAACAGCTCAACAACTTGGGCAAACCCAAAACTACGGCCGGCGTTTGAAGACCTACGGATGCACGCGGTCACGGATACTGGCTTGATCGAGCACAGGCTACAGCAACACATTGCATTGAAGAGATATGGGGAATAGACAAAGCTACGAATCAATTTTAAGTTCGGCGTAGATGCGTGCGAACCGCCCTATTCCACTCAAGATGATACCCCAAAATACGCAGGTATTTAGCGAGCTTCAGCAGCATATTTGTGCCAGTCCCACAGGCCCGCGTTAGTGTCGTATAGACTGATTGAACTAAACGCCTAATAATGCCAACGGCCTGCCACTTATTTCAGGCGAGGAACCAAGATCCCCTTCAGCCGGCCTATCTTGGGCAAGGGCCCGACAATCGGCCGAGCATAGTTGAGGAACGCAGCCGTAACATCGTTGCCTGTTTTAGAGATAAACGCTGCCGGCATTGAACGAGTATGCTTAGCCACTTTTTTAAGAGGCACTCTTTTCAAATAAACCTGATATCGTCTTCCCGGCTTGCGTCGAATAGCAATGGAGCCGCCGCTATCGCCGGCAATGGCGCATTGCACCGCTTGGGCGCCAACGGCGCGAGCCTCCTGGCTATCCGGCACTGAAATAAGTGCGGGGAATGAGCGTTGCAAATAGCCAAAGGTATCCGCCCGCACTCGGCTGATCTTCAAGCGCTTTTTGATTTCGTTGGCCAGCAGATCGCCTAAGGCCCCAGACCCGCTAAGCTGCACATTGCCGTGTGAATCGGTCTCCTTGATAAACTTAGATGCAATCGGAGTGCCGCGAGCATCAGCTATGCCTTCGGAAACCACAACCACGCAGCGTCCTAATTTATTCATAACGTGCCTGACATCATCGGCAAAACGTTTTATGGAAAAAGGAGACTCGGGACAATAAATCAAATGCGGCCCATCATCAGGAGCCGAGCGAGCCAAGGCAGAAGCGGCGGTTAAAAAACCTGCGTGACGGCCCATAACCACATCTATCTTTACGCCGGGCAAGGCTCGATTATCAAGGTTATCGCCCATCACCGCGCAGGCAACAAATTTTGCTGCACTGCCGAAACCTGGAGTATGATCATTCTCTAATAAATCGTTATCTATAGTTTTAGGAATATGAAAGCAGCGAAACTTATAGTCGACCGCTTTAGCTTGTTCATTGATCAAATGGGTTGTTTCAGCTGAGTCGTTGCCACCTAGATAAAAGAAATAGCGAATATCGTATTTAAGCATGATGTCAAAAATTCGAGCGCACTCTTCCGGCGCCGGCTTCTTACGCACGCTGCCCAAGGCCGAGGAGGGCGTCGCCGCCACCGCCTCCAAGTTGGCGATCGATTCCCTGCGCAGATCCAGCATGCATTCTTCCAGCACGCCTTTGATGCCATGCAACGAACCATAAATACCTGTGATGGCCTTATGTTTACGAGCCTCTAAAACTGCCCCCACGAGACTTTGGTTAATCACCATGGATGGGCCGCCGCTTTGAGCGATCAGCATGTTGCCTTTAAGTGTTGAAGACATGGTATTGTTTTCCTTTCTAGTTTAGCCGCGAGCCTCAAAGAGCAAACCAGCTAAACGCTAGTGCTCTCTTTCTTAATTTCTTCTTTACTATCGGCCGCGAATCAGTATCGTTTATGCAGGTCGTTCCCCGCGGGGGAGTAGCTCAATTGGTTAGAGTCCCAGATTGTCGATCTGGTTGTTGCGGGTTCGAGTCCCGTCTCTCCCGCCTTCCTTCCAGGCCCAACAAGATCAGCTTCAGCCAAACAGTTTTGCTCACTGCTTCCTCATCCAGATGAAGCAATAAAACTAGTGATGGCATCCAGCGCCTGCTTGGCTTCCGGTCCGGAGGCAATAAACTCCATGGCATCACCCTGAGCAGCCGCCACGGTTAAAAGGCATAAGATTGATTTTACATTCAGGTATTTTTTATCCTGCAGAATAAAATTATAACAATCCATTTTATCTCTATGCAGATAGACCTCGCAATTGAATTTGCTAGCTAACGATGCCAAGGTTGAGGCTGGTTCTATATGCAATCCTTCAGGGGACTTGATCACAACGGAAATCTGCTGAAAGCCATTCCTTTCTAACGATTCACGCTCCAACCTCCAGATATGCGCATATTTAGCGCACCATTCTTCCGCCGCCGTCGCCTTACCGATATCCCGACCTTCATTTTGTGAGCGCAGATATTTATGCTTTTCAATTTCTGCGCGTTGGGCTTGAATATCCTGGCTGAGTTTCTCTTGGAGCCAATCGGCCCGCAGATGTAGAATGAAATGTTCTATCGCCTGCTCCAGAGTAACCCCCTGCTTACGCTTTTCCGACATAATCCGCTTATGTTCCAAAATCGCGTTAAGCTCCGCAGGAGTCAGATTGATTTCCTTGACATTCATGACAGCTATGCAAGCATAAAAAGGCTGACTAAAACCACCAGCCGCTGTTGAGCCGGAATTAGAGTGAATGATACAAATCTAAAGGAAAATTGTCAAAAATAAATTCGGTTTGGTTACGATTTTTATAAGTCCATGAAAACATCCCACTCACGGCGCTATGCCCTGCCCTTCATCTGGCCAAAGCCCCCCTTGCAGATCGCCCTACTGGAACCAGAAATACCGCCTAATACCGGTAATATCGCTCGACTTTGCGCTGCTACCGGCACTCCTCTGCATCTGATCGGTCCGCTAGGATTTCGGCTCCATGATACGGCGCTGAAGCGTGCCGGTTTGGATTACTGGACTGCGGTTGATCTGCGGCGGCATGCCAGCGTAACCCTATTCCTACAGGCCATTGCTCCGGCACGCTGTTTTCTTTTCAGCACGCGTGCTGAAAAATCCTATCTACAGGCCACTTATCGTCCTGGCGATGCCTTGCTGTTCGGATGCGAAAGCAAAGGCTTACCCGAGGCGCTGCTGGACGCGCATGCCGCTACTGTGCTGGGAATCCCCATGCGAGTGGAACAGGTGCGCTCATTAAACCTGGCGACGGCCGTCGCCGTTGTTCTCTTCGAGGCTTTGCGGCAAATCCAACAATAAGCTGCGAATCTATTGGATAGCCGTATTAATTTCTACACTGAGTTGTTCTTTTTTGAGGTCCACCTTGATGACGGCCCGTTCCGTAATGCCACGCTCCAACAACGCCCGCGCGATCGGCGTTTCGATCTCTTGTTGAATGAAACGCTTAAGCGGACGCGCTCCGAAGACCGGATCAAAGCCATGACGGGCAATGAATTGCCTAGCGGCATCCGTCAAGCATATCGTCAGCCGGCGTTCCGCTAAACGCAAGTCCAATTCCTTGATCAAGAGCAGCGTGATCTTATTGACATCTTCCAAACTAAGCGGCTTGAACAGCACGGTATCGTCTACCCGGTTAAGGAACTCGGGGCGGAAATGTGCCTGCAAAGCCTGCATGATTTGTTGGCGTAGCGGCTCGGGAATCTGGCCGTGAGCATCGATTCCCGTGAAGAGCAATTGCGAGCCGATATTGCTGGTCATTATGATAACAGTGTTTTTGAAGTTGACCGTGCGGCCATGTGAATCGGTTAGATGTCCTTCATCTAAAAGCTGCAGCATAATATGGAATACATCCTTATGAGCTTTTTCAATTTCGTCGAACAGGATCACGGCATAAGGTCTACGGCGCACGGCCTCGGTTAATTGGCCGCCTTCTTCGTAACCTATGTAGCCAGGTGGCGAGCCCAGCAAACGGGCAACGCTATGTTTTTCCATATATTCGCTCATGTCAATACGGATCATACTTTCCGCGCTATCAAAAAGTGCAGAGGCTAAGGCCTTGGCTAGTTCGGTTTTGCCTACGCCGGTCGGTCCTAAAAAAATGAATGAGCCGATGGGGCGTTGCGGGTTCTTGATGCCGGCACGGGCGCGGAGCACGGCGGCCGTCACTGCTTGGACCGCTTCATCTTGACCAACCACACGTTCGTGTAACAGAGCATCCAAGCGCAATAGTTTTTCGCGTTCACCCTCCAACAAGCGTGTCAAGGGTATTTTGGTCCAGCGCGCAACCACTTCGGCTATTTCCTCCTCGGTGACTTCCTCGCGCAAAAGGGCGGCTGGCTGAGCATCTTCTTTAAGATCCAGCTCTTTTAATTCTTTTTCCAATGCCGGCAAGACGCCATGCCGAATTTCTGCCACTTTCTCAAGCTGATATTGGCGTTCAGCCTCCTCACAGTCGCGGCGGGCCCTTTCAATTTTTTCTCGCAAAACCTGTTTGCGCGCCAACAAACCCTTTTCATTTTCCCAACGTGCTCGCATGCTAGCGGCAGCGGTTTTAAGATTAGCTAATTCGGCGCGCAGCGCTCCCAAACGTTCGCGGCTAGCCTGATCCTTCTCTTTCTTTAAAGCCGCCTCTTCGATTTCTAGACGCATGATACGGCGGGTAATTTCATCCAGTTCAGCTGGCATAGAATCGATCTCCGTTCTAATGGAAGCGCAGGCTTCATCCATCAGATCGATAGCCTTATCCGGAAGAAACCGATCGCTGATATAACGATTCGACAGCATGGCAGCGGCCACTAAGGCAGCATCTTGGATACGCACGCCATGGTGCAACTCAAAGCGTTCTTTTAATCCGCGCAGAATAGAAATGGTGTCCTCTACCGAAGGAGCGTCAATCAATACTGGCTGAAAACGTCGTTCTAAAGCAGCATCTTTTTCAACGTGTTCGCGATATTCGTCCAGCGTGGTCGCCCCGATACAGTGCAGCTCGCCACGGGCCAACATGGGCTTGAGTATATTGCCAGCATCGGAAGAGCCCTCGGTCTTGCCGGCGCCAACGATCGTATGCAGCTCATCTATGAACAGTAGGATGCGGCCGGCGGCAGCTTTGATTTCATTCAGTACGGCCTTCAAACGTTCTTCAAACTCGCCGCGATACTTGGCACCCGCCAACAGGGCGGTTAGATCTAGCGCAAAAATGGTGCGGTGTTTCAAGCCTTCGGGAACATCCCCGCGCAAGATTCGTTGAGCCAATCCCTCCACTATCGCGGTCTTGCCAACACCTGGCTCGCCGATCAGAACTGGGTTATTTTTGGTCTTACGCGAAAGGATGCGTATGACGCTGCGGATCTCCTGATCTCGGCCAATAACCGGATCCAACTTACCTTGACGTGCCAGGGCCACCAAATCCAGGCCGTACTTCTCCAATGCCTCATAGGTTGCTTCGGGGTTGGCACTGCTCACTCGTTGATAGCCACGCACCGCCGTTAATGCCTCCAAAAAGCGGGCATGGCTCATGCCAAAATCCTTTAAGATACGCCCAGCCGCTGTAGATGATGCCTCATCGATCAAAGCTAGGATGATGTGTTCCACCGAAATATATTCATCCTTCAAACGCTTGGCTTCGTCAGCAGCTTTGAGCAAGAGACGATTCAAACGTTGGGTAACATATACTTTACCAACTTCCGTGCCGCCGCTAACCCGGGGACGGCGCTCCAGCTCTTGTTCCAGGCGCGCCTTTATATCCGGCAAGGCCACACCCATGCGCTCGCATAGCCGCGGCATCAAGCCATCGGCTTGTTCTAGTAAAGCCGATAAGAGATGTTCGCCATCCACTTCCTGATGCTCGTAACGCAACGCTTTAGCCTGAGCCGCCGCCAGGGCTTCCTGTAATTTTTGAGTGGTTTTATTTAAATCCATAAAGCTTCCTTTCTGCAACTTTACGCACCAGCTCACCAGCCCATCCCATTAATTATGCAATGACAAAACCGCACAGCTCAAGGACAATTTTAGCCATGCTGGTGCCTCGATCATGTCAGCGATAAAAAATCGTTTTCTTCTGGCTACCCTTGAGCTATAGTTGCCGCATGTATATTTTACCCAATGCGGCAATCGATTGGTATTTTTCCGTTCTATCCTTTATCTGGGGAGCCTGTCTGGGAAGTTTTGCCAATGTCTGTATCTATCGCATCCCTCAGAATCAATCCGTGCTAAGACCGCGCTCATTTTGTCCGCACTGCAAGCAAAAAATCGCCTGGTACGACAATATTCCTTTATTAAGCTTTTTCTTACTACAGATGAAATGCAGGCGCTGCCGGCAGCCTATCTCAGGACGCTATTGGCTGATCGAACTCATAATGGCTATCTGTTTCCTGCTGATTTGGCGATACTATGGTTGGGATTGGCGCACACCAGTTTATTGGCTGATGACGATCGGCTTAATCATTGGTAGTTTTATTGATTTCGATCATATGATCATTCCAGACCGGATCACCATAGGCGGCATGTTGGCTGGATTGGCGCTTAGCCTAGTATTCCCAGCAGTGCAGGGCCAAGAAAATGCTTACGCGAGCTTTCGAGTTTCGCTGATCGGACTGACCGTTGGCGGGCTGGTTTTGTGGACGGTAGCTACCTTGGGCACCCTAGCTTTTCGAAAAGAAGCCATGGGCATGGGAGATGTGAAATTATTGGCGGCCTTGGGCGCCTTTTTGGGCTGGCGAGCTATCTTTTTTATAGTTATGATAGCATCCTTATTCGGCGCCATCGTAGGCATAAGCGCTGTCTTGGCTCAACGCAAATCTTTTGGCAGCCGTATTCCCTTTGGCCCCTACCTGGCATTGGCAGCATTATTATGGATTTTAGGTGGCCAAAAGATGTGGGCCCTATATCTTAGCTGGCTAACCCTGCCTCCGAGCATGTGATGTAACGCCTTTAGGCTTAGCGAATAATAGCTAGAAGATAGCATCAAGATAATGGCTATTTCTTGCAGCGCTGGATCTTTTGAGGGCATTATTTTGGTTTTTATAAACCTGATGGGGGTTTAATAAGCCTATGCAAAACATCATTCTGGTTGGATTTATGGGCACAGGCAAAAGCAGCGTGGGCCAATATTTGGCCCGCAGACTGGGTTGCCGTTTTGTAGATATGGACACATTGATCGAAAGCCGTGTCGGCAAGCCGATCACACGCATTTTTGCCGAGGATGGCGAAGCATTTTTTCGAAACACTGAAAGGGCTTTGGTGCAAGAGCTGGCCCGCCAGTCTAATCAGGTGATAGCGGCCGGCGGCGGCACGGTGCTGAACCCGAATAACATCCATGATTTCAGCCAATCCGGCCAAGTGATCTGCCTCTCGGCCAGCCCGGAAGAGATTCTTGCTCGAATTAGCAACTCCTACCAACGGCCACTCTTAAATCAACCAAACCCAGCAGCGGCTATTCGCAAACTGCTGACCCAGCGCCAGCCCTACTATAGCGCAATTCCTTTTCAGGTAGATACCACTGGCAAAACCGTGCAAGAAGTAGCTGAGCTGATCATGGCCCTGTTATCACCATCAACAAAATCCTAGTGCGGCCTTGATTAAGGCTATAATGGTTGCATTGCATTCATCATCTAAATCAATAGCAGGCAGCTAATGCTTGAAGATTTTATCCGAAATGAGGCGAAAAGACTGGGCTTCGCCGCCGTTGGCTTCGCCAGCGCCGCCGTCAGCTTAAGTTTCGGCCGGTTTCAAGAATGGCTTGAGCGAGGCTATGCCGGAGAGATGCATTACCTCGCCAAAAATGCTGCCGCGCGGGCGCACCCTGCCCACATAGCCGATTATGTTAAAACCATCATTGTGGTCGCCGCGCGCTATCCAGCAAGGCAGCGCCTGGATCATTGGTCTAATTACGCTGCCGGCCAAGATTATCATGGCGTTTTACGCAGCAAACTGCAACAGCTAGCGCAAGCTATTCGCAAACAAAGCGCCACTCCCTTACAGGCCCGGATCTGCGTGGATACGGCACCCTTGCTAGAGCGAGAATGGGCGGCGCGGGCCGGCTTGGGATGGATTGGAAAGCAAGGCAGCTTGATCCATCCCCAATTCGGCAGTTGCCTATTTCTGGGCGAGCTGCTGGTTAATCTAGAGTTGAACCCCTCTCAGCCGATGCCTAGCCAATGTGGCGACTGTCGCCTCTGCTTGGAGGCCTGTCCAAGCGGCGCACTACGTGCGGATGGCTGGTTAGACGCACGGCTTTGCGCCGCCTATCTGAGCATTGAATATAAAGGAACGATTCCCGATGCGCTGCAATCGGCCATGAGCGCAAGCCTCTATGGCTGCGATCGCTGCACCGCGGTCTGCCCATATAATCCGCCTGATGACGATGGAATCCTGAGCGAACTGCGCGAGTCGCAGCAGACCTTGCCGGCGCCCCAGCAATGCTTGAGAATGACCGATAAAGATTTTGAGCTACATTTTACTGGCAGCGCCGTAGCGCGCCTAAGCCGGCAACGGCTACAACGCAACGCCGCAATAGTCCTCAAGCATAGCGCCAGATAAACGCTGGTGCTCTTGGCGGCCGCAAGGGGCCGAGCTTGGCTGAGTCGATCATTGCCAGTGCTTTGCGCTTTGTCGCCGGCAAGTGAACTGATATGATGCGGCCATGATTAGCTACAGCCCAACTCCTCTAAGCGATGGCGCCAACCAGATCGCGCGGCGGCTTCAAGACGCTGGGTTCATAGCCTTATGGGCCGGTGGATGTGTTCGCGACATGATTCTGAGACGCTCCCCACAAGATTACGATATTGCTACCAATGCCACGCCCTCTCAAGTTTTAAACCTTTTCCCAGAAGCTATTAGTGTAGGTAAGGCTTTTGGCGTTATCCGCGTTGCTTGCGGCAACTACTACTATGAAGTAGCCACCTTTCGAAAAGATCATGCCTATCAAGATGGACGCCATCCTCAAGCAGTTACTTTCGCCGATGAAAAAACCGATGCCCAGCGGCGAGATTTTACAATTAATGCCCTATTTTTTGACCCACTAACCAACCAGCTCCATGATTACGTTAATGGCCAAGCTGATATTGCAGCCAGATTGATTCGCGCCGTTGGCGACCCAGGCCAACGCTTTGAGGAAGACCATCTGCGTATGCTTCGCGCTATACGCTTCGCCTCCAGTCTGGATTTCCGATTAGACTCTGAAACATTTGATGCTATTAAAAACAATGCGGCCAAGATCGCGCTTGTCAGCGCTGAACGTATTCAACTGGAATTAACTCGCATCCTGCTGGAATCCAAACAAGCCGGAGATGCCTTTAAGCTGCTATTGGCATCCGGGCTGCTCGCCGTGATCCTGCCCGAGGTTGCGGCCATGCATGGCCAAGCTCAGCCGCCTCAGTTTCATCCGGAAGGTGATGTTTTTACACATACCGTTTTAATGCTGAATGCTCTCCGACTGCCCTCTCAATATCAAACCGCCTTGCGCTTAGCTTACGCCGTCTTATTGCATGATATCGGCAAGCCCCCCACGGCCAAGCTAGTTGGCGACCGCATCCGCTTTAATCGGCACGCCTCCCAAGGCGCCAGCATAGCGGCAACGCTTCTAAGACGGCTGCGCCTGCCCAGCGATGATATTAAGGCCATTGTCTACTGCGTCGCTAACCATATGCGCTTCATGGACGTCCGTAAAATGCGCCGCGCCAAGCTACGCCAACTGGTGGGAGCGCCCACTTTTCCGATTGAGCTAGAGCTGCATCGTTTGGATTGCGAAGCCAGCCATGGCGACTTGCAGAATTTTGAATTTCTGCGCGAATTTCAACAAGCCTGCCTGACCGAGCCAATCCTGCCAGAACCTTTGATCAGCGGTCACGATATTTTAGCTTTAGGCATAGCCCATGGCCCAAAAATTGGGTATTGGAAAAAACTGGCCTATGAAGCTCAACTGGAACGCCACAGACCCAGCCGAGAAGCTATGCTGGACTGGCTAAAAGAACGGATGGCAGAGCAACGTCAAAAAACAGCTTGTCGCCGCGCGCCGAAAAAGTAATCTATTATTACATCTAAGCCCGTATTTCTGAAAGGAATAGCTCATGCGCTCCTCCCAACCCTTGGAACAAGCCTACCGCCTAGCTTGTGCCCTCTACGCTAGCTATGGTGTAGATACCGAAAAGGCTCTGAAACAGCTGGCTGCTATTCCCATCTCGCTTAATTGCTGGCAGGGTGACGATGTTAAAGGCTTTGAGCCTACGCCCCAAGGCGACCTGGGTGGCGTTATGCCAACGGGCCAATACCCTGGTCGAGCGCGCAACGCTTCGGAACTTCGCGCCGACCTTGACAAGGCCCTCAGTTTGATTCCTGGCCGCCATCGTGTTAGCCTGCATGCCATTTACGCTGAAACTATGGGGCAACGAGTAGACCGTGATGCCTTAGAGCTAAAACATTTCTCCGCTTGGCTAGATTGGGCTAAAGCGCGGCAGCTAGGCTTGGATTTCAATGGTACATTCTTCTCCCATCCCAAGGCCGTTAGCGCTACCCTGGCCAGCCGCAATACAAGCATCCGTAAATTTTGGATACGCCATGCCAGCATCTGCCGACGGATTGGCGCAGCCATGGGTAAAGCGCTGGGCCAAACCTGCATAACCAACATTTGGATCCCAGATGGATCTAAAGATACGCCGGCTGATCGCAAGACCCCGCGCGAACTGCTCCAAAAGTCGCTTGATGAAATTTTTGCCGAACGCCTTAACCCTGCTCATAATCTTGATGCGCTGGAAGGCAAACTATTTGGGATTGGGACAGAGAGCTATGTGGTTGGCTCGTATGATTTTTACCTGGCTTACGCCATTGCCAACCGCAAGCTATTGTGTTTGGATACCGGCCATTTTCATCCCACGGAATCAATCGCGGATAAATTCTCGGCGATCCTAACACAGACTGATCAGCTCATGTTACATGTCAGTCGTGGGGTGCGCTGGGATAGCGATCATGTGGTAACCCTAACCGATGAACTAAAGGCGTTGAGCGAGGAACTGGTTCGAGGGCGCTATTTAAAGCGCGTGCATATCGGGCTAGATTTCTTTGATGCTAGCATCAATCGCGTAGCGGCTTGGGTAATCGGCACGCGCGCCATGCTTAAGGCCTTATTGATTGCATTATTAGAGCCGACTGCGCGGTTGCAACAGATGGAAAAAGCCGGCGATTATACCTCTCGGCTAGCCTTACTGGAAGAGCTAAAAACCCTCCCCTGTAAAGCCGTATGGGATATTTACTGCTCGCGTCAAGATGTCCCCATTGACGAGCGCTGGCTCAAGGAAATCAAAACTTATGAGCGGCGCGTCTTAAACCAGCGCAAAAATGCTTGAGCGAGCCAGATGCCAATGCGTGTCGCTATGCTCCATAGACTATCATGTAAGCGCGCAGCACATGCCAGCTGCGTTCAAAGCCTGATCAATGCTACTATCTTGCTGGTGATATCATGAAGATCGGCGATGTTATACGCACTGTTGAACTGGTCAGCCTGGAGTCTTTTAAATCTTTTCTAAAAAACGATGATCTACAGAAGGCCGCCACTATGGCCTTTTATGGGTTTCTTGCTATTATTCCGGTCTGCTTGCTGGTGATCGGAGTAGCCGGGCGCTTGATCTTTTCGTCCGATGCGGCCATGAAAAGCCTGGAAGTAGTCGTCAGCCAGATCTCGCCAATAGCAGCGGAAGTGGTGCTCAACGAAGTAACGACCTTGGCCAAGCATCGCTCTTGGGAAGCGCTCAGCATCATTGTCCTGTTCTGGTCAGCAACCCCGCTAGCCTCAGCCATGCGCAGCGCTTTCAACGACATCTTTAAAATTCAGCAGTCTTTGCCTTTCTGGACCACCAAGATACGGGATATAATTAGCGTGCTGATGCTGGTCGGCCTGTTGATAATGCTCACTTTAGAAAAGGCATATGGCCCTGCCCTAACTCAACGTTTACAAGATCTACCTTTCTTATTGCGCACAGCCAGCAGTCTGGGTCACTTGTTATTAGCGATAGGAGCTTTAAGCTTTTTTTATTATTTGCTGATTCAAACGCATTTAAAGCCTGGCTATTGGCTGATTGGCGCAACGGTTACGCTATTGCTTTTGGCACTCGTAGGACCATTATTTGCCTTAATACTTCGTATAAATCCTAGTTATGGGTTTGCTTTCGGCTCGCTAAAAACAGTCTTTCTGTTGTTTATCTGGGTATATTATTCTTTTGCCGCCATCCTTTTCGGCACGGAGGTCATGGCCAATGTCTGGCGCAAAGACAGCTTGGTGCTCAAACAGCTCCTGCTCAATCCCCAGGCAGTGCTTAAGCCCAGTAAATTATTAAATAAGTTTGTCCGGACCTACAAGGAAAACGCTACCATCTGCAGAGAAGGCGACATCGGCGATGAGATGTTTTTTATTCTATCTGGCACAGTTACATTAATCCGCCAAGGCCAGCCTATGCTAGCCATGTGGCCAGGTGATTATTTTGGCGAAGTAGCCATGCTGATCCATGCTCCGCGGACGGCGACAGCCATTGCCACGGGATCGGACACGGCCTTAGCAGTGATACCGCGCCAAAATTTTAATACGGTTCTTAGCGAAAACCCTGATATCGTGTTTTCGATGTTGCAGAAGATGGCTTCCCAACTCAAGGCCACCACCGAACGCGTCAATGCTTGAGAACCAGTTAGCGCGGCCCGCCCGATCATCATTCCAAGTCAAGGCGCGGCTTGAAGAAGCGTTTTTGGATCATATCCATGTAAAGATAAATGCCGGGTGTCACAAAGAGCGTGATCACCTGTGCGAAAGCCATGCCGCCGACTACCATCAATCCCAGCGGAATACGAGAAACAGCATCCGCGCCATAGCCCAAGGCTATGGGCAGAGTCCCCATAATGGCGCATAACCCGGTCATCAGAATTGGTCGAAAACGGACCAAACAGGCGTCATAAATAGCATCATGACTGGACATCCCCTCGGCCCGACGCTGCTCAGCAAAATCTACCATCAAAATACCATTCTTAGTGATAAGCCCAATGAGCACAAACATTCCAATATAAGCATATAAGGAAAGCTCGCGACCAAACCCCCATAGGGTTAATAGGCCGCCAAAAACCGCTACTGGCAAAGTTGTCAGAATCGTAAAAGGATGAATGTAACTTTCATAGAGGATGCCCAGCATAATATACTTCAGAAAGATCGCCACCAGCAGCAATATCCCCAAGCTGGCAATAGATCGCTGAAATTCCAGCGCATCCCCAGCAAATTTACCTAACACTCCAGGCGGTAAAATACCAGCGGCCAACTCCTCTATTTTTTTCGTAGCGTAGCCCAGCGGCATGCCTTGAGGAATGCTAAAGGATAAAGTGGCCGATTCATGCTGCTGAGCATGGGGCACATTTTGCGGGCCAGCTTCCTCTTCCCAATTGACGACCGATTGCAAGGGCACCAGATTTCCTGTGACGGGCGAGCGCAGATAAAGCATAGCCAGATCCTCAGGCAGACACTGATATTCCTTGGCGATTTCAAGGATCACCTGGTACTGATCAAGTTCAGTAGTGAACTGGGTTACGTAGCCGCCGGCATAGCCCAGCGCCAAGGTTTGCTCAATAGCCTCCGCCGAAATTCCCAACGCTGAGGCGCGATCTCGATCGATCAGCATGTTTAATCGTGGCATAGTAAGTTTAATATTATTCTGCACGCTAAAGAAACCGGGGGTCTGGCGTATTTCACGCTCCAGCTGTTGTGAAGCGGCATAGACCAAATCGCGATCAAGCCCAACCAGCTGATAGGCATAGTCGCTACCGATATCGGTGGCCTCCGCTCCGGCACTGATTTTAAGCACTGGCATGGCCTGCAGATAGCAAAAACCGGATGGCAAGCTTATCAACTGAGCCATGAAATGCTGCACATAATAATCGATCGGATGCTGGCGTTCTCTAGGCGGACGTAGTCGAATGAAAATAAATCCCATGCTTTGGTCTGCGCCGGTCTGGAAACCGGTGACTCCACCTATCTGCTCTACCGCCGGATCCTGAGAGAGAATGGCCAGCACCTGGCGTTGATAGGCTTGCATCTGTGTGGTAGAGGCGCCTTGCGGCATCAGTATCGCACCGCGGATAAAACTGCTATCGCCCTTAGGCAAAAAGTCCTGCGGCAGGATGTAAAATAACCCGACCGTTCCCAATATACAAACAACCAACGAGATCAACGCAACCCATTTATGACGCAATTGCCAACGCAAAGCTCGCCCGTACTTTTGCACCAGCGCGCCGATAGTCGTAGTAATCAGCCGTTGAATGCGATTGGGTGTTTTGCGATGCTGGATAATGCGGGCGCACATCATCGGCGACAATGTTAGGGCCACCACCGTTGACACAATGATCGCGTAGATCACAGTCAAGGCGAACTCCCGCAGATTCCGGCCCACCGCGCCGCTCATGAACACCAAGGGCGTAAAGACGATGATCAAGGCCACGCTGGTTGATATTACGGTAAAAGTGATTTCCTTCATGCTGAGGATGGCTGCCGGGATTGGCTTCATCCCCGCTTCGATATGGCGCACCGTGTTCTCCAACACGATGATGGCGTCGTCCACCAAAAATCCCACCGCCAAGACGATGGCCATAAGGGAAAGCATGTTGATGCTGAAGTTCGAAAGCGACATCAAGATCATTGTGCCCAACAGAGTAATCGGCAAGACAATGCTGGGAATAGCCGTTGCCCGCAGCCGGCCAAGGAACATAAACATCACCAGCACTACCAAAACCAGCGCGATGATCACGGTTTCCTGAACATCCTTAGTGGATTCATGGATCGGCTGCGCGCCGTTGTACATTGTTTCGAAATCAATGGCATGCGGCAACTCGCTCCGGGCATCCTCCAGCATGCGAGCAACTTCATTAGCCACAGCTACGGTATTGGCCCCACTGGCACGTGAGATAGCCATCACCACGCACTTGTTTTTTTCTGGCTGGCCGGCCCGGCGATAACGAATATCCACCAAGTCCAGGGTAAGACTATCAATGCAATTAGCCACGTCTTTCAAGCGCAGCGGCGCGTTATCACGATAGGCAATAATTAATTCGCCATATTCATGGCCAGTGCGCAATTGGCCTTGTGGCTCAAGCGAAAAGGTGCGGCTGGGACCATTGAGGCTGCCGCCGGGGATATTAACAGTACCAGCTTTCAGAATCTGCGCCACCTCATCAACCCCGACCTGATAGGCCGCCAACTGCTCGGGTATAAACTGGATACGCACCGCGCGCTGAGCCCCAAAGGTCTGCACCTGAGAAACGCCATCCAACATGCTAATTTTTTTAGCGATAATTTGGTTGGCATAATCATAAAGATCTCCGTGTGATAGGCTATCCGAGTAAAGCATCAGAAAATAGATCGGCATGTCGGAAGGATTGTATTTCCTGTAGGTCGGCGGATCAGGTAGATCTTTAGGCAAATTGTTCTGGGCGCGGACAATCGCTGCCTGCACGTCTGGAGCTACCAGGTCTATATTACGATCCAAACCAAAGGTTAAGGAGATCGTGGTATAGCCTTCTTTGTTATTAGAGATCATGGATCTTAAGCCATTGATCTGAGTGAATTGGTTCTCTAAAGGAGTAGCTACGGCCGAGGCCATCGTCGCCGGGCTGGCGCCGGGATAAGCTACCGACACCTGTATCACCGGATAATCAACCGTTGGCAAGCTATTGACCGGCAAGCGCAAATAAGACCACAGGCCAAATACGGATATGACCAGCATCACTAAGGTCGTTAATACAGGTCGACGAATGAAAATTTCTGAAAAAACCATTGAAATCTCCCAGCCTATGAAGCAGGTTTTTCTAGAGCCGCCTCCCGCACCAGCGCGCCGGGATAAAGCTGCAAGTGTCCCAGAACCACCACACGTTCATCAGCGGCCACGCCTTCCACAATCTGCAAGAGACTATCATATCGGTAGCCGGGCTTAACCAAACGCAATTCGACCTTGTTATCCTGGGCCACTACAAAAACATAAGGCCCATTCTTGCCGAACTGCACGGCGCTTTCCGGCACCATCACAGCATTGTTTAAAAGGCCGGCCCAAACGCGCACCTCAACGAACTGGCGGGCCCATAAGCTCAACTGTGGATTAGGCACTAATCCACGCAGTAAAATCGTGCCAGTCTGATGATTAACTGCATTATCCAAAAAGACTAGTTCGCCTGCGTAGCTATTGGTGCTGCCACGCGGAGAGACTTCGATCTTAACCGACCCAGCCGCCATGGCTTGCCGTAAAATATCCAGATATTGTTCCGAGACAGCAAATTCCACGAACAGGGGGTCATAGCTGCGAATATTAATCAGCTTGGTCTGATGGGCTATCACCAGATTACCAGTATCCATAAAACGCTTGGAGCAAATTCCATTTACCGTAGAGGTTACCGCGCAGCGCGATAGATCCAGGCGCGCTTTATCCAGGGCAGCCTCATCGATCCGGAACTGAGCTGTAGCCGCCTCCAGCTTTGTTTGAAGCGTATCAAAGGTTTCCTGCGAGACCATCTGCTTTGCTAGCAACTGCCGATTGCGCTCCAGTGTCAAGCTGCTCAGCTCCATGGTGGCCCGGTCCGCCGCCAGCGCCCCTTCTGCTTGGCGCACTCTGATAGTATAATCGTTGGGATCAATTTGAAACAGCAGCTGACCGTTAGTAACCACGGCTCCATCCTGAATAAAAGTCTGTACAAGTAAGCCAGATACCTGCGGCACAACATCTATGCTCAACTGGTCCTTGGTATGCCCAAAGGCATTAATCAGCAGTGGGGCATTCATTTGCTTAGCCGGCGAGCTATTAACGGCGACGGGAGGCAGCTCTCTCTGTGGCTTGCGCTGAGAGCATGCGCTTAAGCTCAAGATCAGGTAGCAGAGCCAAGCGCTCAGCACTATAAGGCGAATAGATTGGTTCATGGTTATTGATCATCCTTTTGATTGCGGGTTAGATAAAGCTCTTGAGCCTGCGGGATATCTTCTTTGGCCAGTAAGCCCATGGCATGGGCTAGATTCGCCAAAGCGCTGAAGGCTTCCTGCCGCGCCGCGATATTCTGATAGCGCGCTTCTTCTAGCTGGCTTTCGGCGCTAACTAGATCAAGCATGCTTTTAAGCCCATTGCGATAACTATCCAAGGCTAGGTTATAGGATGCCGTGGCACTGGTTAAATAAGCAGCGCTAAAACGATATTTCTCCAAAGCTGTCTCGTAATTGGCATGCTGTGCCCAGAGATCAGCGCTGGCCGCTATTTCCGCTTGTTCGAGTTCGGCTTGGGCAGCAGCGGCTTGGGCCGCGGCGGCGCGCTTAGCGCCGAGGCTACGCTGGCCGTCAAAAAGCATCCATTGGAGATTAAGGCCAACGTTATAGGACCATTCGTCATCCTGAAAATTGCGATCGTCGTAGATATTATAACTGGCCTGGTTAAGGGCCCCGGCTAAATAGAGCGAAGGCCAAAGCTGTGAACCGGCTACTCTTATCGCGGCTTGCTTGGCGGCCAAGCGCGCTCGTAAGGCAGCGATATCTGGCCGCCGTTCCAAGGTCTCATCTACTAAAGCCTGGATATCGCGCGCTGGTAAAACAGCAGGAACATCAACCATGGGCTGTTCCACTTCCAGCGAGGTGTCGGCCGATAGACCTAAGGTCTGAGCTAAATTGCCATAGGCAACTTTAAGCTGTCCCTTCATGCTGGCGAGTGTATATTGAGCTTGATCGTAACCGGCTTGCGCCTGGAGCGTGTCTAATATCGTGCCAGATCCAGCAGTAACTCGCTCCTGAGCTGTCTCCAGAGACAGTTGAGCATCTTTGACAGCGGTTTCGGCTGCTTCAACCCCTGATTGTGCACTAATCAGCCGGTAATAGGCTATTTCCACGGCCAGCAAAACATCCTGAATAGCACTATTAAACATAAAATTAGCCGCATAGACCGTCTGCAATGCCTGCTCCACCGCCGCCGCGCGGCCGCCACCAAAGTTCAAGACCATATAATTCAGCTGTAGGCCTGGTCCATATTGGAAATCATCCCTATCAAAGTCCTTCGGATTAGCCGTAACTCCCAGCCGCGTAGCCGCTAATGTGGCTGTCAAGGTCGGCAAGAAGTACCCCCGGGCCTGCTCCACTTGCGCCTTGGCCGTGCGAGCTTCATTCCATGCCCTGCGAGTGGCTGGATTATTTTGTAGAGCTATTTCCGCTAAATCGGCCAAGGTGAGGGGTTCCGAAAAATCTGCCAAGTACCGCGCGCGCGTTTCCTGCCAGGTTGCAGCAGACTGCTGCGCCCGGTCAGGCGGAATCCAGGGAGCGGTGGTGCTATTAGGAATCGGGGCCGACATACAGCCTCCCAGCAAAACCATCAAGCCAAGAAAAAACACTGCTGCTCTTTGCAACAAATGGCGGTTTTTCATGAGGTTCCTTTCGAGCTGCTGAGCTTCTTTTTGCGCCGCGGCCCAGTCGCCAGCGATGCAGCACCGGCAGTCTGCTTAGCCCTTGGCTTTGGCAACGGGAGCCGGGCGGCCCGTAAAATGGTACCAACCACGACGCGCACATAAGCCGCCGAAGATATCGGGCGATATCTCGTCATCATTTCATAAAATGCATAATGAGAGAGCGCTCCAAAAAACACATGCGCCAATGCCTCAGGTGCGTCAAACACCAAACGACCTTGCTGACTTTCAGCCTTGAAATAGGTGGTTAAAATCTTGATGGCTGGAGTCGGCTGAGCTGGAAAATGGTGATTGTTAGCGATAGTGATGCCACTGGAACGAATCATAACAATACGCGGGATAACGGTTTGCAGATGCCGCAGCAATTGCTGCCCGGCTGTCTCCAAGGATTTGCGAATATCCTTGGTGCCGACTGACTGCATGAGTTGCTTATGCCAAGTTTGTTGTTGTGTTTGCATCTGCATGGCTGAGCAGAATAAGTTAGCTTTTGTCTGAAAACGTTTAAAAATTAAGGCTTCGGATATGCCGACTTCTCGAGCGATACGTGCCGTAGGCGCCTGCAACCCATCTCGCAGAAAGATTCGGCGGGCAGCTTCTAGGATCGCTTCGTTCTTAACAGAAATCCGTCTGGCCATAGCTATCCACAGTCCCGTTTCATAAGTGAGCCATCACTCAATAATAAAGCTAAATATTTGTCAAACATAAAAAATAAAAAAATAAAAAGAGAGGCCGCCGATTCGGTTTGACTTTTATCGTATTCCAAGAGATAAAGCACCCTTGCATTTATATAAAAAGCTATTGGCAGGTATCATGAAACGACTAGAAATCGAAGCGCCAGCTAAGGTCAACTTATATCTGGACGTATTAAGAAAACGCACTGATGGTTACCACGATATCAAGAGCCTAGCTGTGCCGATAACCCTATTTGACAGACTCATTCTGGAAAAATTACCATCCCAGATTGAGATGCTGGCCAAACCCGAAGTTCGTTTTACTGGGATTCCTTGGTCGATCTCAATGGGGCCATTGTCTGACAACCTGATCAATCGCGCCGCCCAACTGCTTAAGGAGACCACTGGTTACCGAGGAGGAGCGCGGATCATCTTGGAGAAACGCATGCCGATTGGCAGTGGATTAGGCGGCGGCAGCGCGGACGCGGCTGCCGTTCTGAAAGGCTTAAATATCCTTTGGCGCACAAAACTTACTCCAAAAGAAATTATGCAGCTTGGGGCCCAGCTGGGGAGCGATATCCCCGCCCTGATCCAAGGCGGCGCTGTTGAGATGACCGGGCGCGGCGAGCGCATTCGACCAATTTACTGGCACAGGCGCACGCCTTTGTGGCTAGTGTTGGTAAATCCTGGATTTAGCATTGCCACTGGCGATATCTATTCCCGCTTCACAACAGGCTTGACTTCTAATGCACATCAGCATAGGTTTGCTTCAATTTTACGCGGTTTGGAGGAAGGTTCTTTGGATCAGGTGGCCGCCGGCTTATTCAATGCTTTGCAAGAAACGGTTTTACGGAAGTACCCCCTACTCAAAATCATTCATAATGAGCTTGAAAAAGCCCAAACAAAAGGGGTATTGTTGTCTGGTTCGGGGCCAACGGTGTTTGCTTTGGTAGAAAGCCGTGCACAGGGATATCGGCTGAAAAAACGCATCCGGGCTGCCTTAGATTTTCCGCTGTGGACGTGTGTCGCTCAAGCCGTCGCTGAATTGGAGAAAAGCGAACCAGTATACTCAACCTGTTCGCCCTAATTTGGGCGGCATGTGTTAGGAGTTTTGCGTATCGCGTTTGCCTGCCGATGAAGTCGTTATGACCTATCGGCGAAATTGCCCGATGGTGTAATGGCAGCACACAGCCCTTTGGAGGCTAGAGTCCAGGTTCAAGTCCTGGTCGGGCAGAATTACTAATAAGAAACTAATTAATATGAAAATATTTTGTGGTAACGCTAACCCTAAACTAGCCGAAGGCATCGCGCACAACCTAGGCATCAATCTAGGCAATATCCAGATCGCACGCTTTCCAGATGGCGAGAGCGCCGTCAAGGTGCTAGAGAATATCCGAGGCAAAGACGTGTTTATGATTCAGCCGATCTGTTATCCTCCTAACGAGCACCTGATGGAACTTTTGATCGTCATAGACGCCCTGCGGCGAGCCTCGGCAGCGCGGATTACCGCAGTCATGCCGTTTTTTGGTTATGCCAGACAAGACCGCAAGGATCAGCCTCGAGTCCCCATCACAGCTAAGTTGGTCGCCAACCTGTTGGTGGCGGCAGGAGCCAATCGGGTGCTGACCATGGATCTACACACCCAACAGATCCAAGGGTTTTTTGATATTCCGGTAGATCATCTCTGTGCCGCACCGGTTATG
The DNA here is from genome assembly GCA_964444425.1 of uncultured Verrucomicrobiota bacterium. GTDB lineage: Bacteria > Verrucomicrobiota > Kiritimatiellia > JAAZAB01 > JAAZAB01 > CAYUHK01. The sequence continues at coordinate 74,613 of CAYUHK010000001.1, forward strand.
GTGAAGCATTTACGCGAAAGGCAGTTCAAAAATCTAGTGATCGTTGCCCCTGACCCGGGCGGCATGAAAATGGCTTATGCCTACTCTCGATTGCTGAATTCTACTCTAGCCATTGTTGCCAAGCAACGCACCAGCCCTTGTTCAGTAGAAACCTATCAAATGGTTGGCGATGTTTCCGGGCAAACCGCTATTATAGTAGACGACCTAGTCACAACCGGCGGCACCCTCTGCGCCGCCGCCGAGCTATTGAAGCAGAAGGGCGCCCAAGATATCTATGCGGCCTTCACTCATGCCGTTATGATACCAGAAGCTTTCGATAAGCTTAGCCGATCGGCTATCAAGGAATTTATTGTAACCGACAGCGTTCCACTACGCCAGCCGGTGAGCTCCGCTCCGATCAAGATACTATCCGTGGCGGATTTATTGGCGGAAGCGATTAGCCGCATTCACAACAACCAGTCGGTGTCTTCATTGTTCACGATCTAAAGATGCATGATATTAGAACGCTATATAGGAAAAGATATTTATGATCAAGCATGTTGAATCCATTCAATTGGCGGCGGCGGCCCGCAATGAAACCGGCTCAGGCCCTGTAAAGCGATTACGCCAACAAGGTTGGCTGCCTTGCGTCGTCTACGACGCCAAAGGTCAAGCCTTGGCGCTCAAGATTAACCGCCATAATTTTGAAATGCTGCTGCGCCAACATGGAGCTCGGAACTTGATCCTGGAGCTCGATATAGAAGCAGGCCAACGGCGCCTGGTGTTGCTCAAGGAAGTGCAACGCGATTATGTTCGTGACTATCTCCTGCACGCTGATTTCCTGGAAATTTCCATGACCCAAAAACTGCGCGTTGAAGTGGCCCTTCATCTGGTTGGCGAGCCGATCGGCGTTACTCAACAAGGCGGCGTGCTCGAACATATCCTCCGCGTAGTTGAAGTGGAATGTCTGCCGTCTGATATCGTAAAATCTTTCTCTTTAGACGTTAGTCAGCTTGACATCGGCGACAGCCTCTTTGTCCGCGATCTCAATATAGCCTCGCAGTTTACCTTGCTTACGTCCGGCGATATTGCAGTAGCATCGGTACAATTGCCCGATGTCGAAGAAGAAACGAAGCCGGAAGCTGAAGCCGCGGAAGCCACAGGACCTGAAGTCATTGGTAAAGGCAAGGATGAAGATACAGAGGCCGGCGAAGCTCAAGAAGCGGACGAAAAAGGCAAACCCGATACTAAGGAAAATGCGGATAAAGCCGCCGGCAAGGACAAGCCAGGCACCAAAGAAACCAAGGAAAAAGCAAAGAAAGCCTGACTAGCCACGGGAACAGGGCTATGAAGATCATTGTGGGGCTAGGAAACCCGGGAAAAGATTATGTTCGCACTCCCCATAATATCGGGTTTAAGACAATTGACGCCTTGGCCGAGCGGTATAATTGCTCCTGGCATCGCAGCTTCCGCTTTCAGGCGCGCACTAGCAGCGGCTTGATTGCCGGGCAGCCTGTGCTACTAGTCAAACCCGCTGCATTCATGAATAATAGCGGCCCGGTGGTGGCAGCCATCATTAGAAAAAAAGGAATAACGATTCAAGATATGATCGTTATAGCTGATGACGCTGATCTGCCAACCGGCCGCATGCGCATTCGAGCGCAGGGCGGCAGCGGAGGGCATAAAGGATTGCAATCGCTGCTTGACTGTTTGGCCCAAGATAAATTCATCCGGATCCGCCTGGGCATCGGCCGCAGCCAAAGTCAAGATGATCTAGCCACACATGTGCTAACGCCGCTGCCGGCGGCGGCATGGGATAAGATGCAACCGATGATTGAATCGGCTATCGAAACGATTGGCTTACTGCTGGAGCACGGCCTAGATGCCGCAATGAATGCTTTTAACGCTCCATCGGAAAATCAAACATAAAATACAAATAGGCGGCTCCAGCCGCTAGAGGAGGTATGATTGAGAAAATATCAAGCTATATTCATTCTAGCGCCGCCAGCGGATGAAACGGCTTTGGAAACACACTTAGAGGCCATCCGCGCCGAAATCACCAAGTTGGGCGGCACGCTGGAAGCCTCGACCAAGATGGGACGCCATTCCTTCGCGCGGCCGCTCAAGAAAAAAGAATCTGGCTTCTATATGTTATTCACCTTTTCTATCGAGCCAACTCAGTTGATCGCCTTGCGTGAACGTTGGGGACATAACCCAGATGTTTTACGGGTTCAAATTGTTCTGGCTGTCACGCCGCCAGTAGAGCCAGCTCAGCCGGCGTCAACGCCGGCGGCAGCTGCCAACAAAGGAGCATAAACTATGGCTAATCTCAATAGAGTATTTCTAGCTGGCAACTTAACGCGCGATCCTGAAGTTCGTTACATCCCCTCCGGCAAAGCGGTCGCCGATCTTAGCTTGGCCATTAACCGCAAATACAAAACGGCCACTGGCGAAAGCAAAGAAGACACCTGTTTTGTCAATGTGGTGGTTTGGGGACGTCAAGCGGAAACAGCCGGCGAATATCTTAGAAAAGGTTCCATGATATTAGTCGAGGGATCCTTGCGCTATGATCAATGGGAGGCCAATGGAGAAAAGCGCAGTCGCCTACGCGTCAATGCCGATCGCGTCCAGTTTTTGGACCGCAGCAAATCCGGTGGCGGCGAGGCGGGGCGGCGTGAGGAAGCCCTGCCGCCGGCAGCTGGAGAAGCCGAACCTGCGGCCCTGGACAGCAAAACAGACGAAGATGACCTTCCCTTCTAGGAGCATTCATATATTATTAACGGCCGTCGTTGAACCGGCTTTATAATCGGAGGCACACGTGAAACCTCGTAAATCAGGAAAAGGCTCAGCCATGAAACCCAGACATAAGCGAGAAACCTTTGGGTTCCTCGCCGAAGAGAAGCGCTGTCGGCATTTAGCTGGGATTACTCATATTGATTTCAAAGATCATGAACTTCTTAAGAAATTCATGACCGAACAGGGAAAAATCATGCCGCGCCGGATCACCGGCGCCTCAGCACAACAACAGCGCCAGCTCAAAAAAGCTATTCATCAGGCCCGCACGCTGGGGCTGGTTCGCTAGAAAGGGGTGGCAATATGTCGCGAGAGCTTATATTGATGAGCGATGTCGAGGGCTTAGGCCTGGAAGGCGCTAAAGTAAAAGTGACAGAGGGTTACGCCCGCAATTTCCTGATACCCAAGAAACTGGCGGTTCCAGTTACTCAAGCGGCTCTGAAACGTTTGGATAAAAATAGACTGGCCCGCGAATTACGGCAACGCCAAGATCGCGAAGCGGCCCAAACCATGGCGGCGGCTATCGAGAAAATAGCTTGCACCATTCCAGTCAAAGTGGGCGAGAATGATAAACTTTTCGGCTCGGTAACGGTTCTAGATATCGCCGATAACTTAAAGAGTCAAGGCCTTGATCTGGATAAGCAAAAAATCCATCTCGCTGAGCCAATCCGCGAGTTAGGCGTATATTCCCTCAAGGTCAAACTGCATCCTGAAGTGGAAGCATCGCTTAAGGTTTGGGTGGTCGGAGAATAAAGCTATGTCTCGAGAGATCAGCGCTACTGGCTCAGCGGCCAGAAATGAGCGCAAGTCGTTATACAATGAGGACGCCGAACGTGGGGCGCTTGGCTCAGTTTTACTCGACAGCCTTAAGGTAATGGATTTCTGCATCGAGAAACAGCTGCGGCCGGAATCTTTCTACCTACGGGCTCATCAAGCCATCTACGAGGCCATGATAGCCATGTGGTCGGCACGCAAACCCATCGATATTCTTACTCTGGCTAATCAGCTTACCTCTCAAAATAGACTCGAAGAGATTGGCGGCCTAGATTTTCTTAATCAACTGCTAGACGCCACGCCCACTGCGGCGCACGCCGAGTATTATGTAGATCTGGTACGCCAATACTATCTGCTGCGGCGGATCGTGGACTGCGCGCGCCACTCTGAAAGCGAGTGTTATACTTCCACAGAGGATGCCGATCAGATTCTAGCCAAGGTGGAACAGAACTTTTTCGATATTTCTGAGGAACGCCACAGCAATTTAATTCCTTGGAAAACGGCTGTCCTGGACACCATGGCCATGGTTGACCAAATTCACCAAACCAAAAAAGGTCTTAGCGGAATTCCCACCGGTTACAAGGATCTCGATAAGCAATTATTAGGCCTGCATAATGGCGATATGATCGTGCTGGCAGCTAGGCCTTCCATGGGCAAAACATCATTGGCCATGAATATAGTTGAACATGTGGCTCTGGGAAAAATCGATCAACCGCGCGCAGTCGGAATTTTCAGTCTAGAAATGTCACGCGAACACTTGATCTTGCGCATGCTAGGCAGCCACGCGCGCATTGCCGCTCATGATATTGCCGGTGGATTTATCACCGATGTTAAATTTGGTTTATTAGCTCAGGCTGCAGATGTCCTTATGAAAGCGCCGATTTTTTTAGATGATACAGGTGGACTTGACATTTTGGAGCTGCGGGCCCGCGCGCGGCGGATGAAAAAAAAGGAGAACATAGCCTTATTTGTCATAGACTATCTGCAATTACTACATTCCCCGCAACACGCCCATGGAGGTCGTCAAGCTGAAATAGCTGCGATTTCCGGCTCCATTAAAAACATGGCCAAAGAACTCAACGTGCCTGTTCTGGTGCTCAGCCAGCTCAACCGCGCCCCAGAAGCTCGCGAACGCGAAGGCAAGCCGCGCCTAGCCGATTTAAGAGATTCCGGCTCCATCGAACAAGACGCCGATGTGGTTTGCTTGCTCCGCCGCCCCTACCTTTACCAAGATGATACTAAAGAAAACATTGATGACGCGGGGCTGGCCATCGTGAACGTAGCCAAACAGCGCAACGGCCCAACCGGCGAAATTAAGCTTACCTTTCTAGATGACCTTATGCGCTTTGAGAATTATCAAGAACCTATCGAGTTTGGCAGCGCAAATTCTACGCCCCATGAAGAAGGCGAATCATGATTCTTCGCTTTGTAGGATATAGCGCCCGCTGCTTTTTGATGATGCTGATAGCGCCCGCCCTGTTGAATGCCGCCATAATCAAGGATATCAAAGCAGTCTCTAAAGATATTGCATTGAGCGATCCAAATTTTATCTTGGATTACACTTCTAGCCGAGTCGGCGAAGAACTAGATCGTCTCAAAATTTCTCGCGACATTAAAGCCTTGAATGAAACCGGCCGTTTCTCATTCATTGACACCGAAGTAACTCCTTGCGACGACGGATTTTGCCTCACTTATATTCTAGCCATCAATCCCAGACTAGCCCAGCCAATTACAGTCTCTGGAGCCGAAGCCGTCGGCATAAACAAAATCCGTAAATGGATGGAGTTAGAGGCAGGCGACCCAATTAGCGATGCCATTCTGAGCCAGCACACGCGCAAGGTTTTAGACGAATATCGGCGGCGCTACTATTTCGACACCCAGATCAAATGGGCCATTGACACCGATCCCAACTCCGGCTTTGCCAGCGTGCAACTGACTATCCAAGAAGGCAATCGTGCCAGCCTACATAAAGTAGCATTTAAAGGTAACTCTTATCAGCCGCCAACGCTAGGAGCACGCTTACGCGCCGGCCTGAGCCATCGTCAGCCCATTGCGCCGCAATCGGTTTCTCCTGCAGTCCTCCAAGAAGCCATGAAACCTAGACTATGGCATATGTTTTCGTTTTTCACCAAACGCGGCATGTATAATCCCGACGATTTGAATGCGGACCGCGATTTACTACGCGCTATTTATCTAAATCGAGGTTATCTAGACGTTCAGATCAACGAGCCTGAAATCCGCGAGTATAGGCCCCAAAAACTCATGGCTGTTTATACGATTCAGGAAGGCTCTCAATACCATTTAGGCACCATTACATTGCGGGGCGTAACCATCTTTCCCGAGTCAACTTTAAGGGCTATGATAACGCTCAAACCCGGCGACACAGCATCTATGGAAGCCATCTCAAAAACAGCCAATGATCTGCGCGACTTCTATCAAAGCCGCGGTTACATGCGTTCTGCTGTTCAACCACTCTTGAGCTCCCAACCTTCTAATGCCACAGTAAACATTGAATTTGAGATAGTGGAAGGCAGCCTCATTGCCATCCGCTATATTGATATTCGTGGTAATACGCGCACTAAAGACAAGGTGATTCGGCGGGAATTATTAGTCTATCCAGGGGAGATTTACGATCAAGTCCGTATTCGACGCAGCGAACGCATCATTCAAAATCTTGGGTTCTTTGCCGAGAATTCCGTAAGAAGCTATCCGCGAGAAACCATAGACCCCTCTAAAGATGATCTAATCTTTGAAGTCGCTGAAGGCAAAACCGGTAATCTGATGGCCGGTGCCGGCTATTCCAGCATCGATGAAATTATTGGGTTTGCAGAGCTCTCTCAAGGCAATTTTGATTTATTCAATTGGCCCTACTTCACTGGCGGTGGCCAGAAACTACGTTTACGAACTCAATTCGGCAGCCAGACGGAAGATTACCGCTTATCGTTCGTTGAACCATGGTTGCTGGATCGTAAGCTATCGCTGGGAGTTGACCTATATGATACGGTTAGCCGTAACCTAAGCGATTACTATACCGAACAGCGCATTGGCGGAGCCATGACTCTGGGCAAACCGCTGCCCTGGTTTTTTCAGCGGGCTAATCTAACCTACAGGCTGGAGCGCATTTCCATCTATAGCATGGCAACCAATGCTGTAGAATTTATTCAAGACCAGGCTGGAAATTATATGGATAGCTCTTTAAAATTATCTTTTATCCATGATACTCGGGACAATATGTTTATACCACAACGCGGCAATAAAACTACCCTCTCAACGCGCCTGAGCGGTGGTCCGCTGGGATTCGATGTGGATATGTATGAATTGGAGGGCGAAAGCATCTCATATTTCCCTGCGCTATTCGACCATGTCCTCAGCCTGCGCGCCTGGGCCGCAACGGTACAGGAATATGGCAATAACGACGATGTGCATATTTTCAACCGCTTATTCTTGGGCGGCCCCAAAACCCTGCGCGGCTTCAAGCACCGCACGGTTGCGCCCTGCGCAGAAAATGAGCCTATTGGCGGTAAGTCCGCCGCTATGGCCACGCTCGAATACACCATTCCAATCTATAAAAAGATCCTGCGATGCGCCCTATTTTATGACATCGGCAATGTTTGGCTTGACGCCTTTGATTTCGATTTACAAGAATATTGTTCCGATGCTGGCATTGGCCTACGCTTGGATATTCCATCTTTTCCTATCCGAGTGGATTATGCTTGGCCTTTGGAGGTCAGCGGTGATATTTCTCGCACCGCGCCGCGGTTTAATTTTTGGATCGGCTATGGTTTCTAGCTAGAAAGGCTCTATTATGACCAAACGTTTATTGGGCATTATTATCGCAACCATTCTTTTGTCACCCTATCTGCAGTTGGCGGCTCCAGCGACGGAACTAAAGATCGCCACCTTATCCATGGAACATATCTTTGACGAGTATTACAAGACCAAGGAAGCCAATGCTCAATTCAAAGCGCGTGCCGATGAGATGGATCTTCAACGCCACAAGCTCAGCGATGATCTCAAATCTCAGAAAGGCGAGCTAGAAATCCTTAACGCCGAAACGCGCGACAAGTCTTTAAGTGACACTGAACGCGAAAAGCGGAAACAGCAGGAAGAGCTAAAATATACCCAGGTTTGCGACGCCGAAGACAAACTTCTAGAATTCGATAAAAACTGCAAAAAGCAGATCGGCGATCAAATGCGCCAAATGCAACAACGGATCATACAGGAGATCCGCGCTGTCATTCAAGGCTATGCCCAGGATCAAGGGATTAGCTTGGTATTGGATAGTTCCGGCAAAACCATGAATAACATGGAAGCCGTGATTGTTGCGGATAAGGCCTTCGACATCACCGATAGCATTCTTGCAATTCTTAACAAACATCAGCCACCCACTGCAGCCAAAATGAAATCACCTCTAAAAAAATAATCCTATGAACCTAACCATCACAGAAATAGCTCAACGTCTCGATGGCCGCGTAGAAGGCCAAGGCGAAATAGCCGTAATGGGCCTGGCCGGCATTCGCGAAGCTCAGCCGGGGCAACTGACCTTTATCTCCAATCCTCGTTATGCCGCCGCCGCCGCGACAACCAAAGCTTCGGGAGTTATTGTAAGCGAAGATTGGTCGCGGCCTTGTTCCGCTACGCTGATTCGAGTTAAAAATCCCGAAAAAGCCTTCAGCGAAGTCGCCTTATGGTTTGCGCCACCGGCGATAGTTTTTAAGCCTGGCATTCATCCCAGCGCTATAGTCGCCCCCGATGCGCAATTAGGCGACGATGTCTACATCGGCCCCTACTGCGTAATTGAGCCAGGCGTTAAAATCGGCCAGCGCTGCGTGTTGATCGCAGGCTGTTATATCGGCCATGGCACAGTCATAGGTGACGACTGCAAATGTTATCCCCAGGTAACCATTCGCGAATATGCCCAGATCGGAGACCGAACAATTATTCATAATGGTAGCGTGATAGGCAGCGATGGATTTGGATATACTCAAGAAGGCACCAGCCGCAAAAAAATCCCCCAGATTGGGATAGTGGTCATCGGCCATGATGTTGAAATTGGAGCTAACGTGACCATTGATCGAGCCCGCTTTGGACAAACCCGTATTGGCAATGGGGTCAAGATCGATAATCTCGTCCAGATCGCCCATAACGTTATTATCGGTGACAACAGCGTCGTGATAGCACAAGTCGGCATCTCAGGCAGCAGCAGCGTCGGAGCACGCACCATCTTGGCTGGCCAAGTCGGAATAGCCGGCCATCTATCGATTGGTTCAGATGTTATTATTGGTGCCCAGGCCGGCATTACCAAAGACGTTCCCTCGAATGCGTTTATGCTAGGATCTCCTGCTTATCCCTATGATAAAGCTGCAAAGATCTTTGCTCATATTGCGCGGCTCCCAGAGCTCAAAGCTAAAATAGCCACCCTGGAAGAGCGACTGGTTAAATTGGAGCAGCAATTAAGCTCTCAATGAAAAGGGCCGCTGTTTCGGCAGGGCCAATAGATCATGTTCAGAGCTCTGTTAACTTACCAGTAATCCTAAACAGGCTCACCGAGCTGATCAGTGAATTATTTTATTTAGAAGCTTAAGCGATTGGATCGCTAATCATCTCTGATATCTATTAGCTAGGAAAGGATTGGCGCCGTAAACGCAGCGGCACACTAGAATTATAGGCATCAAAAAAAGCGCGTATATCAGCTGCGCCCGACCAACCCAATGAAGCTAGAGATTTTCCAACCCGCAATAGATCACGTTGGGCTCTTCGGCGCAAGATCCAAGGGCGCCGACGCACTCCATCAAGATCTACAACCTGAAGCACCCATGGCTCGCTGATGGAACACATAACATTTTCGTGTTTCAAATCTCGGTTGGAATAGCCGTTCTGATGAAACATTGCGACCAGGCGGCCGTATGCTGCCATAACCTTAGCACGTGCTAATCCATCGGGGCTATTACGTTCTAGCCAGCTCGTCAATTGTTCTGAGTCAACAACCTCCCTGGTGATCAAATATTCAGCACGCAGCAAGCCGCAACGCCGCCGGATAGCCCAGGCCAACATTGGAGGCGTTGGCATTCCCAGAGCGCGGAGCCGACGGCCCAGTTGGCAAGCCCGACGCGCCCGGGAGGGTCTAATGAGAAAACGGATGCCAGCCCAGCCTTGTTTGGGCCAATAGATTTTTAAGACCAGCTGAGCTTGCGCTACAACGCGGCCCCCTTCATCATGCTTTAATATCTTGCCTTCTTGGAGCTGACCATTTTGGCAATATTGATTTAGCCAGGCCACCAGCCCAGCGCCTTCACCTGGCGCTATATGCCATTTTAGGTTCTGACAATCGATGGCCCGCTCTACGCGTGACCAACGGCTAAACATCCAGCAGCCATTAAACCAGATCAATAACATAGCCACTAAGATAGAATCCATAAAATCGGACCGCTGTCCTAGCCAGAGCGATGTTGCGGGATTAGGCGCCACGGCAGTCCATAAATGGAAAAACTTAATAACCCATATCCAAGCGGCGTGGAGCCCGATGCTCAGCCAGATGGTTCCGGTTTTAACAACCAACCCACAAAACAATATTCCCAATAAGGTCAAATTACTGAAGATCAACAAGTTAGTTAACGTCAGGTCCGTTGAAGTATAGGTAGATAAAAATATATTGAAGCTGGTATGAGCAAAAGACGAGCCCTGAAAAGCTTGAGGATCAGGGCTAAGAAAATGAGCCAGGGCAAACAACACGCTGGTCCATAATGCAACCCAGCGAATATTCCAGGCCCGGGCTAGGACACGAAAGAGCATGCCACGGCAAACCGACTCCTCAATGAAGGCCACCACAATGCCTGCACCGATAAAGGAAACTGCTCGTTCCAATGCCGCCTTATTATCATTGAATGGCGTTATGATACGCTCGCCCAGCACGAGCGTCAGCACGCTAAAAACTCCCATCGTAATCAGGCCAGCGCTGATTCCAAGCAGCGCGTTGCCATGCCAAGGTCGACTGGAAGCCAGACGATCAGCCGGCAAAAAACCACAGTCTTTCCATCCTTGCCAGCCATTGCGCTTTAATAAAATCGCAATAAAGAAGGCGGCCAAAGCCATCAGGCAACGGCGCATTATCCGATCTGCGCCAGCCTCCATAAGATATATGCCTATTAAACCATCAAGGTGCTGAATGGCAGCCATTAGCGCCATGCTAATTACGGCAGCACCCCAGACTCCGACAGTCAGAAACAGCAGTATCAAGCCAACTGCTTCAGATATGGACATTGTCTTATTGGGTTGACTGGACCCATTCATTGACTAGCATCTTAACGAGATTATACTCAATAAACAAGCTGAAGGCAGCGTATCCAAACTATTAGCTTTGTCAAATATTCGGATGAGGCGGAGCCTTCGATATGAAGGAAAACAAAATCGGCCTAGAACAGGCCTTACCATTTGATCAGCATTACCTCAAGGCATTGGTTGCGCCGCGCGCTCAATTCAGCACCGAAGCGTTGGGCGATCTCTGGGCCAACCCAAGCGGCACTTGGCAAACCCATCTAGCGGCGCAGGAAGTTTATCATTTTCTTGGCGCGGAAGAACGCATCGGCATCAGCTTCCGAGAAGGCGGGCACATTCATTGCCAAGCTGATTAGACGGCATTGCTGGATTTTATGGACTGGCAGCTACGTGGTTACCCAATCGCCAACAGGTTTCAAGCTAATCAATCCCTTTCTCCTGCTCGCTCGCGCCTTTTCCTGAGCGGCTCTGGCGGCGGAAAGTCAGCATAAAAAGGTTGGCTAGATAGCACGGAAAGCCAGCGTAGCATTATGACCACCAAAGCCGAGCGAGTTGCTCAAGGCCACACGAACCTTCTTTTCGCGGGCATGATTAGGGATATAGTCCAAATCACATTCCGGATCAGGCGTTTCGTAATTAATGGTTGGCGGCACTATACCATGTTTAATGCTCAGGGCACAAATGGCTGCCTCAATGGCGCCGGCGGCGCCCAGCAAATGACCGGTCATAGATTTGGTCGAACTAATCATGACCTTATGAGCTAATGTCGTGCCCAAGGCTTTTTTAATAGAAAGGGTTTCGCATTTATCATTCAGCATTGTGCTGGTCCCATGCGCATTGATATAATCCACGTCGGCGGGATTGGCCTGAGAATCAGTTATGGCCAACTGCATGGAACGGGCCGCGCCATCGCCATCTGCCGATGGGGCGGTTTCATGAAAGGCATCACAGGTGGCGCCGAAGCCGGATAATTCGCAATAAATGGGTGCAGCGCGGCGGCGGGCGTGTTCCAATTCTTCCAGCACAAGAATGCCGGCCCCCTCAGCCATGATAAAACCGTCACGGTTTTTATCAAATGGCCGACTAGCTTTCTGCGGTTCATCATTGCGAGTGCTGAGAGCCTTTAACGCGCAAAATCCCGCAAAACCAAGCTCACAGACGCTGGCATCGGATCCACCGGCAATCATGATATCGGCATCGCCGCGCTGAATAATACGCATTGCATCGCCAATGGCATGAGCCGACGTAGCGCAAGCCGAGACCACCGCATAATTAGGGCCTTTGAGCTGATATTCGATGGCGATCAGGCCGGCAGCCATATTGCCGATCATCTGCAGGATCATATAGGGGCTGCAACGTAAAGGTCCTTTTTCTTTCAGAATCGTATGTTGCGCCTGCAGGGTTTGTAGGCCGCCAATGCCCGATCCAATGATCGCACCAGCCCGGCAGGGATCTTCTTGACTCATATCTAAGCCAGACTGAGTCACAGCGGTTTTGGCCGCCGCAATAGCAAAATGAGCATAAGGATCTGAACGACGCTGATCCTTCTTGGACATGAACGCGTCCAGATTTAATTCCACTACCTCACCAGCGATTTGAGACGGATATGGAGAGATGTCGAACTGCTGCACACGGCGGACGCCGGATTGGCCCGCAGTGAGGCGCTGCCAGAACAAAGCTTCCTCACAACCCAAAGGGCTAACAACCCCCAAGCCCGTAATGACCACTTTACGCATAACGACACCTGCCAAACAAGAAACCTACAAACAATGATAAAAAAGCCGAGGCCAGAACATACAACGGCCTCGGCCTTCTTTAAAAATCAACTAAGGTTAATCACCAAACCCTTTTTCTTTCAAATAGGTAATCACCGCTCCAACGGTTTGCAGCTTTTCCGCGTCTTCATCAGGGATTTCAGCGCCAAACTCTTCTTCAAACGCCATGACCAATTCCACTGTATCCAGCGAATCGGCACCCAAATCTTCAATAAACGAAGCTTCTGTCGTCACCTGCTCGGCATTGACTCCTAGCTGTTCCACTATAATATCTCGAACTTTATCTTCAAGCGCCATTACTTATCCTCCTTCATTATGACTACATGACCATTCCGCCACTGACGCCCAGAACTTGGCCTGTCATATAGGCTGAGGCTTCGCTAGCCAAAAACAGCACCGCGTTCGCAACATCATCTGGTACACCTAACCTTGCCATAGGAATGGTCGTCAACATTTTTTTCTGAATATCCTCCGGCAAGGTTTCCGTCATTTTGGTTTGAATATAGCCAGGAGCCACGGCGTTTACCCTAATCTGGCGCGCGGCTAGCTCGCGAGCAGCCGATTTAGTAAAAGCTATCACTCCAGCTTTAGAAGCAGCATAATTACATTGGCCTGCATTACCCACCTGGCCTATAACCGATGCCAGATTGATCACGGTTCCCGATCTTTGTTTGATCATTACCTTAGCCACTGCTTTCGTAAACAAAAACGTGCCCTTCAAATTCACGTTCAGAACCGCATCCCAATCCTCTTCTGACATCCGGACCAGGAAGCCATCGCGAATAATTCCTGCATTATTAACCAAGATATCTATTTTTCCAGATATTTTTAGGGCAGCAGCAACCGCCTGCTGGACATCGTTTGCTTTACTGACATCCACGCCAAAACATACCAGCGCGCGACCTTTATCGGCAACGGCCTTGGCAGTCTCGGCCAGCCAGCCCTCTTCTAGGTCGCATAGCGCTAAATTTGCGCCTTCTGCCGCAAATCTTTCCGCAATAGCTCGGCCTATTCCCCGAGCCGCTCCAGTAATCAAGGCTGTTTTTCCCTCTAATAAAGGCATTAAGCTTCTTTCTAATCTAATAGCGACATAGGTTAGCAAAGGCTAACCCATAGAAAATGCGTTAACAACCCAATAAATGCGCCCATAGGTACCAAAAAGCGCAAGAAACGTCTATCATTAGTTTTACTTTTTTTCAAGTATTTTTATATATCTAATTACCTTGTCATGGCACTAGCAGCCTATTTCACTTTAAAGCTAGGCCGAGCTAACATTTCCAGCGCTGCCGCCACCACCATTTCCGGAGTTACCGCATGCATGCAAGCATCGCTATTTAAAGCGCATTTTCTAAAAAAACAGGGCTGACAATCTAATTTGCTCTTGATAACCTTATGAGCGGATCCATAAGGTCCTGTCCGTGATGAATCGGTTGGACCAAAGATGGCTAGCACAGGCGTACCGACGGCAGCTGCCATATGCATCGGTCCCGAATCATTGGCAATAGCCAGATCCATAGCTTGCAGCCATCCACCCAGCTGGGGCAAAGAGCATTTACCAGCCAAGTTGACGACCCGGCCTTGATCTTTTAATTCATTTTCCATCTTGGCACAACTGGCAGCTGCGCTGCCATCAGCCAGTAGAAACAACGTGGCATTCCGTTGGGCCTGAAGCCGACGACCAGCTTCCACAAAATAAGCTAAAGGCCAATTTTTACTTGGCCAACGAGAAAATGGAACAAGCGCTATACGCGGAGAGGGCTCATTGATCAACGGAGCTGGAAAAATCGTGGGAAAAGCCGGCGCCATCATCGCCAAGCGAAGGTAACGAATAATATCAAGGTTCTCCTCTACGGCATGGCGCTGCTTGTTTTGTGGCCCAGTAATAGCTGAATAGAATAGCCTAGCGCCTTCACGCTGAAACGAGGGACCTATGCGGCGGGCGCCGCGTGCTAGGCGCGCTACCAAGGCGCTCTTGAGAAGCCCCTGAAAATCAACTATCAAGTCATAGCGCCTAGTCCGCAGATCACGCATTTCTCCAACGACATGCCGTACCCAGCCATGGCGGTGAAAAGGGATCACCCGATCAACGTCGGTAAAACATCTCACTAGATCGGCGTAGTCCGAATGCGTGACCCAATCGATCGATGCATTCAGGCTAACTTTCAAAGCATGGACCGCTGGCAAAGCATGAAACAAATCGCCCAGAGAGCTTAACTTAACTACCAGAATATGCGGGTGGGCTGGCGATTGATTATTGAGCGCGTTTGGTTTGGTGATCATAGAGTTTATAGCCGCCGGCACCACAATTTTGATCAAAGTTTATAAAACTATGCAGACAAGCTTTCGTTGCGTTTTAGGTTATTGATCAAAGCTTTATAAGCCAAACGATGCTTGGCAGCAAAATACGCTTAAGATTTTTTGCTTATAAGCCGAGCGCAAGAGGCGGCGGCTATCCAGCTCGCTAGCCGGTTAGAGCGTTAAACAAACTCAGCTGGCTATATCTTTATGATAATTTTGCAAAGATTTCACGCCTTTACGACCCTTTTGGCTAGCTGCGATCCCCTTAACAGACGCCAAAGCAGCAGCAGTGGTTGTGATATAAGGCACATTATATTTAATAGCTGCTTTACGAATGTAGGAATCATCGGTTTGGCTCTGTTTGCCGACCGGAGTGTTGATAACCAAGTGGATCTCTCGATTCATAATGCTATCCACGATATTAGGACGGCCCTCATGGAGCTTATTGATTCGATCGGTTTTAACATTATGTTTAGCCAGAAAGCGATGCGTGCCATCCGTGGTCCAAATTTTGAATCCTAATCTAATAAACTCACGCGCCACCGGCACAATGGCCGCCTTATCCTTTTCCGCAGCACTGATCAACACAGTGCCTTCGGTCGGTAATGCCGGCTGAGCAGCTTCTTCAGCTTTAAAAAAGGCCAATCCAAACGATTCGGCCATCCCTAGGACTTCGCCGGTAGAGCGCATTTCTGGCCCAAGGACTGGATCTACCTCTGGGAACATATTGAAGGGGAAGACTGCCTCCTTAACACCAAAATGCGCGATCTTTTTTGGCTGCAGCTTCATGGCGGATAGCTTCTGGCCGATCATCAATTGTGTTGCAATGCGGGCCATGGAAACATTACATACTTTGGACACCAAAGGCACAGTGCGTGAGGCTCTTGGATTGGCTTCCAGGACGTAAACCGTATCATCGGCGATAGCATATTGTATATTCATTAGCCCAACAACTTTAAGCTCTTGAGCTATCTGCTGCGTATAGCGATGGATGGTTTGCAAGTGTTTAGCTGAAACGGTAACTGCTGGAATAACACAAGCGGAATCCCCTGAATGAATGCCTGCCAATTCAATGTGTTCCATCACGGCGGGGACATAGGCGTCCACGCCGTCCGCCAAGGCATCGGCTTCTGTCTCTAGAGCATTATCCAAAAAACGGTCGATGAGAATTGGACGCTCTGGACTAAGCTCCTCTGCGGCCGCCATATAACGTCGTAACATTTCTTCGTCGTGAATTACCTCCATGCTGCGCCCGCCCAACACATAGGATGGGCGCACCATAAGCGGATAGCCGATCTTCTGAGCCTCTGCCAGCGCCGCCGTCAAGGTATAGGCCATGGCGGATTCCGGCATAGGTATTTTCATCTTGTCCATCTTCTTACGGAAAAGATCGCGATCCTCAGCCAAGGCGATGGTTGCAACGCTGGCACCGAGAATTTTTACGCCAGCTTCCGCCAACTCGGCGGCGATGTTTAAGGGCGTCTGGCCGCCGAATTGAACAATGACGCCTTCTGGTTTTTCCTTTTCGTATATGCTTAATACGTCCTCGACGGTTAGCGGCTCAAAATAAAGCTTATCGGAGGTGTCGTAATCGGTAGAAACCGTTTCCGGGTTACAGTTAACCATAATGGTCTCCAAGCCAGCATCGCGTAGAGCAAAGGCCGCATGCACACAGCAGTAGTCAAATTCGATCCCCTGTCCAATACGATTAGGGCCCCCACCTAATATCATCACCTTAGGTCGACTGCTGACATTGGTTTTATCTGGAGCATTATAGGTAGAAAAATAATAAGCAGCATCCTCAACACCGCTAACTGGCACCGCTTCCCATCCCTGGACAAGGCCCAGAGCGGCGCGGCGGTGGCGGATATCAATTTCCTTGAGATTCAGAATTTTAGCCAAATAGCGATCGGCAAACCCATCCTTTTTGGCCTGGGTTAACAAGGCATCCGACAAATTTTTATCTCGGCAACGAAGGATATCCTCTTCCAGCGCGACGATCTCTTGCATTTGTTGGATAAACCAAGGCTTAATATAAGTCCGTTCAGAGATGGCTGCCAACGTTGCGCCTTGGCGCAAGGCTTCATATATGATGAACTGCCGCTCGCTGGTCGGCTCACGCAACAGTTCCATGAGTTCGACCAAGGAACGTTGATGAAAATCTTTAGCAAACCCTAGACCATAACGGCCAATTTCCAGTGAGCGCACAGCCTTTTGAAAGGCCTCTTTATAGGTTTTGCCAATACTCATCACTTCGCCCACCGAGCGCATCTGGGTGCCCAGCTTATCCTGTGCATCTTTGAATTTCTCGAAAGCCCAGCGAGGGAACTTAATAGCCACGCGGCTATCAGATGGCACATATTTATCCAAGGTTGCGCCGGGGCCATAAGGTATTTCATCTAAGGTCAATCCCGCTGCCAACATCGCAGAAACCATAGCAATGGGAAAGCCGGTGGCTTTAGAGGCCAGAGCCGAAGAGCGCGAGGTGCGCGGATTGATCTCTATTATGACCACTCGCCCGGTTTTTGGATCATGAGCGAACTGGATATTTGTGCCACCAATGACCTCAATTGCCTCTACCACTTTATAGGAGTATTGCTGAAGACGTTGCTGAAGTTGCTGACTGATCGTTTGCATGGGCGTCACGCAACAAGAATCACCGGTATGCACTCCCATGGCATCGATATTTTCGATAAAGCATACTGTTATTTTTTGGTTTTTAGCATCCCGAATTACTTCCAGCTCTAGCTCTTCCCAGCCCAGTACCGATTCCTCAACCAAAATCTGGCCTACCAGACTAGCGGCTATGCCGCGCGCTGCAACTACCCGTAATTCCTCAACGTTATATACCAAGCCTCCGCCGGCTCCCCCCATAGTATAAGCTGGCCGAATGACAATCGGGTAACCCAGTTCAGCTGCAATTTTTTCTGCTTCCTGAACAGAATATGCCGAGGCGCTTTTCGGCATATCAATACCCAGCTCAC
>CAYUHK010000001.1:92500-115550 GCA_964444425.1 uncultured Verrucomicrobiota bacterium
CGATCTTCTCCTCGTTCTATAGCATCAACCTGGACGCCAATAACTTTAACATCGTATTTCTTTAAGACGCCGGCCTTAGCTAGCTCGGAAGAAAGATTCAAACCAGATTGACCACCCAGATTTGGCAAAAGCGCATCAGGACGCTCTTTCTCGATGATTTCTGTCATACGCCGGAGGTTAAGAGGCTCGACATAGGTAG
Source organism: uncultured Verrucomicrobiota bacterium (assembly GCA_964444425.1). Classification (GTDB taxonomy): domain Bacteria; phylum Verrucomicrobiota; class Kiritimatiellia; order JAAZAB01; family JAAZAB01; genus CAYUHK01. The sequence continues at coordinate 92,700 of CAYUHK010000001.1, forward strand.
CATCCGCCATACCAGGATCGGTCATAATGGTCGCCGGGTTAGAGTTTACCAACACGATTTTATAGCCCAGTTTACGCAGCGCCTTACAAGCTTGAGTCCCAGAATAATCAAATTCACAGGCCTGCCCGATGATGATCGGGCCCGAACCTATAATCATGATCTTATTAATATCAGCACGCTTTGGCATAATTAGGTTTCCGTGCGTTAATCAATCTATAACTTCAATTGCCCCGCGAATCTCTGGAGGACCGATCAAGCTTTAAGCCGCTGGCCAGCCGCATTAAACACCAAGCTCAGTGTTCTCCGGACAAGGAAGCTTCGTATTGGCTAGCATCCATCAAGGCGTTGATATCAGCTTGATTATCCAACTTCATAGTAAAAAGCCAGCCTTGGCCATAGGGATCGGAGTTGATGGCCTCCGGAGCGTTGGCCAGCGCCGCATTAACCTCAACCACGCTGCCGGCTGCTGGCGCATAAACATCGGCAGCCGCCTTGATGGACTCTACCACAGCAACTTCTTCTCCAGCGGAAAGTTGCCGGCCAACAGCAGGCAATTCTACGTAAGTTATATCTGAAAGTTGTTGTTGAGCAAAATCTGTAATGCCCACTTTAATGATATTTTGGGTGCCATTAGGCGCTTTATCATCCCGCAGGATCCATTCATGAGTTTTGGTATATTTAAGTTTTTGGAGTAGATCATTCATCATTTATACCTCCTTTTGGGCTTACCTCGAATATATAGCAGCGAGATGAAGATGCGCTTGAAGGAGAGCTTTTAGCGTATTAAATAGAAAAAAACAAGCTTAGAAACAAACTCGGTCAGGATAACATAGACAAGCCATTAGCGCTGTTTTTTGCATTGAGGGCCACCGTTAGCTAGTTTAATCTGTAGACATGCCATCTTTGAACTAATTGTCTGGTCTTAATGATACCTTGCATAATTAACCTGAATATCTTATGACTGCCTGGGCTATAAAAATAACAAACCCCATAAGTTACGCCCTTGGCGCACAACTCCAAGAGTCCTTGGTGGCTGCCCGAATCGCTGGTCAGGTTCCCGATACCATTCTTTTATTGGAACATACGCCAGTCATCACCCTGGGAGTGCGAGCCTGTCTTCAACACGTTCTCTTCTCTCCCGCCATATTGGCCCAACGCGGCATAGATCTGGTAAAATCTTCACGCGGAGGCGATGTAACCTGGCATGGGCCAGGCCAATTGGTGATGTATCCAATCATTAAACTTGGCGAGCAAGAAGCGGATGCGCGCGGTTATCTTTACAATTTGGAAGAAATCGCGATCCGAACGGCAGCGGCTTTTGGCGTAGAGGCATTTCGGCGAAGTGGCTTGACTGGGGCCTGGACGACAGAAGGCAAATTGGCGGCCATTGGGATCCGCTTAAAACGTTGGGTAACATTGCACGGCATAAGTTTCAATGTACATCCAGACCTCTCAGGATTCGCCGCTATTATCCCCTGCGGTCTAGCCGGTGAATCTGTTACCTCGCTACAGGTAATTCTAAAGAGCGCCTGTCCAAAGCTGGATGATGTTAAAAAACACCTATTGGCAAATTTTGGTGTGGTGTGCCATAGAGCAGTGCGTTCTTTTCCATCAGATCAACCGCCAGCAGAGCTAGTTCGGCTGTTGGCACCCTATCTGCGAACTGAAAGATATGGCTGAACCATTAAACCGCAGAGCACCAATTGATATCTGGCTCCTGCCATACGCTGGAATTCCCCAGGACCAGTCCAAGCCGGCCATTTTTGATCTAAATCCAAAGGGCCATGCGAATTGTGGCGATGACCAATAGCTTCAATCTGCAAAAGGTTTGACTGCGCGCGCCGCTCAGATAATCCGTAATATCGGCCTCGTTAGGCTCCCAAGCAATAACGGCAACAACCCATCCATTCACAAGAATACGCAGGGCTACGCCGCGATAGAACGGTACTTAGATAAACAAAGGTTCGCCCGGGCTAAGATTCTAGATAAAATTGCATTGGTAACTAAGCGAACCGCCATAGAAAGGTAAGCCTTGTAGGCACCAGGCTTCCATATCCAGCTTTTTGGCTTCATCAATGCAAGCGCCAACCAAGCGAAACCATTCCGATGACAAATATGGCCTCGCCAATCCAACACGGGAATACATAAAAAATCCGCCCAAGCCCATACGACACATCAGACGAATCTGGCGCTGTAATTCCGCTTCCTCTAGTTTGGCGTTCCATGCCCAAAACGGCTTGCTCCGATAGAGGCTAGAAGAATTGGCGAACTGATTCCTGATTATTGCATTCATATTCTTACTTTCTTAGGAGTATCTTTTTTTATACACTTCTTATCGCTTGGCTTATCATGGAATTAAGCCGACACATTCCCAACGCCGCCAGAACAATGGTATCCGGGAATCTGCAAGCGCAGGATATATTTGTTAAAGAGATTTATTTTAGTTAGATCACAGTAAATCTGGCACGAATATTGCTTAAGATAATAAGAGAGAGCTTTAAGCTTAAAGGGCGGAAGATTAGGCTTACCAGTTCATCAAACTGAAGGCAATAATTATGAAAAAGGGCTTTACTTTAGTAGAAGCAGTAATTGCCATGACACTATTGGCTATGACGCTAGCTTTATTTACGATCACTTTTGTTCAGGCAAAACGTTCGGCTACGATTGCCGATAACCGCATGAAGGCCATTCATGATGCTCGCCATGTCATGGAGAACCTTTTATCGCAGACATATAACTCAGCTCTACTAAGCCCAGGAGCGCACTTAGTATCTGGTATATCCAGTATATCCAATGTGTCTTATAGCGTTATGATTGTGACGCAGGCACCAGACATCATCGTTAAAAACATCTATTTAACTAACCGCTGGATAAATCCTAATTCAAAAAACACTTCTGAGCTTTCTTTAGCTGGATCAGTCTGTGCGGAGTTGCATCAATGAAAACTGCTATTCTCAATCGCGCAAGTTACAAGTCTAAACTGGGCTTTAGCATCCTTGAGCTGATGATCGCAACGGCTTTATTTGGCTTGGCCATGGGAGCTGCCATCGGAGTTTATATCATGTGCCAAAAAATATGGCATGCCACCTCATTAAGCATGCAAGTTGCTCGTGAAGGCCAAACCGCTTTCACACGGATGGTTTACGGAGTGGGCGCAAATGAAGGGCTGCGAGCTGCTGCGATCGTCTCCATTAGCTCCAATGCCCATGGCTGGATCCTGATATCCTCCAACGCCTTTGATGGAGTTAAACAAATCAATTACAACAAACAAGCTAGTAATATTTTCTGGATAGATAGCATAAATCAATCAAGCCGGATTTGCGCCCATGTTGTCTCGGCAAACGTTGCCACTAATCTCTTTGGTGTCAACTTCCAGCTAAGTTTATTTCGTCAAGCAGGCCGTTTTACAGCAACGAATCAGATCAGTACATTCGTGCGGATGCGTAACAAGCATTTATGACAATAATCGCAGCGCTTAATTAAATAAACTGGGCCCATATCATGCCAGCTAGAAATATTTTGAAAGAAGAAATCGCTATGCAATTGCCTGATAATGCTGCTGTGGTCCTGATAACCGTTGTTTGTTTCACGGCTATTTTAGCTGTTTTAACCCTAGGACTATTGGGCGAAAGTGGTACACAATTGAAATTAGCTAATCGGCAAACATCTATGGAACAAGCCTTTTACGTGGCTGAAGGCGGAGCCGAGCGCGGCGTATCCTATATCCGCAATGGTGGCACCATTCCCAATACAATAACCGGCTTTATCGGGATCGGGAGTTATTCGGTAACCATCCATCCGGCGCTTGATCCATCAAGCGCCGGCGACATCCATACAGCGGCAGGCAAGATCAATATCAATCCTCCTCCCAGCACTAATTATGAATTTCTGCTGGTCAAAGCAGATGGCAAAGCCATCTGCCGAGAAGACTTGCTGCCATCCTTAGAAGATTACATTGGCGAAGCCTATTTATTACATACCAAGCCATACGGCACTAGCGATCAATATATCACAGTGGATAATTCCGGTTATACCATAGCGCGCGATACCGCATATACCTTCAGCTCACACGCCATGACAGTAGCTTTAACCAATGATCAGCGTAATGCTAAGGGGCAAGCTGTCGGCAAATGGTGGGTTGAGCTAGCTGGCAGCGCAGTCAACATCAACGACAGTTCCGGCGCCAGCAGCCTGCCGGTAGATTATTATACGATCTATTCCATCGGCAACGTTAAGGGCATCAAACGTTGTGTTATCCTCGATGGCGTCCACCGACAAAGTTGGGCTAAATATGCAATGTGGTATAACTCATCCGACGGCGCCATTTGGATTACATCTGGCGACCATTTCCATGGTCCCGTTCATGCCAACACCTATCTCTATTTAGATGGCGACCCAGTTTTCGAAGCGCGGGTAACGACAACCGAGTCGAAATGGGGAACCGGCAGTAAACCTGCACAAGTTACCTTTAAAGATGGTTACGAGTTTAATGCTCCAGTGCAAACAATGGCTTCAGTTAATTTCCCTGCCTTAAAAGCCAATGCCAGTTTAGTAATAACCGGATTAACCAGCATAACCTTCTCTAACAACAATCTATTGATTTCCAATGGCCATCGCAAGTGGACCAACTATAACTATAGCGCTAAAGATGCTGGTATTTTAACAACAGGGTTGATTTATATAGCTAGAGCTTCGACGGGAAAAGGGACTAACGAGGCCACGCTTTCCGTCGGAGGAGTTTTGGATGGCAGATTAACCATTGCAACTGATTATGATATTTATATCACCAACCACATCAGGTATGCAGTCCATCCTAGCAATAACTCAGATAATGCATTAGGATTGATTGCCAGAAACGATGTGGTGGTCAGAACCAATGCGCCCAAGAATCTGGACATCTTTGCTCATATCGTCGCGGCATGCTCAACAAATTCCTTTACACATGGATTCTATGTTCAGAACTACTCTACCCGACAATTCTCCAGCAACCTCAATGTTTATGGAGGGATCGTTCAGTATACCCGCGGCGCGGTCGGCACTACGGGTGGCAAGGGATATCTTAAAAACTATCGCTATGATACTCGTTTCAATATGAATCCTCCCCCGCGCTACCCAGTGCTAACCAATGAATACCTCTGGAGCGGTTGGAGAGAAAAAACGTTATGAATCAAGATAAACGCTTTTCTTCCATTAGCAAAACACTGACGCTAGCTGGCGTCATTATTGTCGCTTTGGTGTTAGTGCTGCTATCCATTAGATCCGTTATCTTAGCTCTGCAGCTTGCCGGACCATCTGAACCTGCAAACTCTAGCTCTGGCTCCGATGAGCCAGCCGCTCCTGTTTCTGTTTCAGACTCAACCGCTATCGCCCCGACAGACGCGCAAGCAATCCAGGAACCACACGACTTCGCAAAAGAATTTGAGATTATGCGGCAAAGAGAAGCGGTCCAAAAGGAAACCATGCAGCGGCTAAGGCAAAAAATCCAGGAAAACCCAAACGCGGAAAATAATTTGACCGAGGAACAAATTCGCCAAATGGAGAAATCTGGAGCCTTGGTGTTATAATCAGGGTCGCCAGAGCTAAACTAGCCGCAGCGATTTTATATAGATTCTATATCTTTGTATCAGCGCCAAGAGATAATATTGTTTTAAACACGCTCTCCACCGACAGCTTGGCCAAGCCTTGCGTAGTCGGCGGCCAGCTGCGCATTACAGACACAGCTAGGCCGCGCGGCCTCCACACCGCCGGATCGGTGGGGCCGAATAAGGCCACAGTGGGAATGCCCAGTGCCGCCGCGAGATGAGTAATGCCCGAGTCGTTACCAACATAACCTTGGCAGACACTCAAAACCGAGGCGGTTTCCAATAGGGAGCGCCCCTTTAGAATAATGCTTGTATCGGGATTGTTTTTTTCAAGATGAGCCACAATAGATGTTTCGGCCTCTCCTGTAATCCATAAAGGGTAGCCCAATGTGGTCTCCTGAATAACTTTCTTTGCCAAGGCTAAAAAAGCTGACAATGGCCAATTTTTTCTTGCACTACCGCTGCCTGGATGGATGGCGAAAACAGGGTTTGAGAGCCCATAGGATTTCAGAATAGCTCTGCCCATAGCCTGCAATTTATCAGGCCAAACTAATCGACCAAAAGCCGGCGATACATTTTTGACCCCCAATGCCTCAAGCACACGCAAATAATGATCTACGGCATGTCCGGCGCTCACCTGAGGAGAGAGACATATAACCTGGCGGGCGCCAGCCCGCTGCCAAACTGTGCGCAAGCAATCATTGGGATCATGTAGAAACGAAATTATGACATCAAAGGATCTGATAAAATCTTTTTCGGCAGGCGGCAATTCAACTCTTGGCGCAAAGTAGGCGCTAAAACGAGCTGCGTCAATAGAAAACACTTGTTGAACCAAGCCACAATTTAGAGCCAAGCTGACAATGCCTGGATAGCCGACCACGCTCAAATGAGCCTCAGGCCACAACGTGCGCAAACTCTGCAATGCCGGCAAGGTAAGAATAAAATCGCCGATGGCTCCGCCTCTAAAAATAAGAAAGCGCGGAGCGGCAGGCATATCCTGACATAGATGCGTCAGCATGTTTTGAGATCTACTTGGTTAGCGATAGACCAGCCATCCTAACAGTATCATGCCGAAGCCCAACGCCGAACCGATAATTCCTAAGATACGACCGATCTGAGGCCTGGCGACCAAAGGAGCTACCATTTTTCGAAAGATATAAGGGCTCCAGACCAGCGCCATGCCCAGCACTACTAATAGGTAAGCAAAAACCGTCATCACCAACCGACTGCGGCAAGGAGATAAAAAGGCTGCATCAAGAATCTGTGCTGGCGCCAGCAGAAAAATGCCCCCCAAAGCCCGCGGCGCTAGCAATTCTTCTGCAAAAATGATGATCAAGATATAAGCTAAAGGAGCGAGGGCATAAAACATTAATCGCGATCTTTCCAGCCAGGCTATCTCAGCATGCCCAACCAATCCAAGGATCCAGCCTATAGCGATAGCTGTCAGTACTCGCCCAGCCCATTTATGGCGTGGAAACCCAGCTAACCAGGCGCCGGCTTTTTTAGGGAAAAGGCATAACCAGACATGCCATCCCAAAAGAATAGCGCCAGTTAAAACTGTTGTGATAGATAATGAATTCATTGTTCGTGATCGGAGATAATGGGGATTTCAGACAGCGGCTGCAAACTTCCATACAATGTTTGCATCTTGGCTTGTTTGATCATAACGCTAATTAAATCGCCAGCATGCAGGTCAGGTTCGGCATCCAATAAAACTATTTTATTGGTGCGGGTCCGCCCCATCCAGCGCTCCGGATTACGGCGACTAGGCCCCTCTAGCAATACCTCAAGCCTCTGGCCCAAGCAACGTTGATTTAGTGTTAAACAATAACTATTCTGTTCTGTCAATAAGATGTGGTTACGCTGCAATTTTTCTTCAGCTGATACATCATCTAACCGGAAGGATGCCGGCACACCCGGACGTGAACTATATTTGAAAATAAAGGCATTATCAAAGCCGATTTCCGCCAGCGCCGCGCGCGTCATCGCAAAGTCGTCCATGGTCTCCGATGGAAAACCCACAATAATATCAGTGGTAATAGCTATATCCGGCAAGCTTGCTCGCAAGCGCTGCACGGCCTGACGGTAATCTGCCAACGTGTAGCCACGATTCATGCGTTGCAGAATTCGGTCCGACCCTGATTGCAGTGGCAAGTGCAGATGTTCGCACATCGCCGGCAATTCTAGCATGGCTCGAACCAGTTCCGGTGTACAGCCTGATGGATGGCCAGAAGTAAAACGAATCCTCTGCAAGCCCGGGATTTCTTGCAAGGCCTCAAATAAGCGCGGCAAAGGCTCGATAAATCCTCGGGCCGAGCGATAGTCATCTGCCCATACAGGGTTAGAGCGCCCATAGGACATGATGCTTTGACCAAGAAGGGTGATCTCTTTCACGCCATCTGATACCAACTCACGGGCTTCGGCAATGATTTCCTGAGCCGATCGACTCCATTCCGCGCCGCGCACCCGAGGCACAATGCAGTAAGTACAGCGTCGATTACAGCCAAATAAAATGTTGATAAATGCTGTTACGCGGCCCGGCTCATGGCAGCTTTGATCCTCACTATCAGAAATTTCCTGAACATCAACCACCTGGCAGCGTCTATTACGCACAAGATCCAGCAGGCTGGGCAGGTGAGATAGTCGATGGGTCCCCACAGCAAAATCCAGTCCTTGGACTTGGCGGAGAATGTCTAGCCCCAAGCGCTGAGCCATACAGCCTACCGCTCCAATAATCCGTTCAGGGCGCGCCGCTTTGGAATCAATCAATAGCCTGAGTTTACCCAAAGCCTTTTGCTCGGCCTTCTCTCGGATACTACAGGTATTAACGATGACCACATCAGCCGCACTTTCCTGCGAGGTAGGCTGATAGCCTTGGCGCCGCAACAAGGCCGCCAGCCTTTCGCTGTCTCGTTCATTCATCTGGCAACCGTAGGTTATAATACAAATGCGCATAAACCGCCTACAAAGCAAAGTTGATCGAACCGAAGTCCCTATTAATCAAATATGAAAAACATTTCTTTAGGTATATGCATTGGTCTCCAGCAGGGATTAGCTAATGTCCCGCTCAACCTAAACTCCAGCATTTTGCTAACCGGCTGGGTTATAAAGCGAAAAACATCCGCCGCTAGCGTATGCTTACGTAATAATTTAACCTGAACCGTAAAATCAAGCGATCCATCAAAGTAATAAACACCCTTCCCAATCAAGCTGAAGACATCGCCTTCTATTAGGATATCCTCCACATGAATCCGATCGTTTTCTATAAAAAATGAGGCTTCAGCATCGGTTTGCCGCAACAGCATATTCATTCCCGGAATAATTCTAGCCAAGAAATCAGACAGGCCGCCCAATAAAGGGATCTGAAAAATGCGGCCTTTAGAAATTTTAATCCAACCGGTCCCACGGGCGGTTTGGCCTGGAGCGGCACCCATAGCCCCCTCTAGGACAATATGGCCCTCAAGTCGTCCTGCATAGAGTTCCGAGGAGCCAGCGCCTCCTGTTTGAGCCATTTTGAGAACACTTCGTGCAGATGAATCAGTGGTTAAAGCTTTCATCACCTGGCTAAAATCAATATCCTGGGCCTCCGCTTCAAGGTCATAGCTGAAATTGGTGGACCCAACAACTGAATCAATGCTAGCACGAGCATCAAAACGCCCTTGATATATTGATCCACGGATATCAGTTATTTCGACATGATCGCCTATTAAATGTATGTCGAACGAACAGTCATCCGCCAAGAACATCTGCCACCCAGCACACTGAGCAACCACAGTAAGCTCAAAATCGTCTAACGCTACATCGGATAAGCCAACCATTCCCCAAGCCGCGGCCTGCACAGGGCCTTCAAAACGGTATATCCGAACCAAACGATCAACTACAGGACTCAGCATGGCTGCAAGGGCATAAGGATTTAAGGTTGATTGCGCATCAAACCTTACCGCCGGTCGGATTGTATTATTAACGCACAGCCCACCCTGAAGCTGCCCTTCCGGGCGAGCCACCCTAAGCGGCGCCATGGTCCACGAATAGTTAGTTCCCCTAGCCAACAGGACCGCCGACATGCACATTTGATTTATAGGCGTTCCCCTATAACTAAAATCATAAGCTTGAATTTGGCTATCGGCATCCAAGCTTAATTCCGGCTGCCAGCGCCCTTTAAAAACAGTTTCTATGGTTGGCGGCTGCCTTGGAAAGTCGAAGGCTTCCATGAAAGCAGCATGCAAGGGAAATAAATGATGAAATAAAGGTCTTAAGCTTGAAGGATTGACCTGCATGGTGCATTGCCCTTCGAAATCGGAAGATGACCATAGATAATTACCCGATAAACACAATGACATGTCTCCAGCCTGGCACCCTACCCAAGCCTCTAACTGTTTAATATTTAGATGCCGTTCGTCACATCGAAACTGGCAAGAAGCCGTTGGCGTGCGGACGCCATATATGTCGCTATTTTTAATTTCTAACAACCCCTGAGCTACTTTGTCTTTAACATCAATTTGTGCCCGCCAGGCGCCCAAGCTGACCGGCCCTATGCGCGTATCCCGCGAATCTATATTCATCCGTAAAATCAGTTTCTGTATATCGGCAAGATCGGCCTTGAAGACTACATTTAAATTAACCGCATTGCTTAAACCAAGCATTTCGTTCTTTTGCTGTATAATCGATAGCAGTTCCGTAGCTAGGCGCTCTATATCATGGCTAAAATGCTCAGCTACGCCGCCAGCTTCGGTAACAAACAATGACGTCATAGCCGCCGATATATCAAGAGTGCCGTTAGCTGTTAGATTAAATCCAGGCAGACGAGCTGATAAATTTAAGAAATGAATTACCGAAGGTTGGGACAGATCCCATTCCACTTGAGCCTGCAGCTGATCAAGCGTAAGCAGGCAAGGCTTAACGACGCTAGGCTGCAGCTCAGGTGATTCGGCCGCGAGCATAAGCCGTAAAACGCCGTTTTTGATTCGAGCGCTACGGATGCCGCTCTCGCCTTTTAACCAACGGCGCGGATCGCATTGTAGCTCTATTTTTTCTGCCTCGAACACTGGCGCGCCAATATCGCCTGTGCGATGATAGCGAACCTGAGTGACGATAATGCCTTCAAAAACCCCCAGCTTGATTTTATCCAGGCTCAAGGCCATGCCCCCTAATTGAAGCTGGCGTACAATATTTGCCCTAAAGGGATCCGGCAGCCCATGCGCGCTTAGAAACAGCATGCCCAACAGCATGAGCAAGAGGACGACCAGTAAGCTATATTTGATGATACGGAACACAATTCCTCGTGAAGTTTGGCATTCTTGTTTTAATCAAGCCGGCTCTCAATAAAAACAGCCGGTGGGCAGGCATTGCGCTGGCGCTGGCAATTCTATCGGGTCAATTCTTTCATCAGGTCATTTGCCAAAGTCTTTTCCAGGACAAAGATGGTATCTTGGCCCTGAAACATGGCATAGATTCCCATGTCCTCCGAGTCGTCCCCAAGCAACAGCGTTTTCTGTATCCCATCCTCGCCATCGAGACTAAAAGTTACCGAGGCCCGAGCATCTTTGAGGCCATACACTGCCGGATCTTTGATATCACTGCGCTCAAATCGCAACACTTTTAAGTCGACTACTTGGGCTAGTAGATTGGAAATTTGGACAAGACTCACCTGACTGGCAATTGGCGCAAGCGAGGTCCAGATGCCAGCAGCGGATCGCTCAACGATTTGTTCTTGTACGCCTTTTTTTAAGCTGATTCTATGGATGGCTGCCGGATTCAAAGCTAAGAAATCGTTGACGAAGACGAAGCCGAGATTTGATATATTTCCGGCGTGTCTTCAAACCGCGCGAACACATATTCCCGGCCCGGTTTAAACGCGCTAAGCAGGAGAGTACGTTTTTGTTTCTCCCCGGGCCTAGTGGGCAATTGCCTCGCTCCTGACGTTATTGTTTCTGAAATGGGCAATTCTTCGCTCACTCGGATAATAAGCGCCGGACGATCGAGCCCCATCTCCACCATGTTCGTGCTGATAAATGTTTTATCAGCACGAAAAGTATTTAAGCGGCTGATCAAATCGGCCAGCATTCGGCTATCTGCTAACCACTGTTTTGGCTCCACAATACGCCAAGTTCGCTCTGCATCCTTATGAAACTCCAGAGATCTTTCGCCTTGCTCAAGCCGAATCATAGCCATTTTTTCTGGCGCCATAAAGTAGAGGCGTTGGTCGCGCAGATCCAGAGTTGCCGCCAAGAGAGCTTCCAGCTGCTCCCGGCTAACCGTAAAAACCAAGCTGGAGCCGCGGCGGCCAGCATATAATTGATCGCCATGCTCATCAGCTTTTTTAGAAAATATTAGCCGATCGGGATTTTGTTCACCCTCCAGCTCTAAATTTATTTGTAGTAAAGCCTCATCATCATTCAACCCATAGGCCACTGGGTCGGCCATGGTTTCCGTAACAAACCGCCGCATCGTCATAGCAAATAACTGCTCTAATAAACTGGATACCTTGGTCCAGTTGGCCCGCGCCATAATCGGTTTATGAATTATCCATTCGTTAGTTTCCTTAATCAATTGAATCAAAGGCCCATCGGCTCGCCTAATCTCTAGCCGCCGAACATACAGTGCTGAACCTTGCAAAAGATGGGGATCGCGTATATCGGCAACATGTTGAGGAAGAATATCCATGAGATTCGTGGCCGTGGCGATGACTTCATCTTCGTGATCCAGCTGAACATAGACCGCATTTTTAAGGGGGGATTCATTGCCTATAGCCAGCCAATGCCGCTTGTTAGCATCGCCCAGCACCATGCGCGCGCGCGGCTTACTCAACCCATAATCCTCCAAGGTTAATTTCCGTGCTTGGCGCTGAGCCAAGGTTATGGTTTCTTCGCGTGGAAGCATTTCCAGAGCTGCTAAGATAAGATTGATCTTAGCATCATCCGCCCGCGCCGCCACCGGCTTGCTAATATTCCACTGGCCATGCTCATTCAGGCATTCAATAAACTGGCCATCGCGATAAAATGATGCATAGTTTATTTTCTCCGGCTCAATGGTCAGCAGTTTTTGCTTCGCCAGGGGCGTTTGCTCAACCGTCTGATTATTCCAATCCATCATCCATATGACCCCCACGACCACCGCCAGGGTTAACAACAAGAAAAATGTGGTTTTCAGATACATAAATTATTGGTCGGCTGATTTTTTATCACATCAATTGATCGCCGAAGCAGTAGCTTTGAGATGCCGTTAATATAAATATAATTTTTCATGACCAAACAGCTGTAGCTCAATCAGGCAATTTATTGGCGCAAACAAGAAATAATATGCGCTTCCGGTATTAGAGTAAACGCCATCTGCTTAAACATAATCAACGTTAGTTTTCAGCCATTATTTAAAGCTAGTTTATCCTCACAGGCAATTAAGACATCCATCAACAAGCCCGCAACGTGCATCAGCAAAACTAAGCTGGTTAACTAGCGCCGGCGCCATAACCCCACCAATAATCCGATAATAATAATCGTGGCTGGTATGGCCATCACGATGATACCACAGGCAAGCTGAAATTGATTACGATCCATAACAACTTGAATCCGCTCCAGTTTTTTAGCAGCGATGGGCAAACTATCGCTACGCTCTAATAGCCAATTCACGGCATTTATAAATAGCTCAGCATTATAACCAGCCTGCAAGGCCCCATTGGATACGAACGAAGAATCCCCTAGTACCACCAAACGGCTGGGCTTGATTTCTACATCCATTTCAAGCGGCGGGCCCTTCTCCACCGCCAACGCCACCGAGACGGGGCCGGGCAAGTCTATATCGGCATCAAATTTAGGAGGAGTCTGATTGGGTGACATCTCCGCCCAGCCCTGTTCGGAACAAGATGCCAATATTGTTAAGCGCAACTTATCAGCGGCTTGTAATAAAGGCGCATTAGTGGAAACCAACGGCTGGATGGAGCGCGGGCTATTAAAAAGCGTCACCATCTTAGCCGCCAACATTCGCTCGGTGATCGGATGATGCCCGTAATTAGATATCAGCAATTCTCGGCCAGTTAAGGTCAAACCTACGACACGATCTTCACATAAACGGATGCCCCAGGCCGCTAATAAATCATCTAGGCCAACATTGGTTCCAGAATCCAACAACAAAAGGATCCGGCCGCTGTCATCCAGAAACTTTTTGAGCAGTTCTATTTCGGCTCGACTGAAGCGCTGGTTGGGTCCGGCGATGGCTAAGAGGTCACAGTCCTGAGGTATCGCAGGAGTTTCTCCGAAGTTAAGCGTCCGGAGATCAATATTACTGCGTTGCAAGGTCCGCGCCACAATGGAATACCCCGTGGCCTGATCATAGCTGGCAAGCTGGCGCTCTCCGTGACCTGATAAGAAATAAACTATCGGCTTGCGGGCATGTAACAGGCTTTGAATGGCCGCTGAAAAAAGCTGTTCGCCATTAAACGCTGCCATAATTTTAGTCCGGCCGGATAGCAGCGGTGTATAATCATATTCGGCGATATCTTTAATCGAAACACATTTTTTTTGATCCCCAGAAATAAAAACCACCACATCAGGCCCCATGAGGTCATAACTTAATGCCAATTCTTTGCTCCGTGCTAAGTTACGGTGCGGATCAACATATTCCACCGTAATATGTTTTGAGGCATATTCGTATTCCCTGAGCAGACGCCGAATTGCACGATAGAGCTCATGCTCCGAACTGACGAAAACCACTGTGTGGATGTCGGTGGTCAAGGATCTTAAAAGCCCTTGAGTATGCTCCGATAAGGCATAAAAATGGCGTTTGCTGATATCGGCACGCCAAAAATGTTTAGCCGCCAAAACGTTCAAGGCGACGGCTAACGCGGCTGCCAAGAATAGCGCCACGACAACATTCAGGCCCGTTAGCCAGCGTTTGATTAACAATTGACGCCGCATAGTTCAATTCTCCACATTCTGAAACCCATGCTTATCTAAAACTTATTTCCATTGCCTCGACTCAATGATCTTCACGGCAGCAAACAGGCACCAGCCAATGCCAGATAGATATAAAATCACTGGTCGCGTATCCACAATCCCTTGAGCATAATCTACCATGTGTTGGACGCTGGAAATATAATCCAAAACACCTGTTAGCAGATAACCATGCCCTAGCTGGCGAAAAGTATCTGCAAAAAAGAACAAGCTGATGCCGGCCACTCCCAATATCGCCGCGGCCGCCTGATTGCGTGTCAAAGCAGATGCCAAAACTCCAAAGGAGATAAAAAAAGCCCCTATCAGCAGCAACATGCCATATCCGCTGATCAGCTGAATAAGATCAAGGCCAACTAAGCTCAAACTAAATAGGCGCAAAACAATAAAATATAGCGTCGTGGGCGCACACATAATCGCGAAAAACGTTAGTGCAGCAGCATACTTAGAGAGCACCACCTGAGTATCAGTTACAGGCGCCGTAAGCAGGCTCTCCAAGGTGCCGCTACGCTTCTCTTCCGCGAATAGGGGCATGCTGATCAAAGCCGTCGCCACAATCACCATAAGCCAGAAAAATATAGATCCAAACAGCAAGTCTCCAACCTGCAAACTTTCGGCACGACTTTGTGAAGTCAACAGACAGAAATTCAAACCCGCTATCACTAGAAAAACTATCATGGTGACGTAGGCTATCGGCGAATAGAAATAAGCAGCTAATTGACGCACGAACAGCGTGAAAGATACTTTCACCGGCTTCCTCCGTTATCCACTTTGGCAGCTGTTAATTGAGTAAAAACATCCTCTAAGCTCTGCCTTTCAGCGCGCAATTCACGTAAGGGCCATTGATTCTGCATAGCCAGACCACAAACAGCCTCTCGGGCCGCCGCATCATTAGTAGCCTCCAGCAAATAACTATGCCAGGCTGCCGGGGCGGCAGGGCTCTCAAGCTTTTCGCCTGACTGGCAGACCACATGCGCCACTCCAGCAAGTTTTTTCAATTGATATAACACCTCTGGGCGTGGGCCATAAATTTCGGTTACAATACAGGGGTTGCCTTGTAACAATCCTATCAAGGCGTTAGGCGAATCAGCCGCAACTATTTTTCCTTGATTGAAGATCAACACTCGTTGGCAAAGCATGCTAGCTTCGGATAAGCTATGGGTAGATAATAAGATAGTGTAGCGACGGCCAAGACCTTGAATCAGAGCACGCATAGCTCGAATTTGATTTGGATCCAAGCCAGTAGTCGGCTCATCGAGGATCAACAGCTCTGGGTCATGAATAAGGCAGTCGGCGAATGCCACTCGTTGCCAATAGCCACGCGAAAGCTGGCCTATAATGCGGCCAGCGACTTCTGATAAGCCACAACGCGCTTTAACCTCGGCCAGCCGGGCGCGCAGCTTTCGGCGCGGCACACCTTTGATCTTCGCCCTAAAGAGCAGATATTCATCCACTCGCAATTCAGGATACAGCGCTACTGTTTCCGGAAGATAGCCGATGCCTTGACGCACTTGAAGTGATTGAAAAAAAATATTGCGATTATCTATGAATACGCTGCCTTCCGTGGCAGCTAAGTAACAACTTAAAATACGCATTAATGTTGTTTTCCCGGCCCCATTTGGTCCAAGAAAACCAACAATTTCTCCGCGCTGAATTTCAAAAGACACATCGTCTAAGGCTTTAGCCGCAGCAAATCGTTTAGTTAAGTGACTTACACGGACCATGCTTTTAGCATTTTCATCCTGCATAACAAAAAATGTACCTGTCTGAGAAGTATTGATCAATGTTAAAAAAAGGCCTAGAATATTAGAAAAACAAGCAGGAGTTAACTAATGTCTGCCTCCATTCAGGCAGAAGCTCGTTTTTCGCGAGCGGATGCTTATCGTCACCCAATTGCGACCTCGTGCAAAAGACATCGCTCACCTGCATTCGCCTATAGCGAACGCCATCTGAAATGCGTCTGGTTTGATGACTCCCTGCGTCCACCCTTGCTACGCACAGATCAAGGAGAAAAGGTTACCGTGGAACATCCCGGGAACTGGAATCTATCCGCAGGACCTGATTTTCGTAATGCGACATTACGCGTGAATGGCCAACGGCGTCTGACCGGCGATGTTGAAATTCATATACGTCCTACAGACTGGAACCAGCACGGCCATGCCCGCGACCCGGCCTATGCCCAGGTTATTGCCCATGTTACTTATTTTCCGGGCCAATTGCCCAGAGGCGTTTTACCGCCTCAAAGCCTTCAAATTGCATTACGAGATCCACTGGCTGCCAATCCCTGCTTTTCGTTTGATAATCTAGACCTCACGGCTTATCCCTATGCTCAGCGTTCTTTGCCGACGCCCTGTGCCCATGTCCTATCGCATTGGTCCTCCGACGCCCTCGCCGATATGCTCGAATCTGCAGGCGCAGATCGCCTGCGACGCAAAGCTGAACGTTTTGCTAGCGCTATTGAGAACAAAAATGCCGACCAGCTGCTTTATGAAGAATTAATGAGCGCCTTCGGCTATAAAAATAATCGAGCCCCCTTCCGATTGCTCGCCGAACGACTGCCCTTGACCACTCTGCGGGAAGAATCAGGCCAGAACGTGATCGCGGCCTACGCCCTCTTCTTAGGTGTAGCCGGATTATTGCCCACTTTAACCGATGTCCGCTGGGATCCAGAAACGCGTAATTTTATTCGCAAGTTATGGAATCACTGGTGGAAACTTCAAGCCCGATGGCGTCATTGCGCGCTAAAAGATAACGATTGGTCCCTAGGCGGACAGCGCCCACAAAACCATCCCCGCCGGCGCCTAATGGCTGCAGCGCTCTTATTCACGCGTAAAACATTGCCGGCAAAGCAACTCCTTGTATTCCAGCCAGGGCAGCCAGCAACCTGGCTGAAGCAAATCCTAGCATGGCTTCAACCCAATGCTACAACCTACTGGCAATCCCGACTAACGCTGGGAGGCCGCCGACAAGCCTCAGCTATAGCGCTGATTGGCCCACGCCGCGCGGCGGCGATCATCTCCAATGTAATCCTGCCCTTTCTGGCGACACAGGGATCAGCTTCATTGAGCATTGCATTGCTGCGCAGCCTTCCTCTGGAGGAGGACAACAGCATTGTCCGCCAAACAGCCCATCAACTGCTAGGGCCTGATCAAAACCCTCGGCTCTACCGCACGGGCCTACGTCGGCAGGGGTTGATTCAAATTTTTTACGACTTCTGTCTGGATAACCCCACGCACTGCTCCAGCTGCGCTTTGTTGAAAAAACTAAAGTCATTATCCTCTTAACTCCGATGCCAGCTTTATTGTAAGGAAATATTATTAATGGCATCAATTTCCTCGGGTATGGCAACAAAAAGAATCGCTGTAGCTATGAGTGGCGGCGTGGATTCAACCATCGCCGCTTGTCTGCTGAAACGTCAAGGGTTCGATATAATTGGTCTAACTATGCAAATATGGGACGGTGCCCTTAGCTCAGCTAAGACAGATGCAGCTGGGTGTTATGGTCCCGGCATAGCCAACGATCTAGCTGCGGCGCGCGCCGCAGCTAAAAAACTAGGTATTCCTCATCTCACCATTCCCTTGGCCAAAGAATTTAAAACAACAGTGCTTAATTACTTTCGTCAGGAATATCTGACTGGCCAAACGCCTAACCCCTGTATCGTTTGTAACCAAGTAATCAAGTTTGATATGTTACCGACTAAGGCTCGACAACTAGGCTTAAATTTTGATTATTTTGCTACCGGGCACTATGCCCGAGTTGAGTTTGATCCACTGCGCCAACGCTTTTTACTTAAGCGCGGATTAGACCAAAATAAAGATCAGTCTTACTTTCTGTTCCGCCTTTCTCAAGAGCAATTGCAACAACAGCTCTTTCCTCTGGGCAGTCTGACGAAACCCAAAGTCAAAACGCTAGCCCAAGAGCTAGGATTCGCTGACGCCGCGGTTAAACAGGAAAGTCGAGATTTTCTCGGCGCTGGCGGCTACGCCGAGCTCTTCTCTGATCGCATTATTCAGCCCGGCCCTATCAAGGATGCTAGCGGCCAACAGATTGGTAAACATCAAGGAATCATCCACTACACGATCGGTCAGCGCAAGGGCATAGGCTTAAGCGGCACAAAAAAACCTTACTATGTTATAAAAATCGATGGCCCGTCTAACACGCTTACGGTTGGCGAGTATAAAGATCTTTTCAGCCAACAACTGCGGGCGATCGATCTTAACTGGATCGCTATTGATGCGCTGCTAGCACCTCTAAGAGTTAAAGCTAAGATTCGCCACCAGCATTGCGCGGCCAAAGCTATCATTACATCAGATCCAAATAATGCTGCCGCCGTAATGGTCGCTTTCGAGCTTCCACAAATGTCTATTACTCCTGGCCAGGCCGTCGTATTTTATCAAGATGATACGGTTATTGGTGGTGGCACTATTGCCTAATTACCCGGCTTGAGTAATTTCCGCTATGTGAAATCCAGCGGCTTTTAGCATGGCCATATCAGCGCTATACCCCTGTCCGGGCGTGGTAAGGTAGCCATTGGTAAACATTGAATTGGCTGGAAATAAAGCCAGCGCTTGTAAAGCGCCCAAACAGGCTTCCCGACCACCAGCCAAGCGAACTTCACGATCAGGATTTACTAGCCGAAACATCACTAGAGCACGCAGACAATCACTTGGGCTCAAGCGGCCGCAATGGTCCAGGCCGGTACCAGGCCGCGGATCAAGAAAGTTAACCGGTATTGAGTCAGCAGCAACATCTCTGAGGGCAAAGGCCAGATCAACGCGGTCCTGTAAAGTTTCCCCCATTCCCAACAACCCGCCGCTGCATAAGGCCAGGCCAGCTGCCTTAACTGCCCGAACTGTGGCTAGGCGATCCGCATAGCTATGTGTAGTACAAATAGAACTAAAGAAACGCTCCGATGTTTCCAGGTTATGATTGTAGCGGTCTACTCCAGCCGCCCTCAATTGATTAGCTTCTTGCTGATTTAATAATCCTAAGGAAGTGCAAATTTGAATAGGTATTTCCTGCTTGATCAAGCGGACCACGGCGCAAATTTTATCCAAGCAATCGGGTCTGGGATGACGCCCACTGATGACGATACAATAGCGCACGGCGCCTAGCTGATGAGCCGCGCGAGCGCCATGGATGATCTCCTCTGCAGATTGCAATGGATAGCTTTCGATGGGCACTCTCGAGCTAGCCGATTGGCTACAAAACTGGCAATCTTCACTGCACTGACCGCTCTGAGCATTACGGAGCACATGCAGCCTGACCCCGCGGCCAAAATATCGACGACGCACTTCAAAAGCCGCATCCAACAATGCAAGCAATGCGTCCTCTGAAGATTCCAAAATCTGTAATGCTTCCTCTCGTAAAATGCTCTGGCCAGTCAAAATGCGCTGCGTTAATGGCTTTAAGTTGTTTAATAAATGCTTCGAATCCATAGCGATCTATCCTTTTCCATAATCAACAACTACGCAATAAAGTTGGCTGATCAATCTCGACAAAGCGGACAAGCGGGATTGCGGTTTACGCGCACGTTTCGAAACTGCATGCTGCACGCGTCAAAGATCAACAAGCGACCGGTCAAGCTGGCTCCCAGATCTAAAAAATATTTAATCGCTTCCGCAGCTTGTATAACTCCTATAACTCCGGGGACAATCCCTATCGGACCTTGCTCTATAAAATCTTGAGAATTCATCAACAAATCTGCAAAGAGACACTGTAGACAAGCTGTCTTACCTGGATAAACTGTTAAGGTCTGTCCATAATACTTAAATACGCCTCCGTATGAATAAACTTTGTTCAAGCTATGACAAAATTCGGCGAGCAGTTTTTTTGTCTCCATATTATCGGTAGCATCAATGATAAAATTATAATCGGATAAAATATCCTTGGCATTGTCAGGATTAAGTCGCTGGGAATAAATCCGAACATCGACAGCTGGATGCAATGCTCGTATTTTATCGGCCGCTGCTTCAGTTTTAGCTCGGCCAATATCCGTTGTGGTATAAAAAACTTGGCGCTGAAGATTTTCTAGTTCAACCACATCATTATCCACGATACCGATCGTACCGAGGCCAGCGGCGGCAAGATATAGGCCGGCGGCGGATCCTAATCCGCCTGCGCCGACCAACAGCACCCGTTCAGCTAACAAACGTTGTTGACCATGTTCGCCTATTTCAGGAAGCGCTATCTGCCGAGCAAAACGTTGTTTTTGCGACTCAGTTAAATGCGCCGATTTCATTCATTTACTCAAAAAGAGCTGTAGAAAGATAGCGTTCAGCCGCATCAGGCAATAGCACCACAATGGTCTTGCCGGCGAATGCGGCATCGAAGGCCAGGCGCATCGCCACAGCGACTGCTGCACCGCTGGAAATGCCTACCAGAATACCTTCTTCCGATATGATCCGCTTAGCGTAATCAATAGCTTCAGCACTGCTTACTTGTTCGACGCGATCGACCAAATTAAGATCCAAGGTTTCGGGGATGAAGCCCGCTCCTATGCCCTGTATCCCGTGCGGCGCTGGTTGGAGCGGCTGGTGATCCAGGGCCTGGGTAATAACAGGGCTTTCTCTTGGCTCAACCGCCACCGACAAGATTGGCTTGCCACAAGTCTTTTTAATATAACGCGATATCCCGCTAATAGTACCGCCAGTGCCCACCCCACAAACCACAGCATCCACTGAGCCAGCGGTGTCATTCCATATCTCCGGTCCGGTGGTTTTTTCATGGACGGCAGGATTAGCCGGATTCTTAAATTGTTGAGGCATAAAAAACCGGTCCGGAGCCGCCGCCAGAATCTGCTCCGCGCGTTGAATGGCTCCTGACATACCTGTGGCGCCCGGAGTCAAGACTAATCTGGCTCCCAAAGCCGCCAGCACCTGACGCCGTTCGACGCTCATGGTTTCTGGCATGGTTAGCGTCAGAGCATAACCGCGGGCGGCGGCGACAAAGGCCAAGGCGATCCCGGTATTGCCGCTGGTCGGCTCCACGATTTCAACCCCTTGTTTCAATAAGCCGCGCTGTTCAGCATCCCAGATCATGGCGGCACCAATGCGGCATTTAACGGAACAGGAAGGATTGCGCCCCTCGACTTTTCCCAAGACTATGGCTTGAGACCCACGCGTGATGCTATTAAGCCGGACTAGCGGCGTCCGGCCGATGGATAATGAGTTGTCATCATAAATATGATGTAGGGTTTTCATATGGCCGCTCAATACCTAATTTGGCCCTCAGGGGATTGCCCGTTGTAGCGCTTGATCAAGATCTTCTTGGATGTCTGCTAAATCCTCCAAACCAACCGAGAGCCGAATATAATCCGCGGTTACGCCAGTAGCGCTCTGTTCTTTCGGCGATAATTGTTGATGGGTGGTGGAAGCTGGATGAATAACTAAACTTTTGGCATCGCCGATATTGGCCAAGTGTGAAAATAACTTGACAGCGTCGATAAATTTTTTGCCTGCCTCTAAGCCTCCCTTGATGCCGAAGCCAACCAGGCCTCCAAAACCAGCTTTAAGATAGCGGGCCGCGACAGCATGAGCGGGATCATCCTCCAACCCTGGATAGCGCACCCAGCTGACCTGGGGATGCTGTTTTAAAAAGCGCGCCACCCCCAAAGCGTTTTCTGAATGGCGCCGCTGGCGCAACGGTAAGGTTTCCAATCCTTGTAAGAACAAGAATGCATTAAAAGGGCTCAAAGCTGGGCCGAGGTCCCGCATAAGCGACACGCGGATTTTAGTAATCAAAGCCACATTGCCTACGCCCGATAGGTTGTGAAAGGCATCCCAGTAAATCAGGCCATGATAGCTGGGATCTGGCTCAGTAAACTCCGGAAACTTACCATTATTCCAGGAAAAACGACCAGCATCCACGATTATTCCACCTAGAGAAGTGCCATGGCCACCAATATATTTTGTAGCCGAGCTAGCCAAAATATCTGCGCCATGAGCGATCGGCTGGACTAAGCCAATACCCACTGTATTATCCACAACCAGAGGCACTCCGGCACCATGAGCTATTTTAGCCAAGGCGGCGAAATCCGGAACGTCTAATTTTGGATTGCCGATAGTTTCGGCATAGATGGCACGCGTACGTGGCGTAATGGCCTTTTGAAAAGCATCTAAACTCCCTGAGTCCACGAAACGAACCTGGCGACCCAGCTTGGGAAAGGTATAATGCAATAGCTGATAAGTGCCGCCATAAAGGTTATTGGCAGCTAGAATCTCATCGCCCATGCGCGTGATGGCCAACAGGGCCAAGGCAATGGCCGACTGCCCCGAAGCCACCGCCAAAGCCCCGGTTCCTCCTTCCAAAGCCGCCACACGCTTCTC
>CAYUHK010000001.1:115560-194016 GCA_964444425.1 uncultured Verrucomicrobiota bacterium
TAGGATTCATCAAGCGGGTATAAATATTGCCCGGCTCCTTCAAGGCAAACAATTGCGCGGCATGCTCGGTATTTTTAAAGACATATGACGTAGTTTGATAAATGGGAACTGCCCGCGCTCCCGTGGTTGGGTCCGGCTGTTGTCCTGCATGCAGAGCTAAGGTATCCTGATTTTTAAATTTCATGAGATATCCTTTCTGTTTTTCTTATTAAGCAAACAGATTGCATATTTATGCGAATCTTGTTTCAGCCGATCTCTCTTATGGCAAAAAAGATGTCAATGGGCTGGTGGCAACGGCCGTAGCGCTACGTGACATGAGGCCGGCCTGGCGAGCCGTCCGGCCGGCGGCAATAGCTTGAGCAAAAGCCGCGGCCATGGCTGGCGGATCGTTGGCCACGGCGATCGCAGTATTGATCAGCAAGGCATCGCAGCCCATCTCCATAGCGGCAGCGGCTTCCGACGGCGCGCGCAAGCCAGCGTCAACGATCACCGGAACCCGGCTATCACGTATGATTATCCTTAGCATTTCGGCGGTAGCCATACCCTGGCCTGAGCCAATAAGCGATCCCAGCGGCATTACCGAAGCACAGCCAATATCTTCCAAACGTTTCGCTAAAATAGGGTCAGCCGGCATATAGGGCATCACTATAAAACCCTCGCGAGCAAGCTCCTTAGCGGCAGCATAGGTTTCTAACGGATCCGGCAGAAGATGGTGCGGATTAGGATGGATTTCTACTTTGATAAATGGGCTGCCGGTTAGCTCCCGCGCTATATGGGCAGCGCGGATGGCCTCTTGAGCATTAGCTGCACCCGAAGTGTTCGGCATTAGCGTCAAGTTTTTTAGTTCTGAGAGCGGCTTGTACAAATCAGCGGCCGAGTGGCGACGATCGAACCGGCGCAAGGCCACCGTTACCAGCTGAGCACCAGAAGCCTCAATGGCGCGAAGCATGGTCGCGATATCGGCATATTTTCCAGTGCCTAAGATCAGCCGAGATGCAAAGGTAAAAGAACCCAATACTAATTTATCCGTCAGGGACATTGTGGTTTTCGTATAGTCAAAACTAGCCAGGCCTGCGCCTGCTACCCCCCAGCAGCTAGAGTTAAAATCTCGACCCGATCTCCTTCCCGCAGCATTATGTAATCTCTCCGCTTAGGAGCCACCACATCATCATTCAACACAACGGCAACCTCATCGGCCGGGATTTTCATTTCGCTTAAAAGATCTAATAAAGAACAAACACTTGGACATTCGTAAGGTTTATCATTTACCATTATTTTCATGACGTGTCTCAAAAATAAGAAAACACACCCCTATATTTTAGGCCAATTGGGATGCGTCTAAGGAAGAACGCTCCCTACGCCGGTATCAACCGGATCAGGTTCAACGGGTTTACTCTCAGCCCCCAGCAGGCACCCCGGCGAAACTAAATATATCTTAAATTACAAATTCAGCCCGGTCAAGCATGCCATAAACATTGCCTCTGCAAAAACAGATAGCTGCGCGGATTCGTCATTCCCTGAAAAAAGGTTGAGTCCAGGAGATCTGCTCGCCCACACCTAGACATTCCACACGAATATACTGATATTCGGGATCACTACAAAAATCTATCTCTGCAGATTTGGCTTTAACTTTTTTCAAGACTCGTCCTCCCTGACCGATGAAGCGAATTAATCTAGCATTGGCGGATTGAACATATACGCGATTCCGCCGCCGGCCAATATCTAGGATCGTAACGCCATAATAACAATAAAAATTGCCTGTAAGCAGAGCTTGCATGATGTTGGCCTTACTGATGCTACGCACCCAGGCAACATTACAACAATCGATATAATCCTGATGTTTATGCGAATCCTGATTGGCAAATCCTAACACTTTCCGGCCGCCATCCAGCAAGCGGTCCCATTTATCAGTGGAAAGCGCAGACCCTACCAAACGTTCAATAACTCCATTATAAATCTCGATACCAGTATAATGTTTGAGCTGGAAAAGTTCCTCTATTGAATAATGCGCACGCGGCTGCCAATCAGGATGGTTAAGGACGACAAGTCCTCCACGGCGAATGTTGCGGTCAATAAGCTGTTGCTGTTGATAGCTTCGCCGGTAATCAATGGAGCCTTGATCCACATTGACAACACAGGTATGTCCGCGGCCCGCAAAATCCGCCTCAACTCCAGCCAACAGAATCAGGCGCGAGTTTTTATCACGTCCCTTAGACACTAGGTGATGATCTGTAATCGCCAGAAACGTATAACCCATTTTTTCATACTTGCGTAGCACCTCATCTTGTGGGATCCGCCCACAGGCGCTTTTATCGGTATGAGCGTGCAAATTCCCCTTGACCCATAGCTTGCCTTTTTTGGCATATGGATTCGGCCAATTCACTTGTAATTTACTCATGTTGCTAGCCTTCCTCTCACTTAATAAGTGTAACAACCGCCGCCGATGAATTCTCTTAGCAAAGAGGTTGGTGGCACGCAAGAATAATCGCTCATTGCGTTCAGCGGCTGCAAAAATTCGTAGATTCGTTTAGCTCTGATATAGGCATCTTGGCGCGCCGGGTCATCGCGATAAAGCTGCATGGCTTCTGGAAAATACTTGAATACATGATGTTTTAGAATTGAGTATTCATAAGGCAAGGCCGTATTGACAATAAAGTCTGTTGTTTTGATAAAAGGGATGATATTTTTTAATTCGCTGCGGCGAACATAATGCCAATGCGTCAAGGTGGTTTCTGGCTGTGAATTACGCTGTCGGCTATCACGGATCATCCGCCGCATCAGGCGATTATCAGCCCAGCGCATAAACTGCCCGTTGGCGCCGCGGAGCTGCCCCAATGTTTCTACGTATACTTTGAATTTCTGCGACGTGGTAATCCGGCAAGTCATACTATCATGCAAGCCGTGCAGGCTATCTAATAACAGTAGCTTATTTTTAGCCAAACGCATCGTATGTACATTCAAAGATCGTTTGCCAGTCTTAAAATCATAGTGTGGCGTCTTCACAGTCTCGCCCGCTAAGAGGCGAACCAAATGCTCATTGATCAGATCCAGATCCAGTGATTCTGGAGTCTCATAATCATAATCGCCGAATTCATCTTTGGGATGGAGCACCAAATCAAAGAAATAATTATCAATAGCCAACGTTTGAAACTGCAAACCTGCTTTATTAAGACGCTCGCTAAGCTTATGTGTGGTGGTCGTTTTGCCCGAGGAGGAGGGGCCGGCTACTATCACTAGACGAATCTCATTGATCCGCTCCAAGATTTGCGTGGCACAATGGTCTATTTCTTCCTCATAGCGCTGATCGCATTCTCGGACTAGCTGAGCAAAGTGACCTTGGTCAATAAAGGCATTTAGCTCCTCGAGCGTATGACAGGCATGATCAATATTCCAACAGAGCACTTCATAAATTTTTTTATAGGGGATATTATCAGTGATCTCAAAGGAATAGGCGCGGGCGGCGCGGGCTTGGGCACGCTGGTTGCGGTAAATTATATAGGCCCGGGCCGTCTGAGCCTGTCCGTTACGCATAAGCACTTGCTCAACGATATCTTGAATTTCTTCAACGCTGGGGGCAAGACTCGTCCCGTAATTTTGCAGCAATAAGTTTTCTACATCTTGCCCAAGAGATGCGGCCAGCATGTGGTCGCCCTGGCCAACCGAAGCCAAGGCCCGGAATATAGCAGTAATAATTCGTTCGCGATCATAGGGCACCAGATTGCCTTCACGCTTGATGATCTGTTTGATAACACTTGGAGCATTAGATATGAGCGAATCCTTATGAGTCATAAATATCTATGTCTCCTAACCAGCAGCGTCTTATTAAATAAATGATCAGGTATCCAAACTTGCATGGTCTCGTTCCGGTAGGGCAATTTTAGCAACCATCACAAGAGCAGCAGTATAGCTCTTGTTATAGCTATTACAATATCGAAGCAATATGGTGGCATGCCTGGTATGTTGGGCCAACTAAAGAATGCACTGCTAGCATTACTATCTAATAAGCTAAGCTGCCAATAAAAAAGCTCGCCCCACCAGCCCAATCTAAGCAAGGGCCAGTGAGGCGAGCCGTGCTCCAGAATTCGATCGCTAGCTTTTTAAAGGCTAGGCATCATTATTCCAGATTTTGAATACCTCTTTATTGGAAGAATTATTCTTTAACTATCGCAATCCTTTTACGCTCTTCTTTAGCCTGTTCAGCCTTAGGAATCGTAATGCTCAAGACACCCTTCTTGAATTGAGCCTTTACCTCTTCTTTCTTGATCTCCTCAGGCAAAGGTATAACGCGTAGGAATTCTCCATAGCTACGCTCGGTTAATTGATAATTTTTCTTGGTCTCTTCACTTTCTTGCTTTTTATTGCCTTTGATCACCAAAGCTTGATTCTCCAAGGTTACTTCGATGTCCTTTTCGTCCAAGCCCGGCAGTTCAGCCGTGACCTGAATAGCCTGATCGGTCTGAGCTACATCAATGCAAGGCAATAAAACTTCTGCCCTTTGCTTGGATAATTCTGCGTTTGGCAAGGCTAGCCAATAGGGCCGTCCAAAGTCCCTAAAAAAATCATTGAACAACTCATTGACCTGCCGATGTAAAAACCAAAACGGACGATTATCATCAGCCCCACTAAGGTCCCCTCTAGGTCTCCATGTTATGATATGTTTATTCATGTTCTCGCCTCCTTATGTTAATGATATTCTCTTTCTTAACTCATCAATGCTCATTGAGAAAAATGAGCAATTATTAAGTCAGCAAGAAGAGTGCCAATATTAATAACAACTTTAATATATTGATCCACAATGGTTTAAATATATAATAAATAAAAATTAAATATGTCATTTTGTCGCTTTATATAAAGATGTGTCATTTTGTCGTAGTTATGGATCTTGTTAACCTAAATCATAGGGCTAGTATTCTAAACTTGCCTCAGTAGGGCTCCTTGCCTAGCTGACCAATAATAGGCCATGCTATAAGTAATTATGAAAAACACTTGTCTTAATTATAGCTTCCTTTGATAATTTCAATATGGGCTCCTCGATACGCTATATTTTCATTGATCAACCTAACGCTGCTATGCAAGCAGCATTGGACGATTTAGCGCAGGATACTTCGCTTGCTCTAGACATAGAAATGGAGAACTCCTACCACCACTATGGTCTGCATATCGCTTTGATTCAGATTTCTACATCTACGGGACAAAATTATATATTCGATCCCCTTTCCAAAATTAACATCAAGCAATTAGGCGCCATCTTGACCAATCCAAAGATAGAGCTAATTATGCATGATACTGATTTCGACCAACGCGCCTGTTATCAGATATACCGCTGGCAGCTTAACCATCTATTCGACACCAAAATCGCCGCCCAATTTTGCGGCTATCGACAATTCGGCCTCGGCAGTCTTTTACAAGATCTGCTTAATGTTAATTTGAATAAAACGTTTCAAAGATTTGATTGGCTGAAACGACCTATCCGTAAGGATGCTTTGGAGTATGCCGCCAACGATACCGCCTGGCTGCATGCTCTAAAGAACATGCTGACTCAACGCCTTAAAGAATTAGGGCGGCTAGGTTGGGCTCAGGAAGAATTTCGTCGTTTGGAGACCTGCACAGTGTCTGAGCCAGCAATCCCTACACATTATCGAATTAAAAACAGCGCATCGTTAACACCGCGCCAATTGGCGATTTTACGTTTTTTAACAGCTTTTCGCGATGAAATCGCGCGGCGCATGAATCGGCCCGTACATTATATTTTCCGCGATGCGCACCTCCTACAGTTTGCTGTTCACCCTCCAGCAAATGAAGTCACTATGCGCAGTGTTACCGGCATGCATCCGGTTATGTATAGAAAAGATACCATCCGGCTATTCTTACAAGCCGTCGCGCGCGGCCGCGCTGCACCAGCAGAAATCCATCCGCTGCGCCGCAAGCGACCGACAAAATCGATCGGCTGTTCTCAGAAACTGAAAGCCATGCAAGAATGGCGGCGGCAAAAGGCAGCCGCATTAAATTTGGAACCATACTTGCTATTGGCTAACGATATTTTGCGCTGGGCCGCACGCAAGCCGCTTGAACCGGCCCCAGCAGTCATTACAGCGCAACTGCGGCTTTGGCAACGAGAATTGCTCTGGAATGAATTTCAAACTAAATTCATTACACCAGACCTTTCTTAAACCGAAATTCTGCCGCACCTCTATGCCGCCCTAGCTAAAAGCATAGAATTGTTTTTCAGAAAGGATCCTTAAAATAAACCATTCTGCTTGACGCAGCCAATGTCCTATGTCATGCTTTTCCCGTCAGCACGTTAAAGCTCTAATTGCTTAAACCCAAACCTTAGCCAGCATGCGATTAGCCCAACGTGGTGGCCCATAATTCTAAGATAATGCTAGCCAGCAATGCCTGTTGTCTCCAAAAACAATCTTAGCACGGCGGTTAAAAGCCAAGCGCAGCTTCAACGCGAAATCTCGGTTTCAGAATTCTTTCTTAAGAACCGCCATCTGCTGGGCTTCGATAATCCGCGTAAAGCTCTATTGACGGCGATCAAAGAAGCCGTAGATAACTCCTTAGACGCATGCGACGAAGCAGGCATTTTGCCGGAAATCAGCGTGGAAGTTCAGCAAACTGGCAACAAGCGTTTCCGAGTAATCATTACCGATAATGGACCCGGCATAGCGCGCAATCAAGTGCCCAAAATTTTTGCTAAGTTGCTATATGGCTCGAAGTTCCATCGTCTACGCATGTCCCGGGGCCAACAGGGCATCGGCATCAGCGCCGCCGGCATGTATGGCCAATTGACCACTGGCGCCTCGACCGTTATTCAATCGAAGACCTCTGGCCAAAAAGCACACCTCATTGAAGTCCAAATTGATGCGCGGGCAAATAAACCGACGATCTTAAAAGATATTGAGGTGGACTGGCTTCCTCAGTTTTTCCCCACTGATACAAACGGCGAGCCCAAACAGCCGATCACAGCCAAGCATGGCATCAGCGTGGCCATTGAAATGGAAGCGACTTATATTCGAGGCAAGCTTTCGGTGGATGAATATTTAAAACAATGTGCCATAGTCAACCCTCATCTACAATTGCACTATCGGATACAACTCCTGGCCGATACCGCCAATAAAGCTTCCGAGGAAACAATCACGCAAACTAAATCCATAACACCTTTGGTCGCTCAACCCACAGAATCTGTTCCCTGGCACACCTTTGTTCGTGCCTCCTATTCGCTCCCTCCGCAGCCCGTTGAAATCAAGCCACATCCACACGGGATTGAGCTAGGCATGCTTATCCAGATGCTGAAAAATACGCCTGGCCGAACGCTTAAATCGGCCTTGGTTAACGATTTCTCACGCGTCAGCGACCGGGCTGCGCAGGAAATCTGCCGCCAAGCTGGCTTGAACCCACAAGCGCGCCCCACTCATATTGCCCATCGTGAAAGCGAGGCCTTGTTCAAGGCCATCAGCGAGACTAAACTGATGCGGCCGCCAACCGATTGTCTGGCGCCAATTGGCGATGCTGCAATCATAGCGGGATTAAAAAAGGAAGTCGCCGCCGACTTCTACACAGCAGTTACGCGCGGGCCGGAAGTTTACCGGGGCAACCCCTTTCAGATTGAGGTAGGGCTGGCCTTCGCCAAGCCAACCGACGAGCAGCCCGCCGCCGCCAAAGCCAACACTAATTCCAATCTCAATGCCGACGAGCCAGCCCGGGTCCTGCGTTTCGCCAATAAGGTACCACTGCTTTATATGACCGGAGCCTGTGCTATCACCAAAGCTATCACGGCTGTAAACTGGAAAAGTTATGGCCTATCTCAGCCTCGTGATGCCCTGCCGATTGGCCCCCTGATCATCCTTGTGCATATAGCCAGCGTTTGGGTGCCATTCACCAGTGAAAGCAAGGAGGCCATCGCACACTATCCAGAGATCATCAAGGAAATAGTTTTTGGGCTGCAAGAATGCGGTCGCAGGTTGGCCGTCCACCTTAGGCGCCGGCACCGCCAAGCGGAAATAGAGCGTAAAAAGAATTATATCGAAATGTATCTGCCGCATCTGGCTTTAGGAATGAAACAGATTTTGGAACTGGATGATCGTCAAGAGCAAAATATCATTAGTAAATTGCAGCGCATGTTAGAGCGGACACACCTAGAAACATGAATGCCAAAAGCAAAAAAACAGTGAAGATTATGAGCAAAGCCAAGCGCACGGCCGCGCCTATGCTGGTGTCTCGACGCGACGCGACCGGACGGATCGTATCTATTACCCATGATATCCATCAAGACATTACCAAGAAGAATCTCCGCCCGCGTATGCGCTTCCCCATCCGATCTCTAAGCAACGTTAAATATGATCCGCGTAAGGGACACTTCGAGATTCTCAATAAAACCGCAACGCGCACCCTGTCCTACAACACTATCAAGACCTTTGCCCAATCTATGCGGCTGATGGCCACCACCAAACGAGATTTGTTGGACAAGAACGATATCGCTGGCAAGCGCGAAATATATTACAATAGCAAGAGCTGGGGCGAATGCCGATTCACGGAACAGCCTGAAAGCGATTCTCTATTGGATGATATGGAAGCCCTCTTGGCAGTCAACCGCGAGCAGCTTGGCTATATCCCCGAGGAACGTGGCGGCGAAGTTACTGGGCCACTGGTCGTTATTGATCGCCAACCTAACTCGCACCAGGAGATCCGTATCGACTGTGAAAAATTGGGTACAGGTGCTTGGAGCATTCCATCCCAGGTGGAACATCTGCGTTTTGAAACCAAGGCTAAATTCATACTGGCCATTGAAACCGCCTCACTTTTTCAACGTCTCGTTCATCATCGCTATTACGAGAAGGCGGGCTGCATCTTGATCTCCATGAGCGGTGTACCTACACGCGCCTGTCGAAGATTTATTCGCCGGCTGGCTGATGACCGGAAACTCCCCGTGCTAGCATTCACCGATGGCGATCCTTACGGATATTGTAACATCTATCGCACCCTCAAGGTCGGTTCGGGCCAAGCTGCGCACATCAATCAATTTTTCTGTGTGCCTCAAGCTCACTACTTAGGAGTTACTCCGCAGGACATCAAAGACTATGATCTAGAGGATGCGACCCATCCACTGGAAGCCATTGATATCAAGCGGGCACGTGATGCGCTCAAGAATGATCCCTTCATCAAGCACCACAAAGAATGGCAAGCCGCGTTGCATCAGATGATTGCCATGGGTGTCCGCATTGAACAACAGGCTTTTGCTAAACATGGCCTAAATTTCGTCTTGGATACTTACCTGCCCCGGAAGCTAAAAAAAGGTATATTTTTGCCTTAGCCCTCTGATCTAAGCCCGGGTTGAGCAGGAAGATATGCTTAAGGAACTGGGTATCATGGCTGGAACCAGTGAAATAACCGCCGCTTCCACTCTCTGGCTTTGGCTAGATCTGTTCCTACATTTAACGCTTTTTCTTATAGTCAGTTTACATTGTCTTAAAAACCGGCGAGAGGCAGCTTCTGCTCTGCTATGGATTCTGGTGGCATGGTCGTTTCCTGTGATCGGCGCTCTACTATATCTGCTGTTTGGAATCAATCGCATGCCTCGCAAAACCTGGCGCAAACAGCATGCCGACAACGAATTGCTAATAGAGCGTCAAGCTCGGGAAGACGCGGCCTTGCCCATGGCTTATTGGCGTTCCGTTCATGAATCATTAGCCACCGAACCCGACGATGCAGAATCCCAAGAAATCAACGAGATCATGAACCGGTTATTGCCGAATCATCCATTGCTTGGCGGCAATCGGATCGTTCCTATGTTGGATGGCGATGAGTCTTTTCCGCAAATGTTTGCGGCCATTCGCAATGCCCAACATCATATTCATCTGCAAACTTTTATTATTGGCCACGACATCTTCGGGCGCCAGTTGCTTGATCTCTTGGCAGAAAAAGCCCAATCCGGCGTAATGGTTCGATTGCTATACGATCGCTTTGGATCAACCGGTGCCATTATGAGGCGACTGTTCTCCCATTATCAACATGTGCCTAATTTGCATATTTGCGGCTGGACTCAGGCCAATGCCTTTAAACGCCAATTCCAATTAAATCTGCGTAATCATCGCAAAATCCTGGTGATTGATGGAAAGACAGCATTTTGCGGGGGCATCAATTTGCGCTCCGATAACATCACCCAGAACAATCAACCGCCGATCCGCGATTACCACTTCGCGGTTGATGGCCCCATGGTTCAGGAGCTGCAATACTCCTTTCTGAGCGACTGGTATTTCATGACCGATGAAGATCCAACCATTTTATTGCAGGAGGCGCATTTCCCGCCACTGACTGCAGCCGGATCGACTCAGGCTCGTTTGGTGAACAGCGGGCCAACTCCCGATGAGATGGAAAACATAGCTGAGGTCTTATTCGAATGCCTGATCGCGGCGCACAAGCAACTTCTGGTGCTGACCCCTTATTTCGTGCCCCCACGGGATATCCTACGCGCCTTTCGAGCGGCGGCGACACGTGGAGTAGACGTCCGGATAGTAGTTCCGCAGCGCAATAATCATTTTTATGCAGGCATGGCTGGGCAAGCTTTATATGAAGAATTATTGATAGCCGGAGTGCGCATCTTCGAACGCCGCTCTCCCTTCATGCACGCCAAAGCCTTACTGATGGATGATAGGCTAGCGCTGATCGGCAGTGCCAATCTAGACATGCGGAGTCTACGTTTAAACTACGAAACTAATTTATTGATCTTCGACCCGATTTTTACCAACAATCTTAAACAGATTGTGTTGGCCGATATGGCTGAAAGCCAGGAAATATTCTTACCAAGCTGGCAGGCCCGCTCCAACGCGCAGCGGTTATTGGAAAACTTCTGTCATCTGCTAATGCCGGTTTTATAAATCACAACTTGGCAATGGGTTAAGCGATATCGACCTAAGCAGGCTGAGCGGCGCCGGCGCCACGCGTTGGATCAAAGAATAAATCCCTTTTGTTCATAAAAAGCACAAGGGAGATCATTCGTTAGCCGTCATTGATTTCTCTTCGGCAATACTAGGGCCATGACAGATACCGCGCTTGGAAGATTCTATGAAGACGCAGATTTCTTGTGCCGGACCAGAAGGGCATGCCTCTTTAAGACGCTTAACAGCCTGGGAAACATTTAGGCCGGAACGATAGAGGATATTAAAGGCCTGCCGGATCGCTTGACGATCTTCCAGGCTAATGCCCGCACGTCTTAATCCGACCATATTCAATCCTATAACCGTATTAGAGATGCTGCCGGTCTTACAGAAAGGTGGCACATCCTTATTATAAGCCGTGCCGCCCGAGAGAATAGCCAATTTGCCGATCCGACAAAATTGATGGACTAGACAATTGCCACTGATGAAAGCTCGATCCTCAACTTCGACATAGCCACCCAATAAAGCGCCATTGACCAACACCACGTAATTGCCCAACTTAACATTATGGGCCACATGACTGTTAGCCATAAGAAAGCAATGATCACCCACTTCAGTCATAGATCCCGGTTTGGTTCCGCGGTGAATGGTCACGCCTTCGCGAATACGACAGCCCGAGCCAATTTTAAGATAGCTTGTATCTTCTGGTTTAAAAGCCATGTCTTGAGGCCAGTCGCCGAGCACGACATGAGCATGAATAAAACATTCGGCGCCAATGGTAGTAAATGGATAAATAGTAACATAGGGCCCGATAATCGTACCGGCAGCGATTTGAACCTTATCTCCAATAATCGCATAAGGTCCAACCGTTACATTATCGCCGATCTCTGCACCAGCATGTACAAGAGCTGTAGAATGAATCGTCGTCATAGGCTGACTTGATCTTATTAAGGAGCCTGAGGACTAGTCCCTCATCAGCAAATTAAAACCTCAGCTAATGGCGCTCAGATTATGGATTTATCGACCTAAAGTCAACCATTCCGGCAGCGCTATAAGATTCTCAAATAAGCAGCTCCGGGTCTTGATTATGCTAATTGAGTGACTCTGCAGATAGCCTTTGGAGCCGGCATGGACATGGTTGTATCTTATATGCATCCTGGTAGCAGCGAGTTGGTCTCAAAAACTCATTTTATTTACAGGTTGGTTATGAAGCCCTCATGAGTTGAGATTTTCAGTATCCGACAATGGGCGTCGGGCCATGCATACGCCAATGCTCAAGAACCAGGTGGCCCCGTTCAGCTAAAGGCATATCGGCTTTAATTGATAACCAATCAACATTAGCTTGATTGCGAAACCAGGTCATCTGCCGCTTAGCTAATTGACGGGTATGCAAGATGGTGGCAGCAATAGCTTCTTCACGCGTGCAGCGGCCAGCCAGATAGGATAGCGCTTCAGCATAGCCGATGGCCCGCGCCGCTGTTGGAGCGGTCGTCAATCCTTCAGAGCGTAAGCGCTGAACCTCAGCAATCAGCCCTCTGGCATACATTTGGCAAACCCTATTTTCGATGGCAAGATTCAGCTCTTCCTGAGGCAACCTTAAACCGGGTATACGAAACTTATTTTGGGCAGCCAGCCAGGTTTTATCAGCACCTGGCGCGCCTGATGCTGCTATTTCAATCGCTCGGATTAGGCGACGCGGATTACGCCGATCCACTAGCTTTTGATATCGTATAGAGTCCAAGCGGACCAGCCAAGCCTGCAAAGCTTCAATGCCCTGCTCCACTAACATACGTTCGGCCTGGAGACGCAATGGCTCATTGCGTGGCGGCAGCAACGCCAAGCCATGGGTAAGGCTCTTAAGGTATAAGCCGCTGCCGCCGACCACGATCAAATGGCGCTTAGCAGCTGTTGTCGCAGCAATGGCCCGCAAAGCGGCGCGGCGATAATCTCCGACACTAAAAAGCTCCTGGGGCGATATCAAATCTAATCCCCAATAGCGAATTCTTTGGCGTTCAGCGCGGGTCGGCTTTGCCGTGCCTACATCCAAGCCACGATAAACTTGCATGGAGTCAGCCGAAAGAATATCGTAGCCGAAATGCTCCAAGGGTACGGCTGATGATCCAGCTCCCGATGCACAGGTTTCAGCTATCCAGTGTGCGACAGCTGTTTTACCTACGGCCGTTGGGCCAACCAGAAAGAATGCCCTATATTCAAGCTGTTGATGAGGGGTCAATATCGCTTAGTCGTTTATCTTCTATGGCTGTCGGAGGCGAACGTAAAACAGATAATAGATAGATGATAACACCGAGACAAATAGCAGCATCGGCAAAGTTAAAGGCTGGCCAATGGTTAGCCTGCCAATAAAAATCAATAAAGTCAATTACCCAGCCCAATCTAATGCGATCAATTAGATTGCCTATTATCCCTCCGATCATAAGCCCCAGGGCTACCCGGTATATCCCACGCTGATCCACTAACCAGCGATAAAATACAGCGATCAGCAATAACACTAGCAAGGACAAGAGAACCAGCCATTCATTATGACTTTGAAACATGCCCCAAATTGCGCCAGTGTTTCTAAGGTGGGTCAAATTTAAACAGCCCACTATAAGCGGATGCGATTCGCCTAATAGCAATGCTTGTCGAAGAACGGTCTTCGTAACCTGGTCCAGCAAAACAACAACTAAGCCTATTACAATGACAATCATAGCCTGAAAAACACTTGTGCCGGCGAACTCAGTTTAGGTAGGAATGTTAAAAAAACTAAGTTTAACCAAGAAAGCTATCCACTGCTATTCATCGTCGCCACTGATTTCCGTAGCTATCTTGTCATCACCGGGAAAGAGAGGCAGCGCCTCCGTGATGCGCTGGTGCTTACGTCCTGCTTCCATCTTGGCTTGACAGGCAACGCATAAACGAGAATAGGGCAGAGCTTGCATTCTAGCTTGTTCTATTGTGCATTTGCAGCTTTCACAAACTCCGTATGCTCCTATCTGTATGCGGTGCAGCGCCTGATCAATCTCAAAAATGATATTTTGTTCCTGGCTTACGCGATGCAGAGCAAAATCGCGGTTATAATGATCAGTGCCCTGCTCCTCTGAGCGAAAATCAACTTCGGCGTCGTTGGCATGGCGGCTTAAATTATCTGAAGCCAAAAAGTTGATCTGCCGAGTGAGCCGATCTCGCAAGTGCACTAAAGCTTCATAAAGATGACGATACTTTTTAGGGATTCTGATCTTAGAAACTTTGCTAATCGGCGATAGCTTTACCTTGCTCTTGGACGATAGCTTTACCTTGCTCTGCTTAGCGCCTTTTGATGGAACCTTAGGCAATGCAAGGCGCGAGCGTTTTTTAACTTTGATTGGAGTTGATCGCTTCTTGACAGCGGTATTTTTTTTCTTCACCAAGCATTCCTCAATAAAAATATCGTTTTTATCTTCGGCATTTTTAAAAACCTGACTTAACACGCAGTGTGGCATATGAACAGGAACCATGTGCCAGCGCTGCCGCCCATATAATGCCAAGTTTAAATAACGCTAATCCAAAGAAGGCTAACAAGTCTAACCTATGCTGTCAACACACCGTGCCGCCGCGCTGAAAACAATCATTGGCTAAAAAGCTATTCTAAAGGCTTGGCATAAAATGGATAAGCAGCAGCCGCTCCTGAAGGTATATGTTTCCAACGTTTATACATCCACAGCCACTGTTCCGGATGCTTGCGTATTTCCTGCTGAAACAAATTAGCTATGGCCTGAGTTAGATCGTGTATACGGTTAGCGCCTGTAAAGGTTTCCGGGTTCAAAGGCGGCAAGGCGTATATACAATAAGTTCCATCCGGCTTGGCTAAGCAAAACATCATTATAATAGGCGCGCCGGTTCGGTCGGCCAAGATGGCTGGAGCAGTGGTTATAGGAACGGGCAATCCAAAGAAATCCACAAAAACTCCACCGTCAACCGGTTTGACATTCTGGTCCGTAACCAGTGCTATATGCTGTTTCTGCTTGAGAGCCCGCAATAGCCCGCGCACCGCACCCGCCTGAGGAATAATAGTTACACCGCTTAAAGTCCGATAATGCTGGAAAATCCGTTCTATGCCCGGATTGATTAAGGGCGCGGCCACAGCGGCGATAGGATAACCACGGGCCACCAGTCCACGTCCCAATAGCTCCCAGCTTCCAAAATGAGCGGTTAGCCCAATCATCGGCGCTGTATAAACA
This sequence comes from uncultured Verrucomicrobiota bacterium, assembly GCA_964444425.1. GTDB lineage: Bacteria > Verrucomicrobiota > Kiritimatiellia > JAAZAB01 > JAAZAB01 > CAYUHK01. Next base: position 130,655 of record CAYUHK010000001.1, read on the forward strand.
TAGTTCTTAACCTGTTGATCAAACGCCAGATAACGAGATAGACGCTTCTCGGTTTTCCGGCAAAACCAAATCATATCCAGAACTGTCCGAGTCATTATTTCAAAGGCTTGCCGCGCCAAACGGCGTTTTTCATATAGAGATAAAGAGTCTTGGAAAGCTAGATCTAAGTTTGCTAGGGCAATTTTGCGAGATTGCCGTGCCAAATAATATCCCCCGCTACCGGCCAGGCGCGCCATAAGCAGTAGAAAACCACGTGGCCAAAAAGGAATCGTGATTAGCCCGAGTCGGACTAGCATGGTTTCGCAGGCCCAGCGCATTCTCTTAATAAAGTGATTCACGCTATCGCCTACAAAAATGCCTAGAGCTATCCAATCATAGTGAGCCGGGCGGGATTCGGACCCGCGACCCCAGCATTAAAAGTGCCGTGCTCTACCAGCTGAGCTACCGGCCCGCCATGATTCTTGAAGCAAGCAGTCGCAAACCGAAGAACCCTAGACCAAAACCTAGCAGCTTGTCAAAAACAATCCTAAGCAGCATGCAAAATACTTATTGCGGACGGCGATAGCAAACATATGAGATTCAGCGGGCTATCGTGGGCCAACGGCAACAGCTAAGTCAGAGAATATATTGACGCGCTCATCAAGCTGAAGCATGAAATCATCCAACTAGTTGCGCCCAATTGAGCCATGTTATCTGCTAAATTTAATTAGCAAAAGTTACTGGCAGTCACAGCACATTAGCGCCATTACCACCATCTGTTGAAAGATCCTGTTTCTTTAAAGTTTTAGCGCCGCGCCGTTCCTGGCGCAGGTGTCTGGGTTTTATTTAGCCGACGAATCAACATCATCACTGGCGTAGCCATATAGATGGTAGAATAAGTCCCCGAGATAATGCCGATAAAGAAAATAAAGGCAAAATCGTTGATCGCGCCACCGCCAAAAATCAATAACATCAGCACCGCTAAAAATACGGTAGTGGAAGTTAAAATCGTTCGGCTGAGAGTTTCGTTGATGCTCATGTTACAGATCTGCACAAATGGAGCATGAGGCATAGCCTTGAGTTTCTCGCGAATGCGATCAAAAATGACAATGGTATCATTGATGGAGAACCCAATGATGGTTAAAATAGCGGCGATGATCGTCATGTCAATCTGCCGGCCAAAATAACAATATATCCCAACGCTAATCAGCACATCATGGATCAAGGCAACCACCGCGCCAACCGCATAGGCGAATTTAAACCGACAGGATATATAGATAATCATTCCTACCAACGACAGGATGAGGGTCCCTAGCGCCCGACGAGCCATTTCTTGGCCAACTTGCGGCCCGATAACATCTTCGCTAAGTACGCTGAAGCCGGCCGCATTGAAAGCGGTCAAAAGGGCATCTTTAGCTTTAGCGCTACTGGCATAGGGAACTCGAACCTGTAGGTATTCCACCGGTTTATCCATAACCTTTTGGTATTGAATAAGCGTCTGGCTGATGCCTGCGGAAGCTAGCACGTCGCGAATTTTATCCACATCTTGCTTTTGTGTGAAAGTAAAGGTCACGGCGGCCCCGCCCGTGAAATCTGTGCCTACTATGCGCGCTGGATCCTGCCATAGGTTATAGCCAATTTGCGCCCAAGTTCCTATGATCAGCAAGAGCGAGATGAGCATAGCTATTTTTCCAGCGCCGATAAAATTGATTTGAGTTGGTTTTACGAAGTTCATCATCCTCAATGTGGACAATGAGGTATGCTTCGTGATCTGGTTAAAAATCATGCGAGTAAGCACTAGAGCCGTATACATGCTCACCATGATGCCGGCTGTGAGGGTGATTCCAAATCCGCGCACCGCTCCTGTTCCAAAAATAAACAGAATGATCGCCGCCATGACCGTGGTCAGGTTGGAATCTAAGATGGTGATAAAGGCTTTATGATAACCGCCCTCGATGGCCGCGCTTAAGCGTTTGCCTAAGTTTTGTTCTTCGCGGATCCGCTCAAAGATCAGCACATTAGCATCCACGGCCATGCCAATGGTCAAAGCAATGCCGGCAATTCCCGGCAGCGTTAGAACCGGCAAGCCAATGCTGGCTTGGCCAGTGCTGCTGGAAAATAGCCCCATGACGCCGGCCGTGATCATCATCGCCAAAGGCAATAACAACATATTAAACAACAAGCCGATGTTCGCGACTATACCGCCCAAAAGATAATAGCCGACCATGAAGATGACCACGATAATGCAACTATAAATCGTGGCCCGAGTCCCGCTTTCGATTGAATCGCGCCCAAGCGACGGGTCAACCATCTGGGTTTCGATTATGTTTACCGGGGCTGGCAAAGATCCCGAGCGCAAAACAATGGCTAATCCTTGAGCCTCAGCTAGCGTAAAGTTTCCCTCGATTATTGCTTCGCCGCCGTAAATCGCTGTTTTGAGGAAGGGAGCCGAATACAATCGACCATCCATGATAATGGCCATATAACGCCGACCCTCCGGATTGGGATTGCGGGCGCCGCCAGGAGCGTAATCCGAGGTAACTCGCGCAAATTTACGCGCGCCTTTTTTATCAAACGCCAAGGTTATATACGGCCGACTTAGTTGATCATATTCCACACCAGCTTTTTTTAGCGCATCGCCTTTCATCTCATAGCGCTGTCTAACAAAATAAGGGATGAATACTTTATGCCCGTCCATCGTTTTTTCTTCGAGCATAAAACGATAACCGGGCGGCGCTTGAAAGCGTTCTAGGCGCGAGCGAAAATCTGCATCAATAGACCCATCGGAAACGGCCTGTAAATCGCGCTGATAGTAATCGCCCAAACCAGCGTGACCATCCAGAGAGACAATGCGATATCCTTCTGGCGCCAAACCACGATCGAATAGCGACCTAACGAGCTTGGCGTTATCCTCATGCACCATGGCAAACTCAAGAAAGGCCGCGCTTTGAATTAGACTGGCGGCACGGGCGCGATCATCCTCTTTCAATCCTGGCAACTGCACAATGATGCGATCATTTTTCTCAGGATATATCTGCGGCTCAGCAACGCCAATGGCATCCACGCGATTGCGAATTATTTCCAGGGCCTGCTCCTGGGCGCGTTTGACGGCCGCGGGAATGCGGCCGCGAATCTGTTCGTCGGATAATTCTTTATATTCATCGCGCAGTTGTTTCTCGATTTCCGCTTGATCAATCTGGATGGTGAAACTAGTGCCGCCCTTTAAATCTAACCCCAGCTTAATTTTTTTTGATGGCGGTATCACCAGGGCCAGAGACCAGGCGGTTAGAGCTATCAACACCAGCCATTTCCACAAGGTATGCTTATCCATGGCCAATTATCCCTTCAAATCCGTAGCAACGATTTCGTCTTTTTGCAAAACGCGCACTACCGCGCCCTTGATAACTTCGACCTTTGTGTTATCTGCTATTTTAATAACAAATACTTGTTCTTTAACATTGGCAACCATGCCCACAAACCCGCCGCCAAAAATAACGCGATCACCAGATTTAATTTGGCTGATCAGGGTTTTACGTTCTTTTTCCTTGCGCTGTTGAGGCCGGATCATCATGAAATAAAAAAGCCCAGCCATGATAACCAGCCAGCCAATCAGCACCATAGGAGACTGTTGCCCTTGCCCGGATCCTCCAGGCCCGCCGGCCATTGCCAAAAACGTGGGAAACAATGTAGCTATCATAAGCCCTCCTCAAGGCGTTATTATCCATCAATTATTAATGATGCGTTTATGAACATCCTGTCTGAATTGCTGCCAACAACCATTATCCAAAGCTGCTCTTATTTCCTGCATAAAAGCCATATAGCTATGCAGATTATGTATAGTCAGCAGGCGTACGCCAAGGATTTCGTCTGCCTGAAACAGATGACGAATATATGCCCGCGAAAATGTCTGACAGGCATAACATTGGCAGCCATACTCAAGCGGGGCGGTATCGTCACGATAGACAGCCGCTTTTAGCGGATAACGTCCCTGTCGTGTGAAGGCCGACCCATTGCGCGCCAGTCGCGTAGGAATCACGCAGTCAAACATGTCTACGCCCATGTTCACCGCCTCAACAATCTGCCGCATCCAACCAACGCCCATCAAATAACGAGGCCGGGCAATCGGCAAATGGCATACGCTATCAGCTATGCCAGCCAACAAAATTTCCTCTGGCTCGCCAACGCTCACGCCCCCAATAGCATAGCCATCAAAACCTATATTCACCAATTCGGCCGCACAATATTGCCGCAAGTCCGCATATGCGCCTCCCTGCACAATGCCAAATACCTGCTGCCCCGCAGCGCGAGCCTGGTTGGCACAACTAGAGGCCCATTGTAAAGTTCGCTGAACCGCCTTACAAGCATATTCATAATCACAGGGATAGGGAATACATTCGTCGAAAACCATGGCAACATCAGAGCCTAAATCGCACTGAATGGCCATGGCTTCCGTTGGGCCAAGGAACAAACGGCGCCCATCAACATGCGAACTGAACTCAACGCCATCATCGCGGATCTTGCGCTTAGCTGCTAGACTGAAAACCTGGTAGCCGCCACTATCGGTTAGGATCGGGTGCGGCCAAGCCATAAAAGCATGCAGGCCGCCGCATTGACGAATGATCTCAATGCCAGGCCGCACGGCCAAATGATAGGCATTGGCCAAGATCATCGTCACCTTGGACTCTTCCAACTCTCGCGGAGTCATGGCCTTGACGGTGGCCTGAGTACCTACCGGCATGAAGACCGGAGTTTCCACAACACCATGAGGCGTATATAAGCGGCCGCGACGGGCCTGCGAATCTACGTCTGTCTTGGTAACTTCAAACAAAGGCGAGTTCGTGCGCATGCACTGCAACAAGGACGGCTGGCATAATTAAACAACGCCAAAGTCAATGATAGACGGCGGCGTTTTGATGCTAAAGCCAAAAGACAATGGATGGGCAGGAAGGATACACCTGCCCATCCGCAATTAATTTATTCTTCGATTTTAATAGCTTCTACCGGGCAATTATTAGCAGCTTCCTGGCAAGACTCTTTGAGCTCTGAAGGAACCTCTGCTAATTTAACCTTGGCAACAGCATCATCCATTTCAAATACTTCCGGACAAGTATCCACGCAAATGCCACACCCGGTGCAAGTATCCTGATCTACTGTAACTTTCATAAATGAATCCTCCTTAATTTATTATTGCCCTAATGGCATTAAAGCTATCGTTTTTACTCGCCGCTGACAAATAAAAAATTAATGGCACCAATCTTTATACTCGATCGAAGTTACAAGAGCTGGCCTCACAAAAAGAAAGCCTCTTCCTGGAGCACCGAGAGGCCCCATGCCTAACGGGATAAGAAATGCGGCTAAGCCAAAGGATCTTTCTTAAGGACAGCCTGAGGATCAACTTGGAATCGAATAGATTGGACCTGATCCTGCCCCAAACGTTGCTGGATCTTGGCCAACATGGCTTGCCGTTCATAGCGAATCAGCTCATTCAGCCAGACCGAACTATCCACCGCTACTATGAGGTTTTTTCGATCCAGCCGCACTGGCCGAGCATGCCGCGCAATAGTATTGCCTACCAGGTCGACCCATTCCTGTTCTAGCTGGCGCCAGATGCTGCGCTCTCCTGTATTCATTTTGGAAAAAATATCCAAAATGGTTTGACGGATGTAATTATCTGATTGCGCTGGTGGCCGCGCCGCTCGTGTCAGACGGAAGCGTTCTCGTTCCTGCAGCCAATGCGACTTATCATATCTTTTTAAGCTAGCCATAAAATTCCATTCACTGAAGCTTATCAAGCATGCTTTCGAATTGACAGGCTAAGCCGTATGTAACAAACTTTACATCATGCGATGGCGCCAGACAAGCTCACGCGGACAAGATATCTTGCGACGCATAATCATTATCAGCCTAACAGCCATTCTGATGATCTGGGGCTTGTTTCATTGGCGCATGCATACCTATGATGCCGCCATCAACGAGGCCGCCCGGCTCTACGGAGTGGATGCTAGGCTTATTCGTTCGGTTATCTGGCGAGAGAGCCGCTTCAACCCACACCGAGTGGGCAAGCTTGGCGAAATCGGCTTAATGCAAGTCACTCAGCCAGCCGCTCAAGAATGGGCGGCGGCCAATCATGTACCCTCTTGCACGCCACAAGATCTATTTCAACCTCAGGCGAACATCAAGGCTGGCACTTGGTATTTAAGCCGAGCAATTGAGCGTTGGTCATCCAAGCCCAATCCCCTGCCCTATGCCTTAGCCGAATACAATGCCGGGCGCTCGAACTCCTTACGCTGGGCAGCCTCGGATCAAGGCGACGCTAATAAATTCTGGAACGATATCACCTATCCCTCCACACGCCGCTATGTGCAAGATATACTCACTTACTATCGCGGACATCGCTAAACTGGAGATCATAGAGACGGCGGTAAACGCCGTTTAGTGCAACCAATTTCTCGTGGGTGCCAGTTTCGACGATACGGCCGTGTTCCAGAACAATGATGGCTGAGCAATGCATAATCGTGGACAGCCGATGCGCAATGGCAAATACGGTACGCCCTTCCATGAGGTCATCTAGCGCCGCCTGGACCAGCCGCTCCGACTCAGTGTCTAACGCGCTGGTTGCTTCATCTAAAATAAGCAACGGTGGATTACGCAGAATCGCCCTAGCAATGGCCAACCGCTGACATTGCCCACCAGATAGCCGCAGGCCGCGCTCACCAATGACAGTATCATAACCTTCAGGCATTTTAATAATGAATTCATGCGCATTGGCCCGCCGTGCAGCCTGCTCGATGGCCGCGCGCGTCGCTTCCCCATAGCCATAGGAAATATTGGACGCCACCGAATCGTTAAACAAAATGGTATCCTGCGTCACCATGCCTATTTGTTGACGCAGCGAACTCACGGTGAACTCCCTGATATTGGTTTCGTTGAATAAGAGACGACCAGAAGTTACATCATAAAATCGCAACAGCAAGTTGATCAGCGTCGTTTTACCAGCTCCTGAGCTGCCAACTAGGGCCACTCGCTGACCCGCTTTAACAGTGAAATCGATATCGCTCAATACGTTATGCTCATCATAGGCAAAGCTGACCTTATCAAAGCGAATGGTTTGAATAGGTCCCTTAAAGTCAATGGCGTCCGATCGGTCAATGATCTGCGCCGGAGTATCTAATAGCTCAAAGATTCGGTCGGCCGAGGCCGAGGTCTGTTGTATTACTAAATGGATTTTACTCAATTTTTTGACTGGCTCATATAGCATCATCATGGCAAAAGCAAATGTTAAAAAGTCCTGAAACGGCATTTGCACCCAACGGGCATAAAGCAATACCAGTGCCAAGCCCAGAAATGAAATAAACACAATCAGCGGCTCAATGCTGGCCTTGTCCCGAACCACCTGCATCAAGCGCGCGAAAAACAAGCGGCACTGGGAGTCAAATCGCTCTAATTCATAATGTTCCATGCCGAAAGCCTTGACGATCCTGATGCCCACCAAAGTTTCCTGCATAATGGTTACTAGCGCTGCCAAGCGTTTCTGCACATGACGAGCATAGCGGCGCACCCGGCGACCAAAAAGTGCGAACGGCACAATGCAGATCGGAAACAAAACTAAACTGCCCAGGGCTAGTTTCCAATCCAGCCAGACCAAAAAACCTGCCGCACCAATCAGTACAAAGGGCTGCTTAACCAAATCGCCGATCACCCCAGATACAGCCCTCTCTATCATAGATGTATCGTTGATCGTGCGCGAGATGAGCTCGCCGGTTTTGCTTTTTGAGAAGAAGCGAATTGAGAGATCTTGGAGATGAGCAAATAATTGAATGCGCATATCCATAACCACCCGGTTGCCTACCCATTCAATGAAGTAATCGCTGAGAAATTGGCCGAAGCCACGCGCGAAAGCCAACAGCGGCAGCAAAGCCGCAACTATGACAACTTTATAAAATGCGGCGTATTGAAAAACATATTCAAGCACCTTGCGCGCGGTGACCAGCAGTCCGGTCGTAGATCCAGCAAATAAAATGCCGCACAAGCCGCCCACAATCAATCTGAACAGATAAGGGCGAGCATAGGCAATGAGGCGGCGATAAGCGACCCACTGTTTGGCTAAATCTTCTGGAGAGGACATTAAATTAAGCTTCTTTTAAATAGCGCTCAGCTTCCAAGGCTGCCATGCATCCAGTGCCGGCGGCGATAACCGCCTGACGATAAAACTGGTCCTGAACATCCCCAGCGGCAAAAACTCCTCTGAGATTAGTTCGGGTATGATCGGTTATAATATATCCTAGGGGATTCATGGCCACCTGGTTGACAAAGAGAGCCGTATTCGGTCGATGCCCAATAGCTATGAAAACACCAGTTACCGGCAACTCCGATAAAGCGCCGGTCTGGACATGTTTCAGACGTAATCCAACCACCTCTTGTTGAGCAACACCCAGAACCTCATCTACCACGCTATTCCAAACCACTTGTATTTTGGGATGGTTCAGCACGCGCGCTGTCATAATCTTGGACGCTCGGAATTGATCCCGGCGATGGATAATCGTTACATGAGAGGCGAAACGAGTTAGAAACAGAGCTTCTTGCATAGCGCTATCGCCGCCACCCACTACGGCAACTGACTTGTCCCTATATAGGGCGCCATCACAAGTAGCGCAGGCCGAAACGCCCCGGCCCAGCAGCTGCTGTTCAGATTTCAATCCTAAATAAACAGCCCCAGCCCCCGTGGCGATGATAATAGCTCTGGCCTCATGACGTTGGCCATCAAGCAGGTCTACTCTTAGAGCAGCTTGGCTGAAATCCACTTTGGCAACCTCCCCAGCCTGCAGGCGGGCTCCAAAATTTTCTGCTTGCTCACGCATGGCCTGCATCAATGTAGCCGTATCAACACCATGAGGAAATCCAGGAAAATTTTCTACACTGAGGGCGCTGAGCAGCTGCCCACCAGGATGCGGCCCTTCAATAACCAAAGGCTTTAAAGCAGCTCGCGCCGCATAAATGGCCGCGCTGAGACCGGCGGGGCCCGTGCCAAGAATTATCACCTTTTCCATATCGTTTTACACCTCGTGTTCAACTTGAAGAGTGATCCAAACACCAAAACCGCGTTCATGCTAGTCTAAGCGACTGGCCAAGGACATTGCATAATTCAACCGTATCAATGATACTCCTGCCCCTGGCCAGCCAATAAAGCAAGTCTTGGCCTTGACAAATCCCCAAGAATGCGTTTGCTTGTATTCTGACGATTCTGATGATGCTGTCAAAACCAAAATTGCCATTTGAAAGGAATATAGCCATGAGCGACATGCTCGTTGAGATCTTTCGCCTGCAGGCTGAGCTAAACCAACGTATCGGCGTTGATACTCTATCCATTCCTCCAGCGCAGCAGCCGGAATGGGTGTTGAATTACTGTCGGGCGCTTTCTCAAGAACTGGCCGAATTAACCGATAGCGTACCTTGGAAATGGTGGGCCAAGTATCAAAAATTTGACAAACAAAATGCGCGGGTAGAAGTGGTGGATATGTTTCATTTTCTTATATCCTTGGCACAGGTATTGGGCATGTCTGCCGAAGATGTCTATGCCGCCTATATCCAAAAAAACCAAGTGAATTTTGAGCGGCAAGCCAATGGCTATACAACTAAAAACGAGAATGATAGCCGCCATATCGGTTGATCAAGAAATCAAGTAATGCCAATGGTAGACGCTAGGTGTAGCGCAGAACTTCTTCCGCCGTAGTATAGCCGTCGAAGATGTTACGTAGGCCGTCATCCCGCAGAATGCGCATGCCTTGTTCTATAGCCTTGTTTCGGATTTCCAAGGTGGGTTTTTTCTGATTAATCAGTTGCCGGACGGCATCAGTAATCATCAGGTATTCATACAAGCCCTTACGTTCACTGTGATAACCTGTATTATGACACTCAGGGCAGCCCTTGCCATAGTAAAAAGGGCGCCCCGCCAGTGACTCCTCCGTCAGGTTGAACAATTCTAACATCTGCTTATCAGGCTGATATGGCGTCTTACACTTTGTGCATATCTGACGCACTAAACGCTGAGCCAAGATAGCTTCCATGGTCGATGAGATCAAAAAAGGCTCAACATCCATATCTATTAGCCGGGTAATGGCGCCGGCAGCATCATTAGTATGAAGAGTGCTCAAAACCAAGTGACCAGTTAATGAGGCCTGAATAGCGATTTGAGCTGTTTCCATATCACGAATTTCGCCGATCATGATGACGTCGGGATCCTGGCGAACAAAATGGCGCAAAATACGTGCAAAAGTAACTCCTGCTGCTTCGTTTACCGGAACCTGAACTATGCCTTCGATATCATATTCCACCGGATCTTCGCAGGTCAGCAATTTGGCTTCAATTCTATTGATTCGTCGCAAAGCGGAATAGAGGGTGGTGGTTTTCCCGGATCCGGTTGGGCCGGTGACGATGATAATTCCATTCGGTTTTTCAATGTCCTTTGATAAAGCATCGTAGACATCCGGAGGCATGCCCAGATTATTTAATTCCAAAGATTTGGTAGCTCGATCCAAAATACGCAGCACAACGCTTTCGCCGAATTCGGTCGGCAGTGTCGATACCCGAAAATCAATAGGCCGGCCAAGTATATTCATTTGTATGCGGTTATCTTGCGGCAAGCGCCGCTCGGCGATATTCATGCCAGCCATGACCTTGATGCGTGAAATAACGGGCAAAGCCAAGCTGAGCGGTGGCGGCTTCATTTCATATAAGGCCCCAGCCACGCGATAACGGATTTTGAATTCATTTTCAAAAGGTTCAAAATGGATGTCCGCTGCCTTGGATTGTACGGCTTCATACAGGATCAGATTAACAAACCGTACCACTGGCGCTGAATTAGCCGCCTCGGCTAGCCCTGTTTCATCTTCTGTTTTGCCTTCTCGCAACTGTAAGCCTGCGCCAGCCTCAAATTCCGATTCCAGAGCCGCCAGCAGATCGTTGATCGAGATATTATCGCTGCCATAAAAGCGTTCTATCTGGCTTTTGATATCATTCTCTCGAGCTATAACAAAGGAGATATCGCGGGTCAACACGAAGCGAATCTCATCCACGATTTCTGGAGTCGGCAGGCGCGAAGTGGCTAGCACCACGGCATTTGATTTCAACTCTATCGGAACAATATTATACAAGCGAGCAACGCTGGCGGGAATGGTTTGGATCGCTTGAGGCGATATTTCCATTTCCTTTAAGTCAATGATGGTTGTTCCCAAATGATTGGCTATCACCGCCAATAAATCGTCTTCTTTAAGCATGCCTGTATCAATGACGATTTGATGGACTGAATTGCCAGTCCGTTGCTGTTCTTCGCGGACATCTTCCAGCTGTTCGGCAGTCAAAGCGCCGTTATCCATCAGCAGTTGTAATAAGGTTTCTTGGCTGGTCACTTCATCCATAATCAGCCTCTAGCGTTTGCGGGGGCCCCGTAATTTATTGATGATTGCCTCGGGGTCTTGAGATTTGGTAATTAAGTTCTCGTAATCTATCAAGCCAGCCTCGTACAGTGACAACAAGTGGGCATCGAGAGTCACCATGCCCCACTTGGCGCCGGTCTGAATATCCGAAGTGATGCGGAAGGTCTTATTCTCGCGAATCAGCGATTGAATCGATGGCGTGCTTATCATGATCTCAAAAGCCGCCAAGCGCCCTGGCTGGTCCTTGCGAATAATCAATAATTGAGAAATAACAGCAATGATGCTGGAGGCCAGTTGAGTGCGAACTTGTTCCTGTTGATTGATCGGAAAAGCATCTACAATACGATCCACGGTCCGGGCGGCGCCGGTAGTATGCAGCGTGGCTAAAACCAGATGGCCGGTCTCTGCCGCAGTGAGGGCGGCTTCCATTGTCTCCAGATCGCGCATTTCGCCGACGAGCATCACATCCGGATCCTGGCGCAAAGCCCGCCGTAAAGCTTCCTTAAAATTGGGAACATCAATACCCACTTCGCGCTGAGTAACAATGGATTTCTTATGCGAGTGATAATATTCGATCGGGTCCTCGATAGTTATAATATGACAATCGCGTTCAATATTGATCAAGTCTATCATGCTGGCCAAGGTAGTCGTTTTTCCGCACCCGGTTGGCCCAGTAACTAGAATAAGGCCGCGGGGACGAAACAGCAGGTCTTTTACCTGAGCCGGCAGCCCTATCTCTTCCAGGCTTAACATCTGGGAAGGGATTTGGCGCAACACGATGCCAATATTACCTTTGCTTTTCAGCACGCTGGCGCGAAAACGCGCGGCGGCCCCAAAACTGAAGCCAAAATCCATCCCCCCGGATTCGCGAATCTTTTGCTGATAGGTTTCCGAAGTAATGCTCTTCATGAAACGCTCGGTATCCTCTGGAGTCAAAGGCGGCAGATTCACCGCCTGCAGGCTGCCATGGAGGCGCAGCATGGGTGCTAAACCAACGCTAAGATGCAAATCAGATGCGCCTTCATCCACAACCATCTGCAGCAAATCGCTCATGTCGATATCAGCTGTAGGCGGTTCGTTCATAGCTTTAATCCCCCTGGGTTATGCTGATGACTTCTTCAAGCGTAGTCAAGCCGGACATAACCTTACGTATCCCATCCTCGCGAAGTATTCGCATGCCCATCTCGCGAGCGCGCTTACGCAGAACATCCGCAGACACTTGACGAAAGATCAAGTCCAGCACATCATTATTAATGATAAAAATTTCGAAGATGCCTTTCTGTCCGAAGTAGCCAGTTTGGCCACAGGCGCTGCAACCTCGGCCCCTAAACAGCTTAAGATTGGGTTGTTGGGCGGCAGCGGGGCCCAGCAAGCGGAGCTCGTCCTCAGAGGGGGTATAAGCCTCCTTGCATTTCTCACAAATAACCCGCACCAAACGCTGGGCGAGCGTAGCCCGGATAGAAGAAGCCAAGAGAAATGGCTTAATCCCTATATCCAGGAGCCGGGTGATCGCGCTAGGCGCGTCGTTGGTGTGAAGGGTGCTAAAAACCAGATGTCCGGTCAATGCTGCATTGATGGCTATTTCGGCTGTTTCCAAGTCACGAATTTCGCCGATCATGATAATGTTGGGAGCCTGCCGCAGCATGGACCTTAAGACCGCTGGAAAAGTTAACCCAATATCTTCTTTAACATTGACCTGGTTAATGCCCGCCAAGTGATATTCAACCGGATCCTCTACCGTAATAATTTTACGATCCGCACGATTTAAATGATTCAAAACGGCATACAGAGTGGTGGTTTTGCCGGAACCGGTAGGACCGGTGATCAGCAGGATTCCATCGGCCAACCCTATCAACCTTTCAAAAGTTTGTTGATCGTCGGCAAAGAAGCCCAGCTTAGGCAAGCCTAATTCCAGTGTTTTCTGGGTAAGAATACGCATGACCATGCTCTCGCCATGGCTCGCCGGCACAGTGGAGACACGTAAGTCCAAATCCTCCCCGCCTATGGTTATTTTAATCTGCCCATCCTGTGGAATGCGTTTCTCTGCCAATTTCATTCCAGCCATTAATTTTAAGCGACTGATGATGGATGATTGTAGACGTTTCGGCGGGTTCTCCACCTCGCGCAGTTCACCATCGATGCGATAGCGCACGCGAAAGCGCTTTTCCATAGGCTCTAAATGAATATCCGAGGCGCGGTTACGCTGGGCCTCCAGAATAATCAGGCTGACTAGTTTAATAATCGGCGCATCAGAATCAGCGCTTAGCTCATCATCGGCCGATACGATCCTCTTAAGGGCTACAGCATCAAGTTGTTTTTGGCTGATTAATTCTTCGATGGTTTTTTCCTGGCGCCCATAATAATGGTCTAAGGCAATGGAAATTTCTTCATCCGAAGCCACCACCCCTTCAACATTGCGTTTCAGTATAAAGCGCAGGCTATCTAAGGTCTGAATATCCAGCGGATCAGCTAATGCCACGGTCAGCATGTTATCGCTGTTGAAAACAGGAACCACCTTATAGCGGCGGGCGATCGTAGCGGGAATCTGTTTAATGATCTCGGGGGGTATCTCTTGTTCGGCAAGCACTATCACATCCATGCCCAGCTGCATGGCGACGGTTTTCAAAACCTCCATTTTGGAGATAACGCCGGTATCTATTAGTGCCTCCACCACGCTTTGATTGGCGTTGGCATGTGATTTAGCCTTTTCGATCTGTTCGGCGTTGATCAAGCCGACATCCTTGAGTATCTCAATGATATAACTATCATTAGTGCTCAAAGCTTGCTCCTCCTTACCGCTTACTTATTTTTAAGGCTAACCTACACTCAAACTTAGCCAAGCGTCAATTTTTTCTCTAATAGTTCTCGCACCCGTTTGGGGTGAGCCTTCCCCTTACTGGCTCGCATGACCTGCCCAACCAGAAATTGTAATGCCGCCACCTTGCCGGCACGAAAATCGGATGCAGATTGAGCTTGCTCAACCAGCGCCTTATCCACTAATGCCTCCAAAGCAGTCGCATCGCTGATCTGAGCCAGCCCCTTCTGTTGCACCCACTCTTCGGGGTCGCCACCCTGTTCAAAGAGCGCCGCAAATACTTCTTTGGCCGTGTTAGAATTTAATACCTGTGTTTCCGTCAGACGCACCAGATCGGCCAGCGCACGCGGTGTCATCACCACTTGTTCAAGCTCCATTTCCTTTTCCGCCAGCCAACGGAGCATTTCGGTCATAAGCCAGTTGGATATCGCTTTTGGAAAAGATGAATGTAGACAGGCCTCTTCAAAATAATCGGCCAAAGCCTTGTCGGCTGAGAGCACCCGGGCATCATAAGCAGGAATCCCATATTGGCGAATCAATCGTTCGCAGCGCTGGCGCGGTAATTCCGGCAATAGTTGACGCCAATGTTCAACTTGCTCCGTTGATAGGATTATCGGCATCAGGTCCGGGTCAGGAAAATAGCGGTAATCGTTAGCCTCTTCCTTGGAACGCATGGACTCGGTAATTCCTTGATCGGTCTCCCATCGCCGAGTCTCTTGAGCCACAACCCCTCCAGCGGCAAGTAGATCGGCCTGGCGATTAATTTCATGTTTCAGCGCTTGAAAGACGCCTTTGAAGGTATTTAGATTTTTGATTTCAGTTTTGACGCCCAAAGCCTCTTGCCCGACAGGCCTCAGGCTGCAATTAACATCGCAGCGCAGGTTGCCTTGCTCCAGATTACAATGGCTGATACCGCCATATAACAGGATTTGTTTTAAGGCTTGTAAAAAGGCCATGGCTTCTTCAGCAGACTCCATTTCTGGCTTAGTCACCACTTCCATCAGCGGCGTTCCCGCACGGTTGAAATCAATGCAGCTAGATTCTCGAACATGTATATTCTTGCCCACATCTTCTTCCAAATGAATCCGCTCCAGATGAATCGTCTTGCTAAGACCACTTACTGCAATCTCAATCATCCCGCCGGAGCAAAGCGGATGGTCGTATTGCGAGATCTGATAGTTTTTGGATACATCCGGATAAAAATAATTTTTGCGATCGAATTTACTGAAGGTATTGATAGTGGAGCCCAACATCAAACCGGCCATGACAGTTAGGCGCAGGGCCTCTTCGTTAATCACCGGCAGGGCACCGGGATAACCCAGACAAACCGGGCATACTAAGGTATTGGGCGGCCTGCCAAAAGCCGTTTGACAAGCGCAGAACATCTTGGTTTGCGTTGCCAGCTGAACGTGCACCTCTAGTCCGATAGCTGCGATATAGTTCATAAACTTGCTCCTAGCAGCTATCTAGAGATCGGCTTGCGCCGATGCCATTCCGTAGATTGTTCATATGCATACCCGACTCGTAGAATGCGCTCCTCGCCAAAGGCTGGACCAATCACTTGTAAGCCAACCGGCAAGCCCGCGCTTGTGAACCCGCATGGCAACGATAGAGCGCAAAGCCCGGCCAGGCTGGCTGGTGCCATAAAAATATCCACTAAATACATTTGCAAGGGATCGTGGTTCTTTTCGCCAATCCGATAGGCAACGATAGGCGCTACCGGTGTTAACAAAACGTCACAAGCTTGAAAGACTTGATCAAATTCACGCCGGATCAGCGTCCGCGCCTTCTGAGCATGTAAGTAATAAGCATCGTAATACCCGCTGCTGAGCACATAGGTCCCCAGGATGATGCGGCGCTTAACCTCGGATCCAAATCCAGCCGAGCGCGTGCGGGTATACATTTCTAAGAGGCTGTTGACATCAGGCGCGCGCTGGCCATAGCGCACGCCATCAAAGCGCGCTAAATTAGCTGAGGCTTCAGCGCAAGCTATAATATGATAAACAGCGATAGCATGCGACGTCATAGGCAAAGATGTCTCAATAAGCGTAGCGCCCAAACGTTCGCATTGGCCTATCGCCTCTTGAACGATTTGCTGCACTTCCGGATCTATGCCTGATGTAAAATATTCCCGCGGTAAGCCAACTTTTACACCCGCAAGACTTGGCTGCAAGGCCGACTCAAAATCTGGAACCGCTATTTGAGCTGATGTCGTATCGCACGGGTCATGGCCCGCGATAACATTCAATATAATGGCCGCATCTCGAACGTCTTTTGTCATTGGGCCGATTTGGTCAAGCGAAGATGCAAAGGCGGTCAAGCCATAGCGCGATACCCGCCCATAGGAAGGCTTCAGCCCTACGCAGCCGCAAAATGATGCTGGCAAACGAATGGAGCCGCCAGTATCAGAGCCTAGGGCAGCGATGGCTTCATCGGCCGCAACAGCTGCGCTGGATCCACCGCTAGAACCGCCCGGCACACGATCTATATCCCAGGGATTGCGGGTGATCTGCAT
Organism: uncultured Verrucomicrobiota bacterium; assembly: GCA_964444425.1. GTDB lineage: Bacteria > Verrucomicrobiota > Kiritimatiellia > JAAZAB01 > JAAZAB01 > CAYUHK01. The sequence continues at coordinate 147,396 of CAYUHK010000001.1, forward strand.
GGCCGAGTTTTCCGTACTAGAACCCATGGCAAACTCGTCCATATTAGTACGGCCTAAAAATACGGCGCCCGCCGCACGCAGGCGAGCGATAGCGCTGGCATCATAAGGCGCCTGATATCCCTGCAGGATCTGCGAAGCGCAAGTGCAGGGTTGTCCTATCACGCTGATGGCATCTTTAACCGCGATGGGCAACCCCAGCAATGCTGCGGCTTGGCCCTGCTGGCGGCGTGCATCAGCCGCCTGCGCCTGCTGCAGCGCTTGCTCCTCATCCACGTTAATATAAGCTCTAAGCTGAGGGTCGTGGGAGCGAATCTCTTCGATCAGGCGCTCTACCAATTGGCGTGAAGAGCAGGCGCCCTTGCGCAATAGCTCACGGCTTTGATGGAGCGTTAGCTGATTCAAATTTTGCATAAAGACATGCCAGACTAAATAATTTTAGGAACGAGAAACTGTTCGCCATCATGACGCGGTGCGTTGGCTAGCACGGCGCTGCGCGCCAGCCCCGGCTGAACTACATCCTTACGCAATGCATTAGGCTGCCGGACGACCTGTGCCGTGGGCTCCACGCCCGAAACATCAAGATGCTGCACTTCTTTTATATAATTGACGATCTGCTCTAGTTGCCCCTGAAACGTCACAGCTTCCTTTTCATCCAAAGTCAATCGCGCCAGACCGGCGATATAGGAAACGTCTATTTTATCCTTAGCTTTATTAGCGGGGCTATCAGCCATAACGGGCATCTCCTTGCAAACACAAGAACAGGCGACGTAGCAACAGCAGAATTGCGAAAAACTTTAACACGAACCCTTGGCTTCGTCCACTATCAATCCATCCCCTTGACCGGCCATCCTGTAAGCCTGTCTGGGCTAGATCCTTCATTAAAAACAGCCGACCTAACTTGCCTTAAAAAATAAGAGGTTTTGGGATATACAGCTACTTTTTACTAAAATTAGCTGCAACGTAACGACTGAATTCGCCTTGCATGCACAGGCTAGCTGGTATATAAAAGCTTTGTGCTTTAATCGAGCAAGAAGGCTACAATAAATTGCCCGCCGGTATCTTTCCATAGGGCATTTGGAAGAGGAGCTAAAACCTGTGATCACAACACATATCCGGCAAAGATTATCAGCAGCTCTGTTATTGGCGCTATTGTTGGCTGCCTGCGGATGTGGGCAAAGCACTGCCAAGATCGATCTTGCGGAACTCCATGATCCTTTTATCAAAAAAGCTAAAGCCAAAACTGATCAGGGTGACCTTAACGGCGCTCTCCAATGCCTAAACCTAGCCTTGGACAAACGGCCTAGATTAGCTCAAGCTCATCTTGACGCCGGATTGTTATATGATGATTTCAAGAAAGATTACGCACGGGCGATTTATCACTATCAACGTTATCTTGAATTGCGTCCGGATACAGAAAAAAAAGCTATGATCGAAGACCTGATCCATAAGGCCAAAATGTCGTTGGCCGCATTAGTTTCCGATCAATTACCTGGTTTTTCAGGGAAACTTAAAGCTTTAGAGGATGAGAATACTCGCCTAAAAAATGATTTACGGGAAGTCAGGGAGAATCTAGCAAAGCGAATGTTAATGCCTATCGGAACGCCGGCCGAGGCGTTTAAGACTGCCTCAGTAAACCCAGATATATCGGCAACAGCTCTACCAAGTGCCGGCGCCGGCCAAACCTACCTAGTACAAGAACGCGATACTTTATCCTTGATAGCAACTAAAGTCTATCAAGACCCCGGTAAGTGGAGAAAGATCCTTGAAGCCAACCGTGGCATTTTGTCAGCCCCTGAGAAGTTACGCCCTGGGCAAGTATTAATCATTCCCCAATGAAATGGAAACAGAGGAGGTCAATATGAGCAACAGAGATTTTTTTGATGACGATTTAATTCAACGCCGGGACGCCGTCCAGGAAGTTAAAATGGGACCGGAATACAATACTGATTTGGCAGCCGATGCTCCGAAATCCGGACCCGTGCTAGTTCAAGATTTAAACCTAACGCCGCTGACTCAACGTAAAGAAGAAATCAATGGCCAAGTTGCTTCCAAACTAGATGAATTGGAGCGCTTACGCTCACGCCAAGAAGCGCTAGAGCGAGAAAAAAGCTCCTTGGAGCATTTGCGTAGCAATCAAGAGAAATACGAAGCTGGCAAACGTGAAATGCTTGATCATCTCCAACAAAGCCTGGTATCGCTAGAGCGTGAAGGCATCTTGCTTAACCAACGTTTAGAGCTATTAACGAATACTGAAAAACGCTTTAAAGAGCTGTTATCAGGCATCCAAAAATTCAACGAAGAACAATGGCCTACAGACAGCGTTGGCTTTCGTGAAGAACTTACCAAGGCCCTAGCGGTAATTGATAATAGCCGTAAGGAATACAATAAAGATCTGGCACGAGTAGATGTCCTGCGAGAGAACCGCAATGGCATGCTTCCGGAAGACCGGACGCTCTTTTATAATGATATTGCCGGACAACCGGCGCGCACGCGCAGTTTTAGTGAATGGATGCTAATCGGCCTGGCGGTCAGCCTACCGGTTGCAATAGTATTAGCGGTATTGATCGGAGTTCTACTGGTCAAATTATATTAAAGCTTGATCTCAAGGCTTAAGCTGATAACCAACCGAGCTGATTGGTCTAAACCATGGTACTCAAACAAAAAAAAGGATCTCTCATTGATCGTCGGCTTAAAGATCTCCATAAAGAGCTCAAACGGGTAGACCAAGATCTTAAAAAAGTTACGCGATTCAACCCGGCTTCTGCTTGGCCACCACGCAGCAAGACATTTCCGGGCGCCGCAGAGGCGGTTGCGGCCGTGGCTAAGCAGCCTGCGGATGATTTGTTCGCCCATGCAGCCGACAGCACGACCATTACCAAAACGGAAGATCTCACCGCAGATCCAATTTCGAACGCCGCAACGGCCAGCCTAACAACTCACCATCAAAGAACTGGGAGAGAGAAATTCGCCCATTATTTTATGGCTGGCCATTTTCCCAATTTACACCCTTCTAGGCAGGAGCACCGAATAGTGCGTAACAAGGCTATTTTGATGTTGCTGGCCCTAGCACTCTTATTGACCTGGCTGTTATATTATTTACGCAGCCATTAAAACATGCCTGGGGTAACAGCGGCCCTGGATAAAAACAATAAGGAGAATCTAATTATGAAAACCATCGGATTTATCTCCATCCTGGCGCTGGCCTCTACGCTCATGGCCATGGAACCCACGCGGGTAGCATTATTGGATTTTGATAACCATGCCAGCGTGCCGGCCGATACGCTATTGCTTGGCGACATCACTCCACAAAAGCTTGCCGATAAAGGGGTTTTTGCTCTAAGCGCCGTCTTGGCCAACAATCCGGCCTATGTGCTTATTGATCGCCGGGATTTTATTAACCAAATTCAAGCACTGACCTTAAGCGATCAAGATAAAAAAATCTCGCTTAAGCCATCTTTTTTACATGCAGCTCAGGCGCTCAATGCCGATATCGTTCTGCGCGGAAACCTGCTGAGCTACGCGCCCGGCAAGGAAGTGATCAATCAAGGCGGCTTCAAAACTGAATTTCAAACCTTGACCCTGCGGGTGGCTATTCAAGCGCTGGACACCAGCGACGGCGCAATCATCGCCATGCTTGAAGGAACGGCCAATCGTAGCTTTCGCCAGACCGAAGCCCATCAAACAGTTGTTGGCGAAGATGAGCTCGTGCAGTTATTGCAGACAGCTTTAAGCAAGGCGGCACAGGGCTTGAACGAGAAACTGCAAGCGCGCCTGGAACAACAAAATAGCCGAGCGAAGGTCAAGCTTTCGATTACCACCGGCCCAACCGACCCCGCGTTAGTAGAAATTGACGGCATGCTAATCGGCACAACTCCGCTGACGGGCTTCCAACTATATGCCGGCGACCACGTGATCAGCATTGGCAAAGCCGGCTACCAAGATGTCAGCAAACAGATCATGCTCAAAACCGATACGACCATCGAAGTGCCGCTCTTCCGTTCCAAATTAAGTGCCGAGGAAATGAAAGAAGTGTTGGATAAAGCGCGTGTCAATTTCGTTGCCGGCAGCGGCCTCGAGCCGGCTTGGATTATAAATACCATTGATGTTTCCGAAAAATAAGCAGCGCGGCGGCTAGTTGATATTATCACGGCAGAAAGCGATGTAGATGTTGGCGCGCCGGGCAGCTGGCTTAATCTTGATGGTTTTGCCAGTTGAAAACACCACATTGACCTCGTCGAGATTGCTGGGGCAAGAAACCCGTGCTACTTCAAGCCATAAGGGTAAAGTCTCCCAGCGGCGGCAGTCGGGGCTTTCCATTGCAAAAAGCAAGAAGGCGGACAGAAATCCCAGCATTTCATTTTGCTGTCTTATAGCTTCGGATATACCGATCTTCAAAGCCAGCCGAGTGGTGCTCTTGGCCAGCTCAATCATCGCTTCACGCTTTTCAGTGGCCGCGATCAAATCTGCCGTATTGGCTAGCGGATAACTGCGCCCTAGATAATGATTGGCATAATAAATTTCAGCATATGGTGGCGGCGCTGCCGGCGGAGCGCTATGGCTTTGATTGCCGGGAGGAATGCGCCCGATAAGCACAAAACATATCAATTCGTTACGCCATTCTTTATGCGCCGGAATAGGCTGCAGGTCTGGGAGCCCTTCGATATGCAGTCGCCCGTTAGCTGCATCCACTAGACAATCTGGCAATAGCTTGGCAATCGTCTTGTATTGAATGGCAGCGTTACCCGCATCGTTGATAAGTTCTAGGCAAAAACCGGCCATGTAGCGACAATAGGGAATGTCAGGATAGCCGTCGTTATCCTCAAGCTGGCGGATTATATTGCGAGCACAGATTGCGGCATAGTCCCAGTTTTGCTGAGCTAAATAATTTTTAGCTAAAAATGTAAAAAGCAAAGTTCGCTCAAAGGGAGCGCCGCGAAAAGAAAGCGCGCGGTCATTAACCACCAAGCTAGCGGCACCTTGCGATACGCTATATGTTTCCAATGAGGTGTCCAGATCAGCCGCTTGGCGCCAATCAGTTGAGCTGGCATCATATTCCTGCAGGGATTGGCGGATCATTCCGCGTTCCATTAGATATAAAACGCTATCCTTATCGTTTTCTGGAATAACAGCTAAATCGTGATCGGCTTGTTGAAAACGGCCATGATGAAAATTATTACGAGCGGCTTGCAGCGGCGGAGTAGTGCAGCCGGTCAGAAACCCAAGCGCCAAGACAGCGCCACAGCCACGCCAAGCCGTATAGCTATTGATAAAAAAGCGTAATCGGAAACGCATGAGCTATACCCTTGACCCGCATAAGATAACCGCGCTGGCCAGCAACAAGCGAAGGCGTGCTAGCACAAAAATTTAGGCGTAAAAACGGCTAGTATAGACTTACCAGCCGATCAATGGCTTGCGCGCCTCGCGAGCAAATTCCTTTGTTGTGGACCAGGCGATGATGCCGGTTTCTAGGTCAGTGATGTCAAAGGTCAACTGATAATATACCAGTTGCGATTTGGATACGCGGACCTGGCGGCCAGTTTCTTTCTTCATCTCCACTAGGGCACCTGTCATCATATGCTTGGCACCCAATTGCCTGCCGACAGCAACACGCGTTTCATCCGTGGCGTTGGCCGCCTGGTAACCCTGTTCCTTCATCAACTCTTGCCGGCGGCTTTCGTTTACAAATTTAATTTTACTGCTCTGCATCAGAGTGGTCCGGATGCGATCCGTAAGCGCTTGGGTATCAACAAAGGTTTCTGTCCGAGGCTGAACGCCATAAATGATCATGATGGGGTCGGCCGGCAGATTTTGGACAAACGTGCTAGCAGCGATCTCGCTGGCTATCTGCTCGCTTAACTTACGTAAATCTTGTGGCCCATAGCTAGCGTCAAAAGCTGGCAGCTTAGTGACATCATCATCTTTGACCTTAACTCGAAACATAGCGCAGCCACTTTGGCTCAACATGATTAAGCCGGCTAAAAGGATTAGGATTGCCCGTGACATAATATGCATATGCTGCTCCATTTTATCTAAAGGGTTCCCTCTCAAAACCTAGAATTGAATAATGGTGGCCTTTTAAGCAGGAGAAGTCAATATCCTGTTTGCTTCAGCACTTGCCTTTCAGGACCTCAATAGCTCGGCTCTAGATAATAAAGCCGACTGTTGGCCCAATGTCGATTTGGGCAGATACGTCCTGGTCTTTTCGGTTGCAAGTTTATACTTACAGCGCCGGCGGTTTCGGAAATTTCTCAAGCACGCGCAAAGATTCCTGTAAAGCTTGCTCCGGCAAGGCAGCATCCATAAGCTTGCCCGTCTGAAATGCGGAGTAGCCAGTTAGATCCATGAGCCCATGCCCGGACCAGTTGAACAGAATAACCCTTTCCTTGCCCTCTTCTTTTGCTCGAGTGGCCTCCTGGGCAGCCGCCATGATGGCGTGGGCAGTCTCTGGAGCCGGGATAAAGCCCTCGGTGTTGGCCCATAGCACGGCCATTTTATAGCACTCGAGCTGCTGGAGAGAGCGGGCCTCAATCAGGCCTTCGCGCATGACATGGCTTACCAGCGGAGCCATACCATGATAGCGCAATCCTCCAGCATGAATCGGCTGCGGCACGAAGCCATGGCCAAGACTATGCATCGGCAGCAAGGGAGTCATCATAGCCACATCACCTGAGTCATAGACAAAGGGGCCGCGCGTCAGAGTCGGACAAGCGGAAGGCTCAACTGCCAGCAGGCGCACGTCGCGCCCGTGGATTTTATCGCAGATGAACGGAAAACTGATGCCAGCAAAATTTGATCCTCCCCCTACGCAGCCAATGACGACATCGGGATACTCGTTGATTTTCTCCATTTGTTTTTTGGCCTCCAAACCGATAATGGTCTGGTGCATAAGAACATGGTTTAAAACGCTCCCAAGCGAATAACGAGTATCCTGGGAAGCCACAGCGTCTTCGATTGCCTCGCTAATGGCGATGGCCAAGCTGCCGGGAGTATCGGGCATTTTGGCAAGGATTTCGCGGCCGGTCTTGGTCTGATCGCTGGGGCTAGCTACGCAATCCGCTCCCCATACGTTCATCATCATTTTGCGCAGCGGTTTTTGAACAAAACTGATCTTCACCATATATACTTTACAAGCCAGGTCGAATAGCTTGCATGCGAAGGCCAACGCGCTGCCCCACTGGCCCGCGCCAGTTTCGGTGGTGAGGCGTTTAATCCCAAAAACCTTATTGTAATAAGCCTGTGCCACAGCCGTGTTAGGCTTGTGGCTGCCAGCCGGCGAGCAGCCTTCATTCTTATAATAGATGCGCGCTGGCGTGCCCAACGCCTTCTCAAAATTACGCGCTCGGCAGAGAGGCGTGGGATGCCAAAGCATAAGTTTTTCAAGCACCTCCTCGGGGATATCTATCCAGCGCTGCGTGCTAACCTCCTGCTCGATTAGGTTCATCGGAAATATTGCTGCCAGCGCATCCGGCCCAATCGGGCGGCCATCTTTATCAACCGGCGGTGGCAGCGGATGGGGCAGATCGGCCTGGATATTATACCATTGCTTAGGCATTTCCTTCTCGTCCAAAAACACCTTAATAGTCTTGCTCATTATTACTCCCTTTCTAGCCGGTTATTTCGTGTTCAGACGCGCCAGCCGCAGCCTCAGCAGACCCATTGATGGCGCGTTCAATCCAGCAGGTCCTTAATTTTGTTTCTATATATAAGATCAGGCCGCGTGATCATACTGCTAGCGCGTATGTCATTCAAGCCATAATTAATTTCTTATCCGCCAGGCAAAAATTTTAGCTTGCCGACGACGTTCTCAACTATTTTTGGCCTACTAAAATAATGCCTCCTCTAGTCGCCTTATCTTAGCGGTTAACCTGCGCTGAGCAAATGCCAGTCTATTGATATTGTTGATTGTTTGTAATTGTTGATTGACAAAACAAAGTGCGTTAGATATTTTTCTGCTTTCTTTTAACGGGAAGGTTCCTTATGAAAACTACGTTGCCGCGGGAATCGGATATCACCCGCGCTTGGTATTTGGTTAACGCCGCGGACAAGGTTCTGGGTCGCTTGGCAGTTAAGATCGCTAATATAATCAGGGGCAAAACCAAGCCGACTTTTGCGCCGCATCTGGATGTCGGCGATTACGTTATTGTCATAAATGCCCGTAAAGTTAAACTGACGGGGAGAAAGAACGAACAAAAAATCTACGCGAGTTATTCCGGCTACCGCGGGGGACATAAGGAGGTAAAGGCCTCAACGGTTCGTCAGCGCTACCCAGAGCAGATGATTTACGACGCCGTTAGACGCATGTTACCTAAAAACCGATTAATGCGAAAAGTATTTTTAAGGCTAAAAGTATATCCCGAGGCCGAGCATCCTCATGCCGCTCAGAACCCCCAGATCATTGAGTGTTAATTAGGCAAAAGGAGACAATCGTGACCACGCCGAAATCCGAATTTATTGCTACTGGGCGCCGAAAAACCGCAGTGGCTAACGTACGGCTACGTGCTGGGACAGGCCGGCTGACCATCAACAGCCGAGATTATAAGAAATATTTTCCAATGGCGCCAATCCGTAATTTTATCCTACAGCCACTTAAACTTACCAACACAGATACGCAATTTGATATCCAAGCTAAGCTGCATGGCGGTGGAATTGTAGGCCAGGCTGGCGCCCTGCGTCATGGTATTGCTCGCGCTTTGATAGCCTATGACGGATCCTTGCGTAAAGTGCTGAAAAGCAGCGGATTTCTTACCAGAGACTCGCGTGTCAAGGAGCGCAAAAAAACGGGGCAACCGGGCGCGCGCAAGCGTTTTCAGTTTTCAAAACGCTAGGCTTATTCGCGAGCTAGCCGCTTTTCTTGCCAAGCCATTCAGCCAATACTCTTACAAAGGCCACTGGGCTATTCTGTTTAGCGGAATTGATTGATAAGCATTAAAGCTTGTGAAGACTAAATTCATCCAAATCGAAGGCCATATCACTTCGCCCCCTGGATTCCGCAGCGCCGGCATTGCAGCTGGCATCAAGCTTGATAAAAAAGACATGGCTTTGATCCTCTCGGATAGGCCCTGTTGCGCAGCCGGGGTATATACCACCAACCGCATTCAGGCTGCGCCGGTACAGCTTTGCCGACAACGCACGCCGGGCAATAATATTCGCGCCATAATCATCAATAGCGGCAATGCCAACGCCTGCACTGGCCCCCAGGGTTTACGCGATGCCATAACTATGGCAGAACTGACCGGCGCGCGGCTGAGTCTGGATCCCTCCAGCGTGTTGACATGTTCCACCGGCACCATCGGACGCCCTCTGCCAATGGATCTGATTGCCAAAGGCATAGATTTGGCCGCCAACGCCCTATCGCCGACCGGCGGACCGGATGCGGCCACGGCCATTATGACCACCGACACTCGCTCTAAACAGATTGCGCTGCAATGCATTATTGACGGCCAACCGATCACCATCGGTGCGATGGCCAAGGGCGCAGGCATGATTCATCCCATGCTGGCTACTCTTTTAGTGTTTCTAACTACCGATGCTGCCGTGGAGCTCAACGCCCTGCAAGCTTGTTTGACGGCAGCTGTGGATAAAAGCTTTAATCGAATTTCTGTGGATGGCGATCGCAGCACTAACGACACCGTTCTTTTTCTGGCCAATGGGCTTGCCGGCAATGTGCCGCTGCAGCCAGGCCGACCAAACTGGAATGCCTTTCGTGCAGCAGTAAATGAAGCCACTCGCCAGCTGGCATTGATGATCGTCAAGGATGGTGAAGGTGCCACTAAATTAGTATTAATCCGAGTTAAAGGAGCACCTGGTCGCCGAGCAGCCAATGCCGTCGCTCGGGCTGTGGCAAACTCCTTGTTGGTGAAAACATCCTGGTTTGGAGCCGATCCCAACTGGGGACGCGTGATCTGCGCCATTGGCTATTCGGGCGCGCCCATCCAGCCGGAATTAATTGATATTGCTTACAATGGCCACTTGGCCGTCAAGCAGGGCCAAGACGCTGGGCTGGCGCCCGAAGTGCTGCGTGGTATTTTGCTCCAGCCGGAATTCAGCATTGACATTGATCTACACCTCGGTCAATCATCATATTTTATGTATGCCAGCGATTGCAGCGAGCGCTACGTACAGATCAATGCCTCTTACATGACTTGATTGGCGGCTACCATGAAAACGATCATTGAAAAGGCTGATATCCTCATCGAGGCCATGCCCTATATTCGCGCATTTCGTGGCGAGGCCATCATCATCAAGTTTGGAGGCAGTGCCATGGAAGACAAAACATGTCACGATGGGATCCTCGGCGACGCCGCATTTTTGGAGTGCGCCGGACTGAAACCTGTAATCGTTCATGGCGGGGGCCGGGCGATTTCACGGCGAATGACCGAGGCAGGAATCAAAGCCAATTTTATCAATGGGCTACGCGTAACCGATGCTACCGTTATTCGCCTAGTCGAGGAAGTCATGAATCACCAGGTCAATGTTGAACTGGTAGAGACCCTGATTGCTTGCGGGGCGCAGGCTACGGGCATCCAAGGCCCCAGCATCCTGCGAGCTGAAAAATTCATGCCGCCCGATCGCCAGACCCGCCAAGCTCTCGATTTGGGATTCGTGGGCCAAGTTACCGGCGTGGACATCTCTCCGATTCAAGCCTGCCTGCGCGCCGGACTGATACCTGTTATCACGCCTCTGGGGCGCGACAGTGCCGGCACAATTTATAACATCAATGCCGATGACGCCGCCGCCGCCATAGCTCGGGCGTTGCCTGCTCGCAAACTAGTCTTCCTCTCGGATGTGCCTGGGCTACTTAAAGATCGGGAAGACCCGCACTCGGTGATTTCCACGCTTAGCCGCAACGATGTTGATAAGCTGATTCACTGCGGCACCATTGATGGAGGAATGCTGCCCAAAATACAGGGTGCCCTCGACGCTCTAACAGCGGGCGTCGGCAAAGTCCATATTATTGATGGACGCACCCCCCACTCATTATTGCTAGAAATATTCACAGATAAAGGCATTGGAACGGAGATAGTGCAATGACTACAAACGCAGATATAATTCAACAATTTGACCAATACGTAATCCCTACCTATGCCCGCAAACAGGTGGCCTTCGTCCGTGGCAAGGGCACTAAGATATGGGATGCCGATGGCAAGGTCTATTTGGATTTTCTGGCGGGAATAGCGGTTAGCAGCGTCGGCCACAACCATCCACAAATGGTCGCGGCTATTCATAAACAGGCTCAGCAACTTATTCACATTTCCAATCTCTATTATCATGAAAACCAGATGCTCTTGGCCAAAGCTCTGGCTGATTTAGCCCTGCATGGTAAATGCTTTTTTTGTAACTCCGGCGCTGAAGCCAATGAAGCGCTTATCAAGTTGGCCCGGCTTTGGGGGCATCCGCGCAAACGCTATGAAATCATCACCATGCGAAATTCTTTCCATGGCCGCACCCTAGCCACATTGACAGCCACCGGACAAACCAAGGTGCAGCAAGGATATGAGCCACTGCCAATCGGCTTTACCCTGGCTGACTTCAACAACTTAGATTCGGTCAAGGCCGCCATCACCGAGCGCACAGCCGCTGTTTTGGTTGAAGCCATTCAAGGCGAAGGCGGCATCGTTCCGGCCCAGCCAGAGTTCTTAAAGGGATTGCGGGAACTATGCAATGAACAGGATATACTGATGCTGTGCGATGAGGTGCAATGCGGCATGGGGCGCAGCGGAAACTGGTTCGCCTTTCAGGCTTACGATGTGGAGCCCGACGCCTTCGCCCTCGCCAAAGCGCTAGGCGGCGGCTATCCTATTGGAGCGATCGTAACCAGCCCCAAGCTGGCCGACGTTTTCCAGCCTGGAACACACGCCAGCACCTTCGGAGGCAACCCTCTAGCTTGCGCCGCTGCTTTAGCCATGATTCAGATCATACGTGAAGAAAGATTATTACAAAACGCCAGCCAAATGGGCCAGCGCCTCAAAGAAGGACTCCAAACGCTGGTAAATAAATATGAGCATCTTGTGGAAGTCCGCGGCGTAGGGCTTATGCTGGGCCTGGTCCTCGATCAGCCTGCCAAGGCTCTAGCAGATAAGTTAATGGATGTGGGACTATTGACGCTAGCCACGGCCGAGCGAGTCATCCGCTTTCTGCCGCCACTCAATCTTAAGGCAAGCGAAGTGGATGAGGCGCTTGAAATCCTGGATGAGGTTTGCGCCGAATGGCATGCTGAACTTTCCAGCCCGGCTGAGTCTAAGCAAGCGGAATCTATCGCGGAACCTGCCGCGGCAGACTTAGATGCTTCCGCAACGCCAACCAACCCCGCTCCCGATGCTGGATAAAAATAGTATGGCGCTAATTATTGGATGTTTTTAAGCTCTTTATTTTAATTGCTGGATCTTAAGTTTTAGCGATTTAAACGCATTGAATCATGTCGGCCGCCGTCAATTCTAATGTTACCTATTTGCCTACGGCCAAAATCCGCCAGGCCGTCCGACGCTTTCCTACGCCTTTTTTTATTTATGAGGAAAAACGCATCCGAGCCAACTGCGAAAGCTTTAGGGATACCTTTCGCAGGTATTTCCCAACCTTCGAGCCGCTCTATGCCATCAAAGCCAACGCAAATCCCGCTCTTCTGAAAATCATTTTCTCAGAAGGATTTGGGGCCGATGCCTCCAGCGAAGCCGAGGCCTGGATCGCACGAAAACTTAATGTTGGCGGCATGTACACCGGCAATTATACCACCGCACAAGAATTCCAATTTGTGCTACGCGGAAGAGGCTTCCAGCTGAATCTCGATGATATCAGCATGCTGCCTGTAATTCGCCGGCTGGGCATGCCTAAATTCCTATCATTCCGGGTTAATCCTGGCATCAGCCGCGGCGGCATGAAGAGCCTATTTTTGGCTGGAGCCAATGCCAAGTTTGGAGTGCCGTTAGCGAATATTATCACTGCGTTTCAACGTGCTCGTGCGCTTGGCGTTCGACGCTTCGGCATTCACGCCATGACTGGTAGCAACGTATTAGATGAAACATATTTTGCCGCCGTGGCCGCCAAATTATTAACCATCGCCGGCAAACTAAAACGCGCAACCGGCATAACCATCGAACGCCTCAACATAGGCGGCGGTTTTGGCGTGCCTTATCGACCTGAACAAAAGGATCTTGACCTGGATTTGGTGGCACGCTCGCTGCGAAAAGTCTTCGATAGGCTATGCGCCAGCTATAATCTGAACGCGCCTATCCTAATGGCAGAGCCTGGCCGTTGGATTATGGCCAATACTGGCTGGCTCATCGGGCAGGTGCACGTGATCAAGAAAAGCCATAAGAAATTTATCGGCATTGATGCCGGCATGAACGACTTGCCGCGCCCAGCCATTTATGGCGCCTATCATCATATAACTGTGTTGGAGGCCGCCCGCCGCCGCAAAGAAACCGTTAACGTAGTTGGCCGGCTTTGTGAAAATAACGATCAATTCGCTCAAAATCGTCTGCTGCCGAACATGCAGCTTGGTGATTTCTTAGCCATTCACCACGCTGGCGCTCATGCTTATGCCATGGGACATAACTACAACAACCGCTTGCGTAGCGCCGAATATCTATGCACTCCTAAAGGCGTTCTTAGACAGATTCGCCGAGCGGAAACCATCCCAGATCTTTTTCGCGCCAGCACCATCCCAACGCCCATAAAAAAGAAAGGCCGAGCGGGAGCGCACTTATCATAAAGTTAAGCTTTTCTCCTTGACCTCGGCCTCATAACTGATTACTGATTGCGATAAAGCGATGATCAACTCATCGAGGGTCTGTAATGTTTGAAGGCGCTTATACTGCTATAGTCACTCCTTTCAATGCCGCCGGCAACGTGGATTACGCTAAGCTGGAATCTCTGATCGAGCGTCAAGTTGAAGGCGGCATAGACGGTATTGTTCCCGTAGGCACAACCGGCGAATCGCCAACCTTGACCTATGCTGAACACAAAAAAGTGGTGGAAGTAGCTGTAAGATCCTGCCGCAACCGCATTAAAGTGATTGCCGGCACCGGCGGGAATTCCACCAGCGAAGCGCTTGAATTAACTCGCTGTGCCCTAGATGTTGGCGCGCATGGCACCCTGCAGGTAACCCCCTATTACAACAAGCCCAGTCAGGAAGGTCTGCTGCGTCATTTCTCCGCGATCGCCGATCTCGGCCTGCCGGTGGTGCTTTATAATATCCCTGGCCGCACCGGAGCTGAGATAGCACTGGAAACGGTGGTCAAGCTGGCACAACATCCTCAAATCGTAGCCATCAAGGAAGCTTCCGGCAATGTTAACAGAGTCAGCCAGATTTTAAAAGCCTGTCAGATCTGCGTGCTTTCGGGCGACGATCCTTTAACTCTGCCCATGATGATCGTCGGCGCTCAAGGCGTAATCAGTGTAGCGGCTAATTTAGCGCCGGCAGCGGTTGCCAAGATGGTTCACGCCGCCCTGAATGCGGATTGGGCTCAGGCGACTCAACTGCACCAGAAATATTTTAGCCTGTTCACTAATATGTTTTTGGATACCAACCCCATTCCCGTAAAAGCCGCTCTGGCCATGATGCAGCAGATTGAAGAAATATACCGTCTGCCGCTTTGTTCGCCCAGCGCGGCGGTAAAAACCGAGTTGCGCAAGTGCTTGGAATCGTTCCAGTTGATTTAATTAAAACAGCCGATGAAAAATGCTAGCAGCATGAAGATTGTCATTTTAGGTGCGGCTGGGCGCATGGGCCAAACCTTGATTCGTTGTGCTCGACAATGCGACGACATCTCCATCTCCAGTGCAGTGGAATCCGAACAAAATCCCTTGCTAGGCAAAGATGCCGGCAGCATAGCCGGAATTGCTAGCATCGGCGTGAGTTTAACCGCCGATGCACGGCGAGCGGCACAGGCAGCGGACGTGTTGATTGATTTCAGCTTCCCCTCGGCTGTAGAAAAACATGCCTTATTGGCTGCCCAGTTAAAAAAACCTATGGTGATTGGCTCCACCGGACTTAGCGATACAGCGCGAGCCAACATCCAAAAGGCTGCCGAACAAACCCCCATTATCTGGTCGCCCAATATGAGCCTGGGTGTTAACCTTTTATTTATGCTGGCGGCACTGATAGCTAAACAGCTGGCAGCCTATGACGTAGAAATCATTGAAACCCACCATCGCCATAAAAAAGATGCCCCTAGCGGCACGGCCCTACGATTGGCCGAAACGGTGGCGGCGGCGCGCGAAGTCTCGCTAAATACGGTCGTCTCCTACGGCCGCCAGGGAATGGAAGATGCGCGGCCGCTCGGCCAAATCGGCGTTCATTCAGTCCGCGCCGGCGATGTTGTCGGCGACCACACCATAGTTTTCGCTACGAATGGTGAACGCTTGGAGCTAACTCATCGCGCCAGCAGCCGGGAATGTTTTGCCGTCGGTGCCTTGCGCGCCGCCAAATGGGTTATGGGCCGTAAACCGGGGTTATACACCATGCAACATGTCTTGGGCATTGACGTCTAAGTTCCATGGAAATCGGCCTCAGTCTGGGATCTAATGTTGGCAATCGATTAGCCTATTTGATTGCGGCCAAAAAGCGGATTCTCTCCTTGGCTGGCATCACCTGGCTGGCTCAATCACCAGTTTATCAGACCGAACCAATAGATGCGCCGGCGGCATTTCAAAAATGCCTATTTTTAAATAGCATCTTGATCATCGAGAGCAAGTTTGCCTGTCATCATTTAATCAACCAGCTTCAAACGATTGAACAGAAAGTCGGGCGGATACCTCAGTTACAGCCTAACCTCCCTCGACCATTAGATATAGACATAATCTATGCTGATCAGTTACAGATCGTTGAAGAGCGTTTGGTGATCCCCCACCCGCGTTGGGATCAACGACGTTTTGTCATCCAGCCTCTTAGCGATGTGCGTCCGGAATTGCATATCCCCGGCCAAGCTGCTACAGTCAACGAGGTACTAGCTCAGTTGCAAGATCAGAGCCAGGTTGTGTTATTCGCCACCTCCTGGTAGCAGAAGGAGCTTCATCATTATGAGCAACTCAAAATGGACCGCGCGGCGCATTAGTGCTTTAAAAAGCCAATGCCCCTTTGCCTGCTTAACAGCCTATGACTTTGTCACCGCACGCCTGGTGGATGAAGCCGGAATCCCATTGATTCTGGTTGGCGATTCACTGGCTATGACCATGCTAGGCTATAACACGACTTTGCCAGTTACCATGAATGCCATGCTGCATCACACTGCAGCGGTAACTCGGGGCGTGACCAATGCGCTAGTCGTGGCCGACATGCCATTCATGTCTTATCAAGTTTCCATTGAGCAGGCGCTGCAAAATGCTGGCCGCTTCATAAAGGAGGCGCAGGCCGGCGCAGTGAAAATCGAAGGTGGCCAGCTCCGCGCGCCGCTCATTAAAGCCTTGACCGAAAACGGCATTCCAGTTCTAGCACATATCGGGCTAACCCCCCAAAACATTCATACTCTGGGCGGATATAAAGTGCAGGGCAAAAAGCACTCCGAGGCGCAGCGACTTATTGATGATGCCAAAACATTGGAAACGGCAGGGGCTTTTGCCATAATCTTGGAATGCCTGCCGCCGCTGTTGGGCCAAGAAATCACCCAGGCATTAAATATTCCCACAATCGGGATCGGTGCAGGACCTCACTGCAACGGCCAGATTCTCGTGACCCATGATTTGTTGGGCATAGCCGGCGAAGTCGCTCCACGTTTTATAAAACGCTATGCCGCATTAAGCCAAACTATGCGAGAGGCTTTTATACAATATCAGGCGGATGTGGCACAAGGTCGCTTTCCAGGACCAGAACATTGCTACAGTTAACTGTGCAGGCGC
This sequence comes from uncultured Verrucomicrobiota bacterium, assembly GCA_964444425.1. GTDB lineage: Bacteria > Verrucomicrobiota > Kiritimatiellia > JAAZAB01 > JAAZAB01 > CAYUHK01. The sequence continues at coordinate 164,229 of CAYUHK010000001.1, forward strand.
AGCCATGGATATCGTTACCTCACCCGAACAAATGCAAGCAATCGCCCTATCCCTGCGGCGCGCGGGCCAGCCTATCGGATTTGTGCCAACTATGGGATGCCTACATCCTGGGCATCTAGCGCTTATCAAGCTAGCACGCAAAGCCAGCGGCGAAGAGCTTTATCCCAATTCCGTTACGAGTGGGCCGCGCGCGCGTCTGGATAAGGGCCAACTGGCGCGGGCGGCAACGCTGGTGGTGAGTATTTTTGTAAACCCTACCCAATTTGGTCAGCATGAAGATTACAATACTTATCCAAGAAATTTCGATAATGATCGCCAACTTTGCCTTCAGGCAGGCGTCGATATTATTTTTCACCCAGCAGCGGAATTCATGTATAGCAAAAACCCTTCGATCAGTCTGGACGAGTCAGCGCTTTCTAAGACTTTATGCGGAGCGGCCCGGCCGGGGCATTTTCGCGGTGTGCTGACGGTAGTGGCCAAGCTATTTAATTTAGTTCTACCGGATGTGGCAGTCTTCGGGCAAAAGGATGCCCAACAGGCACGCCTTATACAGCAAATGATTCATGACCTTAACTTTCCGGTACGGCTTGTTCGAGGCCCGATCATACGCGAGCCGGACGGCCTGGCCATGAGCTCGCGCAACAACTATCTTACTCCACCAGAACGCCAGGACGCTCTTTGCCTAGTAAAATCTCTTCAATTAGCCCGAGCTCTTTACCAAGCCGGTGCGCGCGATTCTCATAAAATACTGACCGCTATGCAGCAAAAAATCGACCTGTTTCCCTCAGCGGCTATCGATTATGTAGCAGCGGTAGATGGGACCACTTTACAGCCAGTTACTAAGCTGGCCGATAGCGTTATGATAGCCTTGGCCGTGCGCATCGGCACAACTCGCTTGATCGACAACCTCATCCTGCCAGATGATCAGCTATGCCAAGTTCCGCTTTAATGCTGCAGCGCTGTATCGTTGATTGATTTTATTGATTACGACTTTTAAGCTCGATAGAGAGCGGGCCATCATTGATGATCTCCACAACCATTGAAGCCTGAAAGCAGCCGGTGGCCACACGTTCTGATCCTAAAATACGCCGTAGGCAGCCCACGTAAAACTCATATAGTGGATTGGCCTCCGCCGCCGGCGCCGCCGATATAAAACTAGGACGATTACCCTTGCTGGTATCCGCATGTAGAGAAAACTGAGAAACCACTAGAATCTCACCACCAATTTCCATAATTGAGCGGTTCATGCGCCCTTCTGCATCGGGGAAGATCCGCAATGCGGCAGTTTTCTCGGCTAAATATTTAGCGTCAGCCTGGGTATCCCCCTTTTTCACACCGAGCAGCACTACGTAGCCGCGGCCAATTGTGCCAATAACATTTTCCGCCACGGCCACCTGGCCGCGGCAGACTCGCTGAACCCAAGCTTTCATCTGGCTGATGCTCCTTCCTATTATGGGCAACCACCTTTATGCTTGCCGGCTAGAATGAAAACAGTTATATAAGTAAAAACGTTAGGCTTAATCAATCATGCCGCTCTAAGCTAAGCCAGAAGCTATATAAAACGAATGCTCCTTTTATTTATTATTACAACCAATATGCCTGAAAGAATGCCATCTAAATAAGCCTATAATTATCAACCTAACAGCGCCAATGGTAATCTTATGAAAAATAGCAAAACTGATCACTTAAAGGAAATGTTTTCGCTATCCGGCAAAGTCGCTGTGATCACTGGCGCCGGCGGCGTCTTGTTTGGATCCGTGGCCAGCGGCCTGGCCGAGCTAGGTGTGAAAGTGGCCTGCCTGGACTTGCGAGCAGCTGCGGCCCTAAAAACAGCGGAAGCTATTCAAGCAAGCGGGGCTGATGCGATCGGCATGGAAGTTGATGTTCTCAAGCCAGAGAGCGTTGCTCAAGCACGGGATGCCGTGTTGGCTCAATATGGCCGTGTAGATATCTTGATTAACGGCGCGGGCGGCAATCATCCGCAGGCCACTACCAAGAAAGAAGCCGGCTTGAATTTTCCCAACTTAACTGCAGAAGGCTTACGTTTTGCCTTGGATTTAAATATAATGGGCACCCTGATCCCCTCCATGATATTCGCCCAGGTAATGATTCGCCAACAGGAAGGCGTAATAATCAATGTTTCCTCAATGAATGCCGACCTGCCGCTTTCGCGCGTAGTGGCCTACGCGGCTGCCAAAGCCGCGATCAGCAACTTCACTAAATGGCTGGCCGCGGATATGGCCATCAACCATTCTCCTAAAATAAGAGTCAATGAAATCCGACCAGGGTTTTTCCCAACTTTGCAGAATGCGGATCTGATCAACAAGACACCGGGTTTACTGACTGCCTCTCGAGAATCCGATATCCTCGGCCGAACCCCCATGAAACGCTACGGCAAGCCCGAAGAACTTTTAGGAGCGATTGTTTATCTATGTTCGCCTGCAGCAAGCTTTACCACCGGTAGCAGCATTGCCATTGACGGCGGGTTCGGCGCGTTCTCAGGAGTATAGCTCCTGAGCTGCCGGCTAAAATAACCCAGAACCCCCAGGAGGATCCAAGATGAGTTTGTGGATGCGTTGCCACTCAGTTTATTTTATTTTAAGCCTACTGATCATCTCTGGCCTATGTTCCAAGACGCTAGAAGCAACTCAATTGGAAACTCGTAATCGGGACCCTTATCTAGGCGCTATCGTCATCATGGAAGAAACCGGGCAAATTTTATTTGAAGATAATTCCGATGTCAAAGGCTACCCAGCCAGCGTGCTAAAATTAATGGATCTACTGATTATCTTGGAGCAAATTAAAGCTGGTAAACTAAGCCTTCAGGATAAGGTCATCGTAACTGCCGAAGCCGCTCGCATCGGCGGATCTCAGGTCTATCTCAAAGAAAAAGAAGTCTTTACAGTGGATGAATTGTTATATGCGCTGATGGTGCAATCGGCTAATGATGCGGCCACTGCGCTTGCCATTCATGTGGCGGGCAGCACGCAGGCGTTTGTCGCTCTAATGAACGAGCGCGCTAAAGCTCTGGGAATGCAAGCAACGGAATTTCATTCTGTCCATGGCTTGCCGCCGGGCAAGAATCAAAAGGCGGATACGACTACAGCGCGCGACCTAACTAGGCTCTGCCGAGAAATCCTGAAACATCCAGAGACCTTGCGCTATACCTCTACCCGTGTATGCGGGCTACGCGATAATGCTTTCATCATGCGCACCCACAACTATCTGCTGGCTAGCTTTGATGGTTGCGATGGATTGAAAACAGGTTTTTTTAATAAGGCTGGCTTCTCTATTGCCGCCACTGCTAAACGAGGCAATACCCGTCTGATTGCGATTGTGTTGGGAAGTACACAGCGAAGAACCCGCGACGCCAAAGCTGCTGAGCTGCTCGCGCAGGGATTTGTTAAAGCCCCGTCACAAGACCTAGCAGCACTGCCCAACCCTTGGCCCGAGCAGGATGGAGCATTATCTGTTCCCTGTCGATGAGCTAAGAGATAACAATCTTTAGCATCGAAAAATCGTCATCAAGCGCCTGACCGCCTCGCATAGCTCGAACATGTTGATAAAGTTTTTCTATTTCGGATGAGGCTTCTGTAGGCGGATCAAGCAAAAACTGTTTTAGGCCCTCTTGGCTCCACATAGAACCATCGCGTTGTTGAATTTCATAAACGCCGTCGGATAAAATATACATTTTTGCTGAGCGCGGGATATCTAGCGAAACGCTTTGATAGCGGCTATCAGGCATGCCTCCAATGACCATATTAGGAGTCATCAGATCCTGGCATTGGCCGGAGCCAGGCAATAGCAAGGCAGGTGGATGTCCGGCGCTGGCATAGGACAGACGGCTGGTCTTTAAGTTAAATACGCCATACCAGATAGTGAAATATAAATTATTATGACGCTCCATCGGAAACATTTTATTTAATGCCGATAAAACTTCTGCCGGAGCATAAAAATCGGTATTGGGCAAAGTCTGAGTTCGCAGCACATTCAAGGCTGCGACCGACAGCAATGCTGGCCCAACGCCATGATCACACACATCCAGCAGGTACATGGCAAAATTATCTTGGTCGAGCCAGTGGTAGCCAAAGGAGTCGCCGCCTAATTGAGCTGATGGCACATATTTCCAGTCGGCTTGAATAGGCCCCTGGCGCAGCGGCGCAGGCAGGAGCGAGACCACATAATCCGCAGCCTGTTCCAGCTGAGCGGTTAAGGTCTGTTGGCTCTTCAGCAAAGCGCTATAGGCCTCATTTCTTTGCAGCAGGGTGATATAGGCCTGAGAATGATAACGGATACGAGCTAGCAACTCGATACGATCCGGCAACTTCACCAAATAATCATTGGCGCCGGCGGCAAATCCCTCAGCCTTGGTGGAGGCATCTTCTTTGCTGGATAAAACGATCAACGGCACATCTTTTAATTGAGGATGCGCTCGAAAGAACCTTACCAAGGTCAGACCATCAATATCTGGCATCACCAGATCTTGTAAAATAGTCGTAGGGGCGATTTCCAAGGCCATGGCCATGGCCTTGGCTGGCTCCTGGCAATAATAAAAAGAAATATCCTGCTCTGTTGCCAGCATGCGACGGACAGCGTCGCCAACAATGGCCTGATCATCCACCAATAAAACGGTGATGCCATGCCGGGTCAGATCCGTAGGCTTAGATGCGGTTTCAGTTGTTGACATATTTTTGCTCTTTTTGAATTTGCTTAATGATCGCCGCAGCAATTTTATAAATAGGCAACACTTCGTTAGCTGCCTTCAGTTCCAGGGCTGCATGCGGCATGCCATAAATCACCGAAGTAGCTTTATCCTGAGCTATGGTGTGCCAGCCACGCTGCCGCAGAGCTAACAAGCCACGGGCGCCATCTCGACCGATTCCAGTTAGCAGTACTGCTATGCCGCGCTGGGCCCAATAATTATTTAAGCTTTGAAAAAATGCGTCCACCGATGGACGATAGGGGTAATTTAACGGTTTAGGGCTGTAATGCAAAACTCGGTCTGGCCCAATCACCATATGATCATTTGTGCCAGCCACAAAAATAGTGTCTGGCTCCAAGGCCATTCCCTCTTGTGCCAGGGTTACTGATAATGGCGTTTGTTGGGCCAGCCAATCCACCAATCCTTGGGCGAATTGCACATCAACGTGTTGAATAACTACGAAGGCCGCCCCTAACCGATGAGGTAATTTAGAAAATATATCTACCAGGGCGCGCGGGCCGCCAGTCGAAGAACCCAGCGCCACCACTGGCATCAGCGGCGGGGGCGTAGGCAATAGCTGGCCAACAGGCGGCAGCGAGCCAAGCTGCTCTATCTTGCCCATAAGTCGCATGACGGAGGCGATTTTTTTCAACAGTTCCTCCGCCCCCTCCAAACGACCGGCGCTGCCAATAGCTGGCGTGCAAACGGCATCCAATGCCCCAAAGCCCATCGCCTCGAACACTTTAGCGGCATTGCTGACAACGCTAACTGTTACCACTAAAATGGCGCAAGGGGTTGCCTGCATAATGGCCCGAGTTGCCTGCACGCCGTCCATGACTGGCATGATTAAATCCATCAGGATCAAATCAGGCACATCCTCGGAACATCTGGCCACCGCCGCGGCCCCATCGTGAGCCACCCAAGCAACCTGATAACCTGGCACCGAAGTTATTACCCGGCGCAGTGCTTCTACGGCGATCGGCAAATCATTCACTATCGCGATACGCATCAAGCTTCTCCAATCAAATCGTGGATAATATCCAGCACGGGTTCAGCCTGAAAATCACTTTTGGTTAAATAGTGGTCTGCGCCTGCGTCTAAGGCAGCTAAACGATCTTCGGGTCGATCCTTATACGATATAATCATAATGGGCAACCGAGCTAGATGCGATGTTTTAATGCGGCGAATCAATTCAATGCCGCCCATACGAGGCATATCAAGATCACTGATCACTAGATCAATTTTATCGGTTTGCAGAATATTCCAAGCATCCACGCCATCAACTGCCAGAGCAACCTCGTAGCCATGGCTTAATAAAAGCTTGTGTTCCATTTCTCTGATCGTCAAAGAATCATCTGCTATCAATACGCGTTTTCTAAGCCTGGTTTGTTTTTGTTTGGCAAAGGGCAACAAGGCCGGCCGACTATTGGCCAGCAATTTATCAATTGACTGGATCATATCATCAATATCGAGGATAAGAGCTGGTACACCATCTTCCATAATGGTGCCCGCGCTGACATTGGGTATTTTACCCAGCCGCTCTGCCAAGGGCAAAACAACCAGCTCACGTTGAGCTATAAAACGATCTACTAGCAGCCCATAGCGCTTGCGATGATCGCCAATGATTATGACCGCAAGCTGATCAGGGAGCTTCTCTTTATTGGCTAACAGTAAGACGACAGCGGCGGGAACTATGTCAATAGGTTCATTATCCAGCAGCACAAACTGCCGATTATCTCGTAACTGCAAATCGGTTAAGGATAGCTGTAGCAAGCGCTCTATGCGCGCCAAGGGCAACGCATAATATTCGCCGGAAATGGTTACCAACAATGCTCGTAAAATTGTCAGGGTGAGCGGCAATTGTAAAAAAAACTTGCTGCCAACGCCCGCCTGCGATTCTAGGTGCACCAATCCGCCTATCCGACTAGCCATATCACGAACTATATCCAGTCCGACGCCACGGCCAGAAAGCTCGGTCACCTGAGCGCTTGTGGAAAATCCCGGCAAAAAAAGGAAATCGAATAATTCTGTTAAAGATAGATCAGCGGCGATGGACTGGCTAGCATATCCTTTTTCGATTACCCGGCGGCGAATGGTTTCTGGATCTATGCCCCGACCATCATCTTGCACGGATACCTGGAGCATGCCGTTGCTATGCCGGGCTTCCATAACTATGTTTCCCATGGCCGCCTTGCCTGCTTGAATCCGCTCAGCAGGCAATTCCAAGCCATGGTCTACGGCATTACGCAATAAATGGATCAAGGGCGCTTCCAACATTTCCATAACATCCCGGTCAACGCCGGTGGCTTCACCGATAATCTGAAAATTTATCTCTTTGCCTTGTTGTTTAGCCAAATCACGCACCATCCGCGGCAAGCCATGGACTCCCGCAATAAAAGGTCGCATGCGGCTGGCAATAACCTCGTCATATAATTGGGCGGCCAGGTATTCCATCCGGCGAGAGCGCGACTCCAGCTGTTGGCCCTGCGCGGTCAACGATGCATGCAGCTGCTCAGCTTGCTTCAGCAACACCTTAAGGTGCTGATCTGAATCTGCAGTCGCCGCTCCGCTCGGTGATGAGGAGCCAACTAGGTTTTTCAGAACGGCGCGCATATCCTGCAAATAAGCTTTTAGCCGTAACCAAGCCGGTGCCAAAACTGAAATGGATTTGGACTGAACCAAGCTTTCTCCAGCCAATCCTAGCATACGATTAAAACTAGTAGTCTGGACCCTAATAAAGCCATCTTCGGCTTTTACGATTGCTGGTGCGCTCCCCCTCGCCGATGGCGTTAGCTGCGGCCGCGCCGGAGTGCTGGGCGCCAATTCTGGCTCTCGCACTAGTTGAGCCCGAAGATCGGTGCTGATCTCCTGAATCGTTGCCATATTCTGTTCTAGTTGCGCTGGAATGCTGACTGGCGCGCTGGCGGCCAAGCCCTTGAAGACATCGTTGCCGCGCAAAAGCAATTCAATAGATTCACTCTTGAGCTGAAGGCTGCCGCGTTGGGCCGCCGAGAGCACGTCTTCCATGGCATGCGCCAGCAGAACTCCTGCATCCAGCCCGACTATGCGAGCTGCACCTTTAATGGAATGGGCTGCACGCATAAGCCGCTCAAGCCTCTCCGGCGTTGGCGCGGCCTCCGCCTTGAGTAAATCAGCTTCCAAAAGGCGGGAACAGTTTTCCGCCTCGATGCGGAAAAGATCCATCAGCGAAAGATCGGATATTGGGGTATCAGGAAGGCTGTTCAATAAATTAGGCTCCTTTGGAAAGCGCTAAATAGTTTTTGTTCGTCCAGTAAGCCCACCCTGCGCTCAGCCATTAAAAAAACACTGCTTATCATAGCTGATACCGATTGGTCGGCAGAGCGCAGGGGAGTCGGCAATATGCGATGAACACCAAGCGCTTCATCCACAGGAAAAACAAAACGCTCAGCGGCTTGAGCCACCACCATCTGTCGCGGGTAATCCTGTTGCTCCAAGGAAACTCCGCCCACCGCTTGATCAACAGCCATGATCGCGACTAACGACACGCAAGGGAGCAGCTCGCCATCAACATTGACTAATCCCTTCAAAACATGATTGCGGCGACCGGGAAGCCGCTGAACCGGCCGGGCCTCCTGTGCCTTAATAAAGAACGTGCTTGGCAAAGCCAACAGTTGGTTATGCAAACGGAACACAACTACCGAAACGCTTTCGGGATTATCCACCTCTTTTTCGCCAGCTAGCACAGCTGCCCATTCCTCTGCAAGGCCTTTAGGAATAGGGCGATCGAATAAACGCCGGCCGGCGCGCGTATATTCTGGGCAATGCCGACAATGCCCAAACTTCTTCAAATGCGAACAGGAAGCATTGCCGACAATGCCCTGCTCCTTCCAGCAGGCCGCAAGCAGGTCTAAGTTAGCCTTGCGAGCATCATTCAACATAGTTGATTCTTTTTCTTGATTATTCATGGAGCCAAACCAGTGCGCTGACAAGCAAAGGAGCGAGCATGGGATATAGGACTATAGCCAGCCCGTTGAAAAAAAGTTAGTTCCGAATGGCCCACAATCAAAATTCCTTGCGGCCCAAGCAAGCGGGCCAAATTTTTTAACACAAAATTACGCGCTGACGCTGTTAGATAAATAATCATATTTCGGCAGAAAATAAGGTGGTAGGGTGGCTGCCTGTCCAGAAAGCCAGGGTCCACTAAATTAGCCGTTCTAAAATCAACCAATTGAACAATGAGTTTATCTAAAACCCAGCCGGCGGCCTGACGCAAGAAATAGCAGCTAGCCTCATGCGCCGCTTGTTCTCGAAACGAGCGATCGGAATATATCGCTTGCTGGGCGGCGGCTATGGCATGTTGGCTGATATCCACCGCATCAATATGAAAGCGATCTGGTGTTAATCCCGCCTGTAAAAGCGTAATGGCGATCGAATAAGGCTCCTCGCCAGTTGAGCACGGCACCGATAGAATCCGCAGGCGATGCTGCGGGGGCGCGAGCAGCCATTTGCGGCGGACGTGTTCTTTCAGAAAAAGAAATGGCTCGTGATCCCTAAAAAACCAGGTTTCCGGAACCACTAGTGCCTCGATCATGGTGGTCCATTCCGCTGCTGATGTCCGCAAGCGCTCTAGATAGGCATCCAAGCTGCCGAGGCCAGCACGTTCCATGGCCGCCGCCGCCGTGCGCGCGATGTTTCGGCAAACAATCTCGTCAAGATTTAGTCCGCTACGTTCCACGATCAGCTTGGCTAGCGCCGCGTTAATCATGAATTTATTTCCTAACCAAGGCCAATAACGATGCCTTAAGCGATTCCGGTAGAATGGTTTTAGGGTTAACGGATTGAATAGCTGAAGGCTGATCCGCCGCCCGGTCAGCGGATGAGATTGTTCCCACCGCCAACGCTGCGCATTCCTGATCAGAAATAATTTCGGTAGCGCGCTCAACCATAAAACCAAGCAAGCCCAGATCGGCGCTGGCTCTAGCCATATCCAGAATAAGGATACGCGTGCTTAACCACAAACGCGCTGGCTGGGCGGTTAGGAGCATAGCAACATCGATAACCGGCAGCCGCGTTCCGCGATAAAGCAACAGGCCAGCTATCTCTAGTTGCGCTCCCTCAACGCGCTCTAAGGTCGCGCAAGGAAGCACCTCCACAATCCAGGATATATCCAGGCCATAGCTATCTTGGCCGCTCTGAAAAACCAGCTGTAGCATAGAGCCTCTACGCCCTTACCGAAAATCTTGCTACCTCACTTTGTAGGCCGCGCACAGCATCAGCCATCCGTTCAGTAACTTGCTTAAACTCTGCTAGGGAGTCGCGGGCCATGCTAGCGGTCCGGCTCAACTGTTCCATGGCTTCGTAGATTTGCCGAGCACCGCGCGACTGGGTCTGCATCCCCGCATTAACCTCTTTAAACTGAGTGCTGAGCTGTTGGGTTTGATCTATAATTAAGCCTAAATCAGCGCTAAGCTGAATGGTTTTCATAGAGCCAGCTTGAACTTGGCGCGCATAAACATCAACAGCGCTAACTCCCTCGCTGACCGCCGTTTTCATTTCAGCCACCATGGCTTCAATATCTAAGGCAGCTACGGCCGTTTGATCGGCAAGGCGGCGAATTTCGCGGGCCACCACTCCAAAACCCAACCCGTGTTTACCGGCTTTATCTGCCTCAATGGTAGCGTTCAATGAAAGCAGATTAGTTTGATTAGCAACCTTAGTAATGGTTGTAACAACTTGATTAATCGTAGCTGTTTTTTGACTGATGAGCTCTAGTTTTGCGATGATATGCGCGGTGGTATCCATCTGATGTTGCATGGCCGTTTTCATGTCCGCAAGGCTAGTGATACCGCCGCTAGCCAGAACGGCTGCTTTGGTTGCCCCTTTAGTTACCAACTCCATGGTTCGGGCTAACTGCAAGGTAGTAGCAGTCACTCCTTTGCTGACGGCGTTAACCTCATCCATGGAGGCGATCTGCTTGGCCACTGAAGATTCAAGGCGGCGCGCCGAAGAATTGATCTGCGCCGATGAGGCGGTGACCTGAATCCCTGATTTACGCATTTGGGAAACCACAGCCTCCAGGCTGCGGATCATGGTTACAATGGCCTGAAACAGTCGTTGAACTTCATTATGAATCCCACGCGAAATTTGATTTAGCGTAGAGCCATGGAGATGTTGATCGCTCATGGCACCGGTCATTTGCCCGGCTTCTCCTAGCCGGCCGGCGGCAATTGATTCGGCAGCTTTAGTCAGCAGATTCAAAGGCCGCGTAATGGAACGTGCTATGAACACTATCACCATTAATAGCATGGCAAGGCCCACGATGCTCAGCCATAACATGATGCGGCTCAAACGATTGATATCTCCCATAAATTCGGCGCGCGGGAACAAAACGCCCAACGACCAGCCATTAACTGTTTGTGGAGCATAATACAAAATACAATCCTTACCGGTAATCAGACACTTCATGGGCATGTAGCCGGTTTGGCCACTGATCATCCGCCGACCGATCTCAGCGAGGGCAGGATCGTTCCGTTTTTTGGCTATACTATAGATGGTTTCTTTCATCACCAGAGAGGCATCTGGGTGCGCAATGAAGGTTCCCTTGCCTGTAATTAAAAAGGCATAGCCGGTCTGGCCAATCCTGATTGAGCCGAAGAGTTCTTTAAGCCATTCCAACGAAAGATCAGCGGTAACAACACCTTGAAAGCGCTTAGTGGCTCCCTCGATTTTATAGAAGGGCAGCGAATAGGTGGACATTGCTATGTTCCCGCCGCCCTCGTCGAAATAAGGTTCGCTCCATACCGCATGATTTTCTGTTTGCGGCACCCGATACCAATCCCAAGCTGGATAATTATAGGCTTCCGTGCCCAGATCTACATAACGGATCTCGTCGGCCTGGCGACAATAATAAGGACAAAAATATTTTAAATCTGGCGCATAAGCATAAGGTTGGAAAGCAATCACCGAGCCATAAACTTCTGGGTTATGGGCCACCACGGCCTTGAGATATCGAAGTAGTTCCTCCTGAGAACAGTTGATTTGCTCGACCGCCTGCCCCATGCCTTGGGCAACTTTCTGAACAGATAAAAAAACTGATTCGATTTGTTTAAGTGTTGATGTAGCAAGCTGTTGGGCTTCCTGCTGGACATTGCGCAGCACCAGTTGGCGAGAAACATAATAATTATAGCCAAAGATCAGCGCAAAAATAATGGTCACGCTGCTCATGATAAGCAAGATCAATTGAACAGCTATATTTTGCCGTTTAAACATATTTGCTCAGCGATACCATTAAGACTTTTTCTGCGCCTTTGATGGGCGCCAGACAACTGCAAGCTCGCCCGCAGGTGCTAGCCTTAAGATTTTTCTGACATAGTACTAATGGCAAATCGAGCAGCTTTTTCTTTTAGCCCCTGGACCACTTGAGTCAATTGTTCTGTGGCCTGGTTAAACTCATGTAAGGACTGGCGAGTCTGATCGGCAGTGGCCGATAACTGGCTGACCGCCTCGCTGATCTGTTGAGCGCTCTGCGACTGATTCTGCATGCCTTCTTTAACCGCATCAAAGCTAGATGTGATCGCTTTAACTTGATCGATCACCTGCCCCATATGATCGCTGATGGCGGCAGCTTCTTTAACACTATGGCGCACTTCCTCAGAAAATTTATCCATTACCATCACCCCGGAGGTTACCGAAGCCTGCATCTCACGAACCATGCGCTCGATATCCTGTGTAGCGCTTACGGTCTGATCTGCCAGACGATTGGTTTCTCTGGCTACCACCGAAAAACCCTTGCCATACTCGCCAGCCTTTTCGGCTTCAATCGCCGCATTAAGCGACAACAGGTTGGTTTGATCCGAAATCTTATTGATGGTCGTGATTACGCTGGAAATCTTAATGGCTTGATCGTTGATAACGCTTAATTGCGAGGAAACCGTTGTCGTAGCTTCAAGCAGCCTGTGCATCGCCGATTCCATGCGGGTTAGATTAGCCCGACCGGTTTCCGCAGTCGTCGCCGTCTGCATAGCTGACTGCCCTACTTCATTCATCGTTTGCGCCAAAGACCCGGCGGTGGAGGCTATTTCTCTGCCGGTGGCGTTAACTTCCTGGGTTGAAGCGGCTTGTTCAGCCACAGTGCTTTCCAACTGCCGGGCCGAAGCCGAAATCTGCATCACCGAATTCGCCACCTGAGCTCCGCCTCGCTGGACCTGTCCAAGCAAAGCATCCAAGCTAGCCAACATGGCCTCAAAGGCTCTAACTAAAGATGCTATCTCGTCAGTCTGCCGCGAATGTTGGGAACCGCTGCGACGGGAATAAAGGGCGAGCTGAGCACGGGCTCCCTGCACATCGCCAGAGGTCATTTTCGCAACCACACTAATAATCAAACTTAAGGGACGCGTCATACGGCGGCCCATAATAAAAGCCGCCGCGGCGACCAGGATTAAGATCAATAAGCCCGATCCAATAGCTTGAACAGTCGACTGGCTAAAGGAAGCGCGGATCTGACGTTTGGCTGCATAAAAATCATCTTCGTAGCTGGTTGAGAAAATCACCCAATCCCAAGGAGCAAAATATATGATAGCCGACATTTTAGCGCGGGCATTTTCTTCGCCCGGATTTCTCCAGAAATATCGCTGGTACACGCATTCGCCCGCTGTAGCCTGCAGGGCATGATTGATCATAGATTGTACGAAAAAGCTGCCACGCGAATCTTGTTCCCCCCATATCAATTCGCCATCTCGTTCGCCTCCTTTGGAAATGATGTAGCGGCCGCGGTTGGCCCCTAGCCCTTCAAGCACAGCCATGTAGCCGGTTTTGCCTACTTGAATATTCATGATTGTCTGACAAAGCGATGCCAAGCTTGCCTCAGGTTCAGCAACATAAAGCATTCCTATCAGCTTACCGGCAGAGTCATTAATAGGCTCGTAGATAGCTAAACTTGGCGTATGGTTATTAATGTAGAATAGGCCGTAATAGTTTATTCCCTGCAACACTGAGGCAATGACCGGATTGGGTCGGCCATCCTGATTAAGCGCCGCAATATAATTACCGATAGCGCGTTGGCCGGAGCTAGTTGCAACGGTTGAGGCTATGCTTAACATATCGCCCTGTTCGTTAACTCGCTGAAAAATCGTACAAGGGCCTTTTATCAGATGCGTGATCTCATCAAGGATCGGCGTTTTTTGGGCAAAATCATTATGCTGTCCTAGCCATTCCGTTCCGATCAGGAAGCGTGGCAATAATAACTGTTGTGCCAATTGGGCATCCGAATCCAGCGCCTGCCATGCAATCGTTTCCGGCGCCAGCGCGGCGGCGCCATATTTGGATAAAACTTGGCGCGCGAGATGCAGGTCGTCGTTAAGGTTGTTATAAATAATATCATTGGCAGTCTGACAGAGCCCATAGGCATCTTGAGCAATCTGGCCAATATTAAGCTCGGCCAAAACATTAAGTTCATCGCCAGCTTTATCAGCTATCGTCTTTTCCAACTTTAGCATCAAGGCTAACATCACTAGACTAGGGATCAATGCAGCGCCAAGAACCAAGCTGATAATTTTAAACTTAAGAGTGAATTGCATGCTTTTTCTCCCGACAAAATTAAATCCATCGGAATAATTTTATCATATTAGTCTATGAGGATATCTTACTGACTAACAATTAGATACAACATCCTCTACAGGCTATTTGCCCAGAGTTAAAATGCCATATGATAGACTGAAAGGCCAGCAGATTTACCTACCAGCCGGCATAGCCAGCTCGCCCGCTGCCCCTGCTCTATCAGAGAGAAATGCTCTCTTAACAGCGTTAGTAATAATTTTAAGCCTTCAGGAGGACAGTCAAATATTTTGATTAGATTTTTACCGATCAACTACAATTAAGCTTTAGGCTGCGTAACTGCAATGTCCGGTTGGGGCTGAGTGCGCCAACGCCGATGGATCCAAATCCATTGATCCGGATGTTTCCGAATGGCTGATTCGATAATAGCGGTATAAGCTTGCGTCGCTTGATGAATCGTTTCCGGCTGGCGGTCGGCCGGCGGCGACATAGCGGGCATTACATCTATCCGATGGGTGCCATCATGGCGCCGCGTAATGAATACAGGTATCACCGGGCTACCAGACAATGCGCTGAGATAGGCCAAGCCCGGAGAAGTACAAGCCGGCCGACCGAAGAATTCAACAAAGATGCCTTCATGGCGTTTCATGTTCTGATCAAGCATAAACCCTAATATTTCATTAGCCTTCAGAACAGCTAAGCAGGCTCGAAAAGAACCATGATGGGGCAAAGATTTAACACTGAGGCGTCGACGAATAGCAGCCCAATATTCGTTTAATGCAGCAGGTTTAAGGTTTTTTATAATGATGGTGATGGGCATTTCCCAAAAGCCAGCAATCATCGCCGGTAGTTGAAAATTACCGATATGAGCAGTTAACATGATTGCGCCACGACCGCGGCGGAGCTCTGCTTGGATCAGCTCCATACCATGGAATTCAATATGGCGCTCCATCCATTCCGGGCTGAGCAGACCAAAACGTAAGGTTTCAATGATAACCTGACCCAGATTAGCATACATGTCATCGACTAGCCGACAGACCGCTGTTATGTCCTTCTCTGGAAAGCAACCTTGTATGGTCTGTATGACCTCGCCGCGACGATATCGGAATAGCCGGCCTAATATCCAGCCCAAGCAGTGGCCTGCCCTAACGGTTTGTTTAAGGGAGAGCCGTGAACACAGCCTCGCTAGGAACTTGATAATAAAGCTCATGGATTCAACGGAATATAGTGGAACAAACGAACGGCTGCACAGGCTCGAGCATGGCAGGTAGGCCGTTAAGCTGGCTCCGTGGTTTTAGGAATGAATTTAAAATTATCTTGTTCCAGCACTACATCCACTATAACCGATTTGCCGATCTGGCCGGCCAGAATAGATTCTGCTAAAGGGTCTTGGAGATATTTTTCCACCGCACGGCGCAAGGGACGCGCTCCATATGCCTCATCATAGCCTTTCTCTAGGAGGAAATCTTTAGCCTCCGCAGATAATTTAACCTGCACGTTTTTAGCTGCTATGCGTTCGGTAACTTTTGCCAATTCCAATTCCAAAATACTAGCGATGTCGCTACGGGTTAATTGTCGAAAGACGATCACGTCGTCCACTCGATTCAGGAGCTCTGGTCGAAAGGACCGTTTAGCTTCCTCGAGCATGCGAGCCTTTAATTGCTCGAAGCTTGCATCCGAGGTCGCTCGGGCAAAGCCTAGGCCGGCGCTACCTTTGACAACATTAGAGCCAAGATTAGTAGTTAAAATAACCACCGTGTTCCTAAAATTAACCCGGCGCCCCATGCTATCGGTCAGCATGCCTTCTTCCATAATCTGCAAGAGGACATGCATGACATCCGGATGAGCCTTATCCACTTCATCAAACAAGACTACCGAATAGGGTTTACGGCGAACTTTCTCTGTCAACTGGCCGCCTTCTTCATGGCCCACATAACCAGGAGGCGATCCCACCATGCGCGACACCATGTATTTATCCATATATTCAGACATATCCAGCTGAACCAATGCATCCCGATCATGAAACATATATTCAGCCAAAGCTTTAGCCAACAGGGTTTTGCCCACTCCAGTCGGGCCAAGAAAAATAAAAGAGCCGATCGGCCGGCGCGGATCCTTAAGGTCCGCTCGTGATCGCCGCAAGGCTTTAGCAAGAGCGGTAACAGCTTCATGTTGACCGATGACAGTCTTTTCTAATTCCTGTTCCATGCAAAGGAGCCTAGTCATCTCATTCTTATCTAAGCTCGCCAGTGGAACGCCAGTCCACTTAGCGACAATGCCCATGATTTCCGATTCGGTGATGATTTGCTGTTTTTTATCCTGAGTTTTGCGCCATTTAGCCATGGCTTTATCAAAGGTTTCACGAGCGGCACGTTCCTGATCGCGCCATTTAGCGGCCTTTTCAAACTGCTGAGCGTGAATAGCCTCTTCTTTACGGATCTTCAGATCGTTGATTTTTTTCTCAGCGCGCTTCAAGGCGACTGGGCGAGTCAGCAAAGCAATTCGAGATTGAGCGCCGGCTTCGTCGATTAAATCGATGGCCTTATCGGGCAAATAGCGGCCGCTGATGTAACGATGAGAAAGGCGGACGGCAGCCTCGAGGGCGCCGTCGGAAAATTGAGCTTTATGGTGTTCTTCATAGCGCTGGCGCAGCCCTTTTAATATTTCGATAGTTTCTTCAACACCAGGTTCATCGACGATCACAGTCTGGAAACGCCGTTCCAAGGCTGAATCTTTTTCGATATATTTGCGATACTCCTTCAGGGTCGTTGCGCCAATACATTGAAATTCGCCACGGGATAGCGCCGGCTTAATGATATTCGAGGCATCCATGGCTCCTTCAGCTGATCCAGCGCCAACGATGGTATGCAGCTCATCCATAAATAGAATCACGTTTTTTGCCCGGCGCATCTCATCCATGACCGCCTTAATACGCTCTTCAAACTGGCCCCGATATTTCGTGCCCGCCACCATAAGAGTTATATCCAAGCTGATCACTTGTTTATTGATCAATAGCTCGGGCGCTTCACCAGTTACAATTTTTTGAGCCAATCCTTCTACTATAGCCGTCTTACCCACGCCAGCTTCACCCAGCAATACCGGGTTATTTTTGGTGCGCCGACAAAGGATTTGGACAACGCGGGTAATTTCCTCGGCCCGGCCGATAACCGGATCCAAGCTGCCTTTACGAGCCAGCTCTGTAAGGTTGCGCCCAAAGGCATTCAAAGCTGGAGTTTTGACAGCCTGCGACTTGGAGGTCCCTGCGCTGGCGGCGGCTGCAGCTGTCAATGCTGCTTGCTCATCATCCTCGCCTGGCTCAAAGTTCGGGTCCAGTTCTTTAAGCACTTCGGTGCGGGTTCGATCTAGATCAACATTAAGGTTTTTAAGAACTCGGGCCGCCACCCCTCCATCCTCTGCCAAGAGGCCCAGCAGAATGTGTTCTGTGCCAATATAACCATGATTTAAGGCCTTGGCTTCACTGGCAGCCAAGCTTAGCACCTTCTTGGCGCGCGGAGTCATTGGTAAGGCGCCGGCAGTTTTGGTTTCCGGTCCTTGACCCACTGCCCTTTCTACTTCCAATCGCAAGGCATCCAAGTCCACGCCCATGCGCTCCAAAACACTAACTGCCACCCCCTCACCTAATGCAATCAAGCCCAATAGCAAATGTTCGGTTCCGACATATGGATGGTTAAAGCGCTCCGCCTCTTTCTGGGCTAAGGTACGAATAACATGTTGCGCGCGTGGTGTAAACTCACTCATCACGACTCCATTCTTTAAGATATCTGCTGCTTAATGAGACGCCCCATTCTGTTGACGGCGTTGTTGTATCAAGCGCTCCCGCACTAAGCGCGCCCGCGCTAAATCCCGCTGTTCGGCGCCAATAGATTTGCCTTCTAATTTTTGTAGATGCCCCGGTTGAATCAAAACAAAAAGCTCATCGATAACCGTTTTTGGCCAATCGGTTATCAATCCCAAATCAATGCCTAGGCGCAAAGCCGAAAGCAGGTCTAAGGTTTCTTTAGAATTCAGCAAATAGGCTTGTGATATGATGCCATAGGCCCGGCCGATATGATCGCGCAGCGAGGCTTCGCGCTGCTGGAAGAGCCGGCCGCGAGCATTCTTTTCATGTTCGGCGATCTCGCGCACAATCTGCTCTAATCTGCCAATGATGGCCTCCTCTTTTTCTCCCTGAGTGACTTGGTTGGATATCTGGAACATGTTGCCCGATGCGACCGTCCCCTCGCCCCACAGTCCGCGCACCGCCAGGCCAATCTTGCTTACCCCTTTGATGATACCCCCAATCTCGTTCATCAGAACCAAACCAGGCAAATGCAGCATTACACTGGCACGCATGCCAGTGCCTAGGTTTGTAGGACAAGCCGTCAAATAACCCAGTCGTGATGAAAATGCATAAATGACTTGGCTTTCTATCGCGGTATCCAAAGCGTCCACCTGTTGCCAGCATTGCATGAGGTTGAGTCCCGGCGATATAGCCTGCAAACGCAGATGATCCTCTTCATTCAGCATTATGGCTAAAGATTCATCTCGCTTAAGAATCAAGCCGCTGCCGCGCCCCTTCTCGGCCAAATCGCGGCTCATTAAATGTCGTTCTATCAATATTTCTCGATCCACGCGGCCCAATTCGCTAATCTCCAAGGCCAAAGGCGCCGTCAAGTCTGGTAAGGCTTCTATGACCGGACATAATTCCTGCCAAAGCCGTACCAATTCTTCCTCGCCGGCCCAGCCAGGAAAAGCGCGCCCATCAACATTGCGTGCCAGACGCACTCGGCTGCTAACCATAACGCCGTTATTGCTATCTGGACTGAGCCAGGCTCCAGGCTGTTTTAATAAATCATCCAAGGCTTTCATGGTGTTTTTTTAGACTGATGTTGCGAAGACTTTTTCAAATTTGCTTGAATTTGATCGCGAAAACGAGCGGCGGCCTCATAATCCTCAGCCTTCACTGCTGCGGCCAATGATTCCCGCAACGCGGCTAACTGTTTTTGCACCGGCGATGATTCCGTTGTGTGGGAGGGCGTCTTGCCAGCATGGTATTTGCCTCGGTGCATGGCTTCCAATAGCGGCTCCAGCTCGCCAGCAAAGGCCTCATAACAGGTTTGACAGCCCAACCGAGAAGTTTTTTTAAAGTCAGAAAAACGCATATGACATTGCGGGCAAGTTTTACGGCTTGTTACGACGGAAGCCTCTTTATTTCCACCAAGTCCCAAGAGCACATCCGTAATCGAAACCGGGTTGCTCCCATTCAATCCGCTGCTAGCGGCGCACGACTCGCATAGGTGCATTTTCTTAACTTGATCATCAACCATGAGGGTCAAAAAGGTGGTGGCCTTATTTTTTTCACACATTTCACATAACATGGCATTATCCTCAATTTAAACAGCCAGCTAGCTGCCTAACTCTGCCTGCCCTGAGCGGCGCTCATTTGATTGGCGTGCCCACGCGAGTGGCCAATTCATGAAAACAGTCGCTCAATTTCAAGGTGTGTTGACCCGGCTTGCCAGTGCCGATGATCCGGCTATCCATATCAACCACGGCGATGATTTCAGCGGCTGTGCCGGTCAGAAACATTTCATCTGCGGTATAGAGATCGTAACGAGTCAAGATCTTCTCGCTCACATCATAACCGCGCTGGCGAGCTAAATCCATGACCACCTCACGGGTGATCCCTGGCAGGGCACCAGCGCTGATCGGGGGAGTAAACAATTGCTGACCCTTAAATATAAAGATATTGTCGCCAGAAGCTTCCGCAACATTGCCTTGAAGATTCAGCATAACAGCTTCTTCGACACCGGCATTGATGGCCTCTAGCTTGGCCAGGATATTATTCAGGTAATTCAAGCTCTTGATGCAAGGGGAAAGCGATTCCGAATGATTGCGCGGCGTGCCGGCCGTCACCACTCGCAATCCGTGTTTATACAATTCCTTGGCATAGAGTTGAATTTTATCGGCAATGATAATGGTCTGCGGACAGCGGCAAGAAAAAGGGCTCAGACCTAAGGATCCCTCTCCACGCGTAACCAAAAGGCGCACATAGCCTTCCTTAATATTATTAGCCTTGCAGGTGGCCACTATGGCGCGCATGAGCCCCTTTTTGGTCAGGGGAACCCGCAGGGTAATCGCCCGCGCCGAAGAAAACAAACGGTTAACATGAGCTTCCAGCATAAAGATCCGGCCGTTATAAGCGCGAATGCCCTCAAATACGCCATCGCCGTAAAGCAAGCCATGGTCGAACACGGAAATTTTAGCATCCTTCAAAGGCACTAGCTTGCCATTGATATATACTTTCATGTGCCCTGCTCCTTCTACGATCTGTTTCATCTATTTTTTCGAAATTTTAGATAACATCATATTAAGATTCCAAGAGTAAATAGGATAATCAGAAAATTGGCCCAATGCAATCTCTGACTTTAACGGCTAGCTTAGCCGAGCTAGCACTAACTGACCATCAACCAGCTCGAGGATACGGGCGCAACGGCGAGCTACATCCTGGTTATGGGTCACCATGATAAGCGTATGGCCGGATTGGCGCACCAAAGCAAATAGTGCATCTAAAACCTGTATGCCGGTCTGCGAGTCGAGATTGCCGGTTGGCTCGTCAGCCAATAGAAGGTCTGGTTGATTCATTAGCGCCCGCACTAGCGCCACTCGCTGTTGTTCGCCTCCCGAAAGCTCCATCGGCAGATGATCGGCTCGTTGAGCCAGCCCAACGATCCGTAATAAATCAAGCGCGCGCGCGCGCGCCACCTCAAGGTAAGATGCGCTGGAGGCGCTCAGCCGTGACCAGCACTGCCGGATTGGTCCAGGCGCATGAATCATGGTTGGTAGTAATACGTTTTCTAGTACATCCAATTCAGGTAAAAGATGATAGAATTGGAATACAAACCCAATTTGTCGCGCGCGCAACAGCGTTCGTTGACGTGCCGATATACCATAAAGATCGTGCCCCTGAAAGAAGACTGTGCCAGCACTAGGCGAATCCAAGCCGCCGAGAATATGAAGCAAAGTGCTTTTGCCTGCGCCACTAGCGCCAACGATAGCCAAGGTTTCGCCTGAGCGCACTTCCAATTCAACCTTCTTAAGCACTGGAACAGTGGCTTTGCCCATGGCAAAGGTTTTACTAAGCCCATTGGTTTGCAGGATCGTCAACTTATTATTGATATGCATAGCCTAGATTAAGCCGATCAGGTTTTTAGATTGACTAGCGAATATCTGATCCGTTCATTCGTAGCGCAGAGCCTGGGCAGGATCGAGCCGCGCGGCGCGCCAAGCTGGCAAAAGCCCAGCCAAAGTACAAATTGCCGTTGAAAGTATAACTACGAGTAAAATATCTGCCAGTGAGGTATGCGCAGGTATCTCGCTCAGATGATATAGCTCCTTGGGAAACAGCTCCATGTGGAGAGCTGCTGCTAGCCAACGCATTAGCGCATTGCGATAATATAACACGAACATGCCCAGCCCCAATCCCAACAAACAACCCAAGACCCCCTGAATCCATCCCTGCCAAAAAAATATGCGCATAATGCTCCCAGAAGAAAAACCGAGCGCCTTGAGCAGGCCTACTTCTTTGGTCTTCTGAACCACAACGATGATCAGACTGTTGGTAATGCCGAAGGCCGCCACTAGCACTATGAAAATAAGCAGAAAAAACATCATATTTTTCTCAACCCGCAGAGCGTCGAACAATTGGCGATTCAAGTCCATCCAAGTCTTCGCGCTGATATCCGGATCATCCATAGCCAGCTGCTGAACAATCTCATGGGCCAAGGTTCTGGCTTTATATGGCTCGCTGATCATTACCCGTAAGGCGTGAACCCCGCTATCAATACCATAGAGTTCCTGAGCCATAACCATCGACATCAGAATAAATCCCACATCATATTCCCACATGCCGATTTCGAAGATGCCCGCCAGCTGCATTTCCTCCGGCAGGCTGACCTCATCCCGACCTGAAATAAAACTTTGCGGAGAATATACCAAGAGCTTATCACCAACATGCAGGCCCAGGCGTACCGCCAATTCGCGGCCGATGATAACTTCATCCTCGTTTAGGGCAAAACGGCCAGCCAGCATATGTTGAGGCAAGCGGCTGACTTGCTGCTCCTGCTCTACATCAATGCCTCGCATAATCGGGGTCTGAACCACGCCCTCGTGTTGAACAAACACTAATCCTTGCACACAAGGTGCCACTCCCACCACGCCAGCAATCTTACGGATCTTATCCGCCAAATGATCGGCATCTTCGATTAGCCCAGGACGGCTAACAACAATATGAGCGTCAAACCCAAGAATTTTATCACGCCACATATCATCAAAACCGCTCATTACCGATAGCACAATAATCAGCACGGCCACCCCCAGCATGACGCCAATAATGGAAATGATGGAAATAACGGACAAAAATGTCCGTTTAGGCTTCATGTATTTCAGGGCCAGAAATAATGAGAATGGCAACATAAAAACTGATCAGTCTGAATCTGGGGCTGATTGCTTTTCCTTTGGGCGCAGCTGCGGGAAAAGGATCACGTCGCGGATAGCCTCGGCCCCAGTGAAAATCATTATCAAACGGTCAATGCCAATGCCCATGCCGCCCGCCGGCGGCATGCCATGCTCTAGAGCCATCAGAAATTCTTCGTCCACCTGTTGAGCGTTATCGCCGACTTGCAGTTCCAGAAGCCGCCGCTGCTCCAAAGGGTCGTTCAATTCTGAATATCCAGGAGCGATCTCCTTGCCGCCGATTACCAACTCAAAAACATCGGCCGAGGTTGGATCGTCAAGACAAGCTTTGGCCAAGGGAACCAGTTCTCGCGGCAAGCGCGTAACAAAGGTGGGCTGCTGCAATGTCCGCTCAATGATTTTTTCATAAACCTCATGCGTGATCATAGCGTGGTTCCATGAAGCATCAATCGCCAGGCCGCGCTCTTGCGACCGGCTGAGGGCCTGAGCATCGGCCAACGTGAACCAATCCGCGCCCATATGCTCTTGGATCAGCTGGCGATAGGTTACTTCTCTCCATGGCAAAGCCAGGTCAATAGGCTTATCTGCTGAACCAACAAGCTCTTTGCCAAAAACTTTCAGCGCCAACCTCTTGATCAAGGCTGTGGCCAGCTGCTGCATGCCTGCTCGATCTGAGTAAGCTTCATACAATTCAAGCATAGTAAATTCTGGGTTATGAGTCTTAGACAGGCCTTCGTTCCTGAAATTCCTATTCAACTCGAAGATCTTCTCGAAGCCACCTACCAATAGGCGTTTCAAGTATAATTCAGGAGCAATCCGCAAGAAAACATCAGTGCTTAAAGCGCTATAATGAGTCTTGAAGGGGCGGGCTGCCGCTCCTCCGGCCTGAGACTGCATCATAGGCGTCTCCACTTCCATGAACCCATGCTCCCAAAGAAAAGTGCGAATTTCCTGGATCGTCTGGCTGCGCTGATGAAATAGCGTACGCACTGCCGGGTTAACAATTAAATCCAAATGTCGCTGGCGGTAACGTATTTCCACATCGCGGAGCCCATGCCATTTTTCGGGAAGCGGCCGCAAGGCCTTAGCCAGCAATGTCCATCGAATAATGCGGAGAGTCTTTTCGCCGGCACGTGTGAGAAATAATTCCCCTTCCACTCCAACATGATCGCCTGAATCCAAGAGTTTAAAATTCTCGAAATCGGCTGTATGAGCTTTGCCGGCATATAACTGGAAACGACCACTAGCATCCTGAAGATCCGCAAAAATGCTTTTGCCCATATCACGGATAGTGATCAGACGCCCAGCTGTTTTGATGGACTGACCTTCGGCAAACTCTACACGAAGTTTCCCTAATGAGCTGGCGCCTGGAAAAGCATGAGCAAAGGACGGATGGCCTGTGTCCGCCAGCCGTTGAAGTTTAGCTAGACGCTGCTCGCGGCCGCCAGCAGTGAAGCTTGTTAATGATTCAGAAGCATCTGAGTTTTTCATACCTTAAAACCATTCCATAAACACATTATATCGCCTGTTGCTGATGGCTGCTAAATAGACCCTTATCAAGGCGACTCCGCTGGTTTGTCTTATTAGCGGCTGAGATTTAACGCCCAATGGCTAAACGCACCGCCAGCCGTTCTGGCAGACCAGCTTGGCGAATTTTCTGTTGCGCCAGCCCTATGTCGTAAGGCACACGACGCAATTCAACCTCCTTTTTCGCTAAATTAAAAATCACATAACTAGCACGCGGATCACCATCACGGGGCTGGCCGATACTACCAACATTGATAAAGTATTTTTTTCCTAAACTGATTTGGATGCGTTCGTAGCTGCCAACTGCTAGGTCGCTTCCCTTTTCAAAGACCAAGGGCACATGCGTATGCCCATAAAAACAAACTGTTGTTTTTTGATAGTTGAAGCTGGCTTCGGCCTCTAGGCTTTCGAACACATAGCCCCACATTTCCGGCATATCAAGGGTGCTATGGACAATGGTGAAATTTTCTACCCGTTGAACAAGGCTCAATTCCGCAAGATATTTCTGTTGTTCGGCGGAAAGCTGCCGACGAGTCCAATCTACTGCATCGGCGGCCAGAGGATGAAAGCCGGTGAGATCATCATCAAACGAGCAATAGTGATCATGGTTGCCGCAGACGGAAATACAATTCAGCTCACGGATTGTTTCCAGACATTCCGACGGACTGGCGTTATAGCCCACTATGTCGCCCAAGCAAACATAATGAGTTACTCCATGTTCATGCGCATCTTTTAGAACAGCATTCAGCCCTTCTTGGTTGGCATGAATATCACTAAGAACCCCATAAATCGGGCCTTCGCTCATAGCTTGGCTTACCCTAGGTTGTTATCAGTCCTCAGTTCCTAACTCCTAATGAAAAGAGCACTGTTTTGAATCTAGATAATTATTCTGCAAAGAGCCATCCAATTTATTATGACAAACCGGAGAGAATGCACCCAGCTGCCTACTAGAGCCTCATCAGCGCTGCGGCCAATACCAGATCGTCCGGAGACGTGATCTTGATATTCGAAGAGCTGGATGGAACCAACCTTACAGCATCGGAAATCAATTCTACCGCTGAAGCCTCATCCGTAATTTTCAGCTTTTTTTTGCGCACTGCTTTGAAAGCCTTTTCCAATAATTCACGTTTGAAAGCCTGAGGAGTCTGCACCTGCCATAGCTTAGTGCGATCAATAGTGCGAGCAATCACTTGTCCTTTACTGACCATTTTGATCGTGTCAGTAACCTTGACGGCCGCTACCCCCGACCCATACTGGCGCGCCGATTTAATGGTCTCCATAATCATTGTGGGCGTGATGCAAGGCCGGGCACCGTCATGCACCGCCACGATATCCGTATCTTCACTTACCTCTGCCAGACCTTTAGCCACAGATAATTGACGCTGGGTCCCGCCAGCCACTATTTTGCGCACCTTGGTGCAACCAAACATTTGAACAGCGCAACGAGCCGATTCTATGCGTTCCTTACGAACTACAAGAATGATTTCATCAATCTCTGCGCACTTTTCAAAAGCCAACAGCGAATAAATAAGTACCGGCTTAGAGCCCAAGCTGAGGAAAGCTTTATCCACATCAGGCCCCATGCGTTTTCCACGTCCAGCGGCGACGATAATACCACAATTCATATATGCCTTATTATTTAGTTCTTCTAGTATAAGTTAGGTTAGAATAGGCTCTTACACCCGTAGTATTGGTTACTATAACGATTTGATTCATAAAACTCAAAAACATTTTTATATTTTAGGAATCTAGATTATCTGTTTTGGTTTTAAACGCTTGTCTATGCAAGAGAATATATTATGTTTATATAAGTTAAAAGGAGAGCTTTCCAGAAGCCTCGCTAACAGCTTCCCGCAGAAGTTGTTTGATTCTGATTTATGCCTCGCGCTTAGATTGGCAGAGCTTAATAATTGGCGCCGACATCATGAATAACGGCATCCGCCATCTCCAAAAACCGCCAACTATACTGGATGACGCAGACCAGAGCATTACCAGCCTCCACAATAATCGTATCAAAGACATTATCAAACTTAACCGCCGCACACATCGAGATAAACAACAGCAACTAATCATCGAAGGATACCGCGAGCTTAATCGAGCTCTGGATAATCAATATCCAATCGCTACCTTATTTTATTGTACGGATTTTTTCCTCGGCCAGACCGCGCCAAAGCTAATCAGCCGCTGTCGCAAAGTCGGCGCAGAATGCTATGCTTGTTCACCGGCAGTTTTTCAAAAAATAGCCTATCGTGATCATCCCGAAGGTCTCTTGGCAGTAGCTCCTCAGGTTCGACTCAATTTAAAGAAATTTAAACTATCTCAGCACCCGTTATTACTCATCGCAGAATCAATCGAAAAGCCGGGCAATTTAGGCACAATTTTACGCTCCGCTGACGCCGCCGGCGCTGACGCAGTCATTGTCTGCGACGAACGCACTGATATTTATAATCCCAACGTTGTGCGGGCCAGCATTGGAACGCTATTTGCCTTGCCGGTCATCGAGGCTTCAGCAGAAACAACATTAGACTGGCTGCACACCCAGGGCATTGACATTGTAGCGGCTACGCCGCACGCGGATTTAGACTATACCCAAGCCAACCTGGAATCGGGAGTGGCCATCGTCGTAGGCTCCGAACAAACAGGCCTTAGCAAGCTCTGGTTACAGGCGGCCGATATCAAACTGCGTATTCCTATGCTCGGTCAAGCCGACTCGCTTAACGTGGCTGCTGCAGCTACTATCCTATTATTTGAAGCCTTACGCCAACGCCAAACCAAACATGGATTGGTGCGAAAACATAGGAAAAGTTTGGATAACTAAGCCTGGCCCAAATTGTTTTATAGATTTTCCCACTGGCGCCATCATCAGCTAGAAAAAGCGCTACAAAATATTACGTGGTTTTTTAACAGCATCCCGCGGCAGCGTGCTTTTTAGAGGCATAATGGCGGGCGTTGCATCATCCTCGCCTGAGACAACGGTATTCGTAACCGTAGCACTGCTTTCCACATTAGTCATGCTAGTGCTTTCTTTTTCAACGGCCAGAACACTGATATTAGTCGCTATGGTCTGATCGGAAGCATTGCTATGGACTGAAGTTTGGGCGGCTGCTTTTTGGGCGGCTGCTTTAGCCGATGCGGCGGCAGCTTGTGCTTTTAGCGCTGCATTTGAGCGGGCAATCTCCTGGGCCTCCTGAAAGGGACGCTCATGCCGATAGCGAGTGCCAACAGAAAGAGCTGCCCATGGATAGGCTATGGCCCCTTCTGTCGATAACAATGTTAGACCAGCAGCGTTAGTGGACTGAATCTCTCCCTTAATAGACTGGCCATTCGCCAAACGCACCGGAGGCATAGGCTCTTTAGCTAGGCCGGTTAGCAAAGCTATGACCAACAAGGCAACTATGATGACTAAACGCTTCATAGCCAGGTGTTCCATGTCGTCTGCCACAACGGGCTAGCAGCAAAAGCTGATAGGGTTCTTTGCAATGTTTTCTATGGAAAAATAACACAAAAATGCATAGAAACCAAGTATAATCTAATAGGCGCCCAAGATCTGAATTGATCCAAAATTGCGCCATGAGACGCGGCCTCTTGCGCTTAGCCGCTGAGTGAGTCAGGTTAATCGTAAAATTTTTAAGAACCTTAGGCAAGATCAAGAGGGCGATTCTTATAGAAACGCGCTATAGATCAAGGCAAACGCCTGGCTGCTCCATCGCCAGATAAGGCTGATGTCCTGCATCAAATGAGTCATAAATATCTCCAAAGTTATTGGCGGGGTCAGCACCAATAGCAAGCCGATGCCTAACAGATTTAATAAATAAATCTGCGTGTAGGAAAACAGCCTGCCGTAGCGCCGGATATCGCTTTGCGACTGAGTTAACGCATCCAAGGTAAAGGTCCAATGGAAGCTAAGCGTTAGTCCGATAAGTCCAAACCACATAAGCTCCCAACGGCGCATATCTACTTTCAGCGCCAAGAGCCCGTAAGCCAAAATAACCAGCATCGTATAGAATGGGAAGAAATATGGCGCCAAGGCCGTAAGCCAGTTGACCTGAGATATTTTCACGCTGCCGCCAGCTTTCGCTATGCGCAAGCCTGAAACACGGGCACCACAAATCGCACCCCAGAGCGCGTGGGTCAATTCATGAGCTAATACATACATGCGCAGCGGCCGTGGCAAAACATAAAAGATCACTATCCATAACACAATGCCAATGCCAATGGCCAATATGGGTAAAGATTGCTTTAAATCAGCAGCCGCACCCACAAGCATCAACAATGTTAGAACAGTCTTGGTGACGGCCACACATAAGGGGATCAATATAATACTCAAAATTAACCGCCCAGCGCGCATAGCCGCAATCATGAAACGGAAAAGCTGCTAAAGTCAAAAGTATTTTCTGACCAAATCCCTATTTTTCGCCCTTTACATTATCAAGATTTCTGGTGATAGTTTGCTAACGTTTAACCTAGGCACATAGATTTAATGAGGCTCTCACTGTCAGATTTACTAAGATTATTACCCTGATAGATTTCTCCCTAGGACTATGGCAATTTAACAATACTAATAATTTTAAAAACCATTATGCCAGCACTGAATCAATCAGACTTAGCGGATGCCACGGCCCAATGGATCAGTTTACAAAAACTGCAGAATGCCACCCTGCTATTAAGGCGAAGTTTTAAGCTGCTAGAAAAAACGGATTCTGCGCAAATTGCCATTACGGCACTGGGTTATTTTGAGCTCTACGTTAATGGCCGGCGCGTAGGCGATCGCGTCCTCGATCCGCCCATCAGCAATCACGCAAAACGCGCCTATTCAATTATCCATGGAATCAGTGATTATCTACAAGTTGGGCGCAACTGCATCGCCCTGTGGCTGGGACGAGGCTGGTACCGCGGCTACGGCCTGGGAGAGCCTGGCAATCTAACAGTGCGCGGGCCAGGACCCTTACCTGGTGTGCTTCATGACGGCCCTGTCGTTCGCATTGCTGTATCTCTGGGAGCCTGGCAGCTGGTCAGCGATAGCCATTGGCGCGGCGCGCCCGGACCAATCATCGAGACAGGCAGCTGGCGCAGCGCCGATTTTGGCGGAGAAATCTATGATGCCCAACGAGAAATCCCTGGCTGGAGCGATCCTGATTACGACGATAGCACCTGGCAACCAGCTATCATCATAGCCGAGCCCTCACTAGCTATCGTGCCAGCAACGGTTGAGCCTAACCGAGTCTTACAATCTTTTCCTATCACCAGCTTTCAGGAAATTAAAACAGACCTTTACCAGGCTGATGTAGGAACCTGCCTAACCGGGTGGCTAGATCTTGAGTTTGAACCCATGCCAGCCGGCCAAGAAGCGATCATAAGTTATTCGGACTGCCTGGAACATGAACCATTTAATTATTTCGGCCAAGAAGATCGTTATCGTGCCAGAGGTGAAGGGCAAGAGCTCTTTCGCAATCGCTTTAACTACCATGGATTTCGCTGGATACGCGTACAGGGAGCTCGGCCGTTACGCGGAACAGCGCACCTGCTAGGAACAGACCTAACCTCCACCAC
>CAYUHK010000001.1:194026-213852 GCA_964444425.1 uncultured Verrucomicrobiota bacterium
AGCTTTCGCACTTCAAACGAACGCTTTAATCGTATCCATGCCCTGGTTACCCATACCCTGCGCTGTCTTACTCTGGGTGGCGTGCAGGTGGACTGCCCGCATCGCGAGCGCTTAGCATACGGCGGCGATGGAGCTGCCAGCTTGTTAACCATGCTCACTCACTTTGATTGCCGTAAATTTTATCCCCATTGGCTCCAGCATTGGCGTGATGAACAGCGCTCCGATGGCGGATTGCCCCATACCGCTCCCGCGCCCTATCTCGCCGGCGGCGGCCCGATCTGGTGCGGCTTCCCCCTAACCGCCGCCTGGCAACATTATCTATACTACGGCGACATCTCGATCCTGCGCGACCAGTACTTTTCCATCGGCCGTTGGTTGGCCTATGTGGCAAACTATAGCCACAATGGGCTTCTGCAACGTTGGCCGGATCTGGATTATCGTCAATGGTATCTAGGCGATTGGCTTCCGCCGCAACCAGTCAATGCCAGTCATGCAGATTCTATCACTCTGATCAATAATTGTTTTCTGGTGGAATGTTATGATCGCGCCGCTGCCATTGCGAATATTTTAAAAAACCCGGCTGACGCTAAAAAATATCAGGATCGCGCCGCTGCCGCACGCCGACGTATTCATGAAACCTTCTACCACGACGGGATCTATGCCGATGGCGATCAAATAGATCTCGCCTATCCTCTGCTGGTCAATGCGGTGCCCACAGAGCTGCGTCAAGAAATATTTGATAATTTATTATTAACAATTCAACATACTGGTGTAGCGCGTTTAGGCGCTGGCCTGGTTGGCACAGGCATTGTTTTTGAACTGCTTACTGCCGAGGGCCGCGGCGATTTGGTAGCCACAATGATAGATAGCGATAGCTTTCCCGGCTGGGGCCATATGCTGGCCGAAGGAGCTACAACCACCCGCGAGAATTGGACACATGAGGCTGGCTCACATATCCACAACTGTTTTAATCAAGTCAACGCCTGGTTTATCCGCGGGCTAATAGGGCTCCAACCAACGATGAGCGCGCCTGCTTTCCGGCAATTCCAGGTGCGTCCACAGCCAGGCGCCACAACAATGTGGGCTGCGGCCGAATGCCGCACACCTGCAGGGAGCATAGCTATTCGCTGGGAACAGAAAAGGAATTTTTCTCTTCAGTTAACGGTTCCTCAAGGCGCCCAGGCCCAAGTGATGCTCCCTGATGGCAGCGAACATAGCCTGGCTGCAGGACAGCATCAGCTTACATGTGCACGCAATACGCCTATCCAAAACCAGCTTGGCAAGCCTAGCGCAACAGAGCAATTCTTGCCCAATAGCTAGCCAACCGATCGTTCACTGAACCAAATCTGGGATGGCTCTTTTTTATTATCTTAGCCACGCGCAGGCTATAGTGCCCCGGCAGCTTTAGCCGGGCTCTAAAAAACGGCCTTGACTCACTGAACTTGCTAACGCACAATGAAGCCCGCTTTGATTGAAAGGAATTTTTTATGCCCAATCTACATAGCGCGGTGAAACGCATGCGGCTGGCCGAAGCTGCGCGCCAGAGAAATCGTGCGATTAAAGCTAAAGTCAGCACCATGCGGCGGCAGCTATTTGAAAGCGTTGCTAACCAGGACTTGGAAAAAGCTAAGCTGGTCTACAGCGATTATAGCTCTAGCCTAGATCGAGCTGCTAAAAGGGGTGTTATCAAAAAGAACACCGCTATTCGTCGTAAGCGGCGCGCGGCGGCTAAGCTGGTCGCATTGAAAAAAGTTGATTGAACTAGACAGCCAAGATGCCGATGGCGATAATGGCAGCGTGCTTCACCAGACCTCAACAACCTGCTCTACTATTCGCTTAGCCAGGTCTTCAGAAGCGCGCGGAATGGCACTACGCCTAGCGCTGGCCAGGTTGCCGCTATAGATAAAAGTAGATTCGCCTATACAGGCCCCCTCACCGATCAGCTTGCCAGAGCTACGCCGTTTCAGCATAAAATTAGCGCTTAAGATCAAGCGGTACTCGTTGGGCTTGGCTGCATCCTGTTGCTCATAGCGCACCGGCTCAAGGGTAATGGCGGTCAAGGTGGTTTCCAGTAATACATCAGCATCTTCCAGCCGGCCTATTTTCAAAGTGCCATCTTTTTGGAATTCTGCAATGGTGGCGTTGGTAGCCTCAATCTCTATCAGCGGCTCCTTACATCTATTGATGAAGGTATGGACAAATATAGATTTGATGTCCGGCGGCAGCGAGCTTCCCAAACGGTAGCCTGCACAGCCCCATGCGCCGGCCAGCATCAGCGCTACGGCCATCAGGTTAGCTACTTTGTTAATTGTCATGGATCCCCTCCAAACGTTGATCAAGCCGATTAATTCTAGCGCGGGCCGTCTCTGTCCAGCGCGATAAAGGATATTCCAGGATCACTCGTTGATAACACAGGCGTGCAGCCATCATCAGAGCTTGTTTTTCCTTGCTGCTAAAGACCGATCGAGTTGAGCGCTCATAACTCAACGCCTGTTTATAGAGGGTTGCCGCCTGGGCCATCTGGAGGTCCTGTAAATAGGTTTGCGCCTGGCCAGCCATCTCGCTATTTGGATAACGCTCTAAAAAGCTTATCAGAATAGCCTCGGCATGCTGGCGTAGCTCAAGGGCGTTAAAATTTTCCTTGGAATATTGATAGGCGCTCTTGGCGTGGCCGAATGCAGCTGATTCCATCAATGGGCTTAGTGGATACTTCTGCTGATATAGCGAGTATTCATCCAGCGCCGCGGCATATTGCTTATTCTTTTCATAAATCCGCGCTATCCTAAATTGCATCTCAGCAGCCCGTTGCCAACGCGGCGCGTTCCGGATCAGAATTTCAAAAAGAGGAATGGCTTCCTCGGGGGCATGATAGCTAAAGAACAGGAAGCGCCTGGGTTGTGTGGCGCGCCGATCCGCTATGCCATATTGGCGCTCCAAGATCTCTTCATAAGGCACAAAGCCAGCATAGCTTTCCAATAAGTATTGATATTCCTCAAAAGCGCTTTCTGGCTTACCGCGCCGCTCTAGCAGTTGCGCATAGTTATATTGAGCTAGGGGCGCTTCCGGCGACTGCGGCCAAGCATAGGTGATCGCACGATACTGCCGACTAGCCTTAATCAAATGCCCGCTAGCTTGTAGTTCATTGGCATAGGCCAGCTGAGCGGCCGCGGTTGGTTGAGCCGGGCGCGCACTTTCCCACCAAGCCAGTTGATGTTTTTTTTTGGTTTCCGGTTTAACCTCGGGAACCCGATCCGACACAGCCAGTGCGGCAACTGCTATCATCAGCACCCATCCGGCCAATCCGATATATCGCACATGCATGCCAACGCTCATAAGCCATACACTAGGCCGAAGTTGGCGGCCGGTCAAGAGGGGAAAGTTTCACTAATTCAAGGATTGACAACCTTTCAGCAAATCTCTATGGA
This sequence comes from uncultured Verrucomicrobiota bacterium, assembly GCA_964444425.1. Classification (GTDB taxonomy): domain Bacteria; phylum Verrucomicrobiota; class Kiritimatiellia; order JAAZAB01; family JAAZAB01; genus CAYUHK01. Next base: position 197,452 of record CAYUHK010000001.1, read on the forward strand.
TGTATGCCTATTCCCTTTATGTTCGGGCATTCGTTACTTAATTTATTCGCGGTTTTAGTAAGTATTAACGAAGGAATTATCTTCATGAAGAAAAAGATATTAATTCCAACCAAGCTAGAAAGCATTGCCCGTAAGACCCTGGAAGCGCATGGCGGCTACTTGGTGATCCAAGACGATACAACTCCCTTGGCCGACCAAGCTAAACAACACGCCGACACCTACGCGCTTATCGTGCGCAGCGAACAAATAACTCCAGAAATCATTGATGCTTTTCCTAAGCTGAAAGCTATTGTTCGGGCCGGCAGTGGTTACAACACGATTGACATCAAGCATGCCCGCAAAAAGGATATTGACGTCATGAATACCCCGGGCGCCAATTCCAACGCCGTGGCTGAAGAAGTCATCGCTCTAATGCTAGCCGACGCGCGGCACTTGATCGCCGCGGACACCTCCACTCGCACCGGCAAATGGGAAAAGAAAAAATTCATGGGTCGCGAAATCACCGCTAAAACCATTGGGATTGTGGGCCTGGGCAATATCGGCCAGTTGCTGGCTAAACGCCTAGCAGGATTTGAAGTTCGTCTATTGGGCTACGACCCTATGATCTCTCAGGATAAGGCGGATGCCATGCGTGTGGAGCTGATGGATCTGCCCCAGCTTTTTGAACAATCAGATTACATCACCCTGCACATCCCCGAGAACGACGAAACTCGCGGCTTGATTAATGAAGGCTTGCTATCCAGAATGAAGGAAGGTGCTACGCTCATCAACTGCGCCCGGGCCGGCGTGCTGGATGAAGCCGCCCTGCGCAAAATCAAGCCACTAAAAAAACTGCGTTTCCTAAACGATGTCTATCCCGCTGACGCCGAAGGGCCGAAAAGTGTGACTGATATTGCCGATATCATGCTGCCACACTTGGGTGCCAGCACCCTGGAAGCCAATACCAATGCTGCCCGGCGCGCCGCCGAAGAATTGATCGAACTCGACGATAAGGGCATCACCAGTTTTATCGTTAACCGTGATATACCCGAAGGTCTGGACAAGGCCTATGGGCGGCTCGCCTACACGATCACCAAGCTTTGCCGTCACCTAGTCGGCCCAAAAGCTAAACTCAAAAGCTTGGAAACCAGTTTCTACGGATCCCTGGAACCCTTTAGCGATTGGCTAATGACCCCAATCGTTACAGCGCTTGGCGATAAAATTGAACGCTTAGCTAACTGCAAGATGGCACGCCAGTGCCTAAAGGATATGGGCATAGATCTCATCAACCGCGAAATTGACCTGAGCAAGGGATACGAAAGTTCTATGACGATTGACTTGATCGGCACCTTGGGCACCGACAGCCTGCGGCGCGTCAGCATCCGCGGCACAGTGGTCGAAGGCGTGCTAATGCTCTCGCGGATCAACGACTTCGATAAGCTCTATTTCGAGCCGAGGGGGCCAACAGTCTTCTTGATCTACGAGGACCGGCCCGGCGTGCTCGGCCAGATCGGCCTCGCTATGGCTGCCGCCAACATCAACATAGAAGACGTGCGCAATCCTCATCATGCCAAAATCAATCAATCCCTGGCAATGATGCGGGTGAATAAGCCGGTGCCAGATGCCGTCATGGCCGACATCAGCCAACGCATTAAAGCGCTCGTATCGTTTTATTATGATTTCGGCTAACGCGGGACGAAAAACCATTGACTACCAGCGCTACTCCACAGGATCAAAGGCCGCTGGACTAAACGCCTTGGCCGACATTCATTAAATAAATACCCGCCTCTGATACTATCAGCCTCTGCGTTCCATTATATTTAGCGACTGCTGAGATCATCAGCCAGAGATCGAACGCTTTTTATGGTTCATGAACAGTCAAGCGTTCATTTGGCCACGTGGTCAAGGTACCTAAGCAGGCGTTGAAGAAAATGGCACCAGCCGTTTACAAGGTCCCTACAAATAGCTTATAGCGGCCAAACCAGACTATAAAAAAGGACAGGATGATTACGATTTTCTGCGATAGGCTTCCTTATCAAGGCGATAGCTCCGCAGTCAAAATAAGGGCGACAGCAGCAGATATCAAAAAATTGAGCGTCTGCTACCACATCTAAAAACAGGCCTCAAACCCGCCTGCACTCATGATCTCTTGTCATGAAAACGAGTATGCTCCATTATTATATGCAGCCCTCCAAGCAAAGCTGAACGTGGGGCGCCAACATGCAAAATAGCTTCTTAATAGCCAATCAAGATTTTTATTAAACAATAAAATGGCAGCAAAAAACGTTATTTGATATTGTGCTTTTTCAGCAACATATTTTAAGTTACATCAGTTTATGAAACGCTTGCTTTTCTGCTTCTGTTTGCTGCCCAGCTGCTGGGCATTCGCCGCCCCGCCGGCCCAACCTGCGCTAACCTGGAACGACTGTGTAAATGAATTAATCGCCGCCAATCCAGACCTGCAAGCAGCATATGAAAACTTTAAAAAGGCTCAAACCGATGTCATGGCTTCTTATGGTCATTTTTTGCCGAAAATCCAAGCCAATGCCAGCGCCAGCAAATCTGATACGCAATTAGACGCCGGATATCAAAGCGCCACCGCATATAGGGCCAATCTCTCGGCCGATCAAAACCTATTCAATGGTTTTCAAGATCAAGCTACGCTGCGCCAATCTCAAGCGCTACTATCTGTTGCCGAAATAAAGCTCAAGCAAACCAAGGCCACCTTGAGCTCTGGACTGACTCAGGCTTTCATTCAAACCCTGTATGCCCAAGATTTTTTAAAACTCGTTGAGCTCATCGCCGAGCGTCGCAAACTTAATCTTGATATGATTGAATTACGCTTTGATGCCGGCCGTGAAAATAAGGGTTCTTTTTTGCGCATCAAAGCCTATCATCGACAAGCCTTATTTGAGATCTCGCAGGCGGCGCGCGGCATCAAGGTCGCTCAGCAGCAGCTAGCGGCTATTATGGGCCGCTTGGATTCGGCCAATATTAGCGTTGCTGGGCATTGGGAAATCGATAAGGTTCCCGCGCCGCCGGATTTCATTAGTCTAGCCAAGACAACCCCCGTTTACCAGATTGCGGCCGCACAAGCTCGAGCAGCCAACGAAAAGGTGCGGATCGCTGCCAGCGATTTTTATCCCACCTGGTCGCTCTCCGGAATGATCGGGCGGCAAGATGATGAAAGCATTATTCCCAACCGGAACCAATGGTCTATCGGCACAACTATTTCCTACCCGCTCTTTACCGGTGGCCAAAGTTATTATGCCCTACGAGGCGCTCAAGCATTACGCCGTGCCGCCCAAGCAACCCTGGCTGATACGGGTAATTCCATGGCCGCCACCTTAGAAGCCAAATACACGGATTGGCAAAACGCAACGGAGCAAACGGAAGTGCAAGCTGCCTTCCTGCAAGCCGCAGAAATGCGCGCAGAAATAGCGCGCGGTCAATACCAGAATGGCTTGCTTTCCTTCCAAGACTGGGACACTATCGAAAACGACCTAATCGATAGACAAAAAGCAGTGCTGGTCAGCCAGCGCGACGCAGGTATGCTGCGCGCGGCTTGGGAACAGACTGTTGGAATAGGAGCGATTCCATGATGCGGAGTAAATGGTTTTGGTGCTTGATCGCTGGTGGACTACTGGCGGGCATAGCCAGTTGGTCATTTTTGGCGCCAAGCGTGGAAAAAGCGCCTAGCTATCGGCCAGCTGTTTTAGAACGCGGCAATCTAAAAATTATTGTTATGACCACCGGTACGGTCCAGCCGCAAAACAGATTGGAAATCAAATCGCCTATCGGCGGACGCGTTGAACAAACCCTGGTGGATGAAGGCGATATTGTTCATAAAGGCCAATTGCTAGCCTGGATGAGCTCAACCGAGCGCGCGGCTTTATTGGATGCCGCTCAAGCCAAGGGTTCTAACGAGTTAGCCTATTGGGAACAGCTCTATAAATCTACCCCGTTATTGGCGCCGCTGGATGGCGACATCATCGCTCGAAAAATCGAGCCAGGTCAAACGGTGACCGCCTCTGATATTCTATATGTCATGTCTAATCGATTGATTGTACAAGCGCAAGTGGATGAAACCGATATTGGACAGATAGCCAAGGGTCAAGAGGTAGAATTTACACTAGATGCCTACCCCCAAGATCTTATTTCAGGCCAAGTAGACAAAATCTCCTTTGAAGCCAAAACGGTCAATAATGTGACCACTTATACGGTAGAAGTTGTACCGCTGCAGCTACCTCCTTTTATGCGCAGCGGCATGACCGCTAATCTTAAAGTCTTAACCGCCTCTGCTCATGACGTATGTTTGGTGCCTTCTGAAGCCGTACAAATCGATAAAACCGGCGCAAATGTTCTTCAGTCCAGCCCATCAAATAAGGGTAAAATAATATCCACACCGGTAACCACCGGGCTGAATGATGGCAAACAGACGGAAATTCTATCCGGCCTGAAGGAAGGCGATGTAGTATTGATCAAGATGGCTTCAACCTTATCCTCACTCAATAATAAGAAAAACAATCCCTTCTTGCCTTTCCGGCGCCGCGGACGCTAACCCATTTCATAAAAATCCAGCTGCTGGCTTCGGCGCCCGATTTTTGATAGGCGACCAATATTCCTGACATGAATAAAAACATATCCTCGCCCTAGCCTCTTTGCGCTGCCCAGCCAAGCACCGGGCACTTAAAAATGTTTCCAGATATTATTGCCGGAAGACAAAGCAATATTTATGATGCTAGCTGACTTGTTAGCCAGTGTTAACCAGGAGATATGCGTGACTAGCATCAACCAAGTTTGGTTATGGATAATCTTCAATTGTTTTATCCTGGTGATGCTGAGCCTGGATTTAGGCGTTTTTCATCGCAATAAACATGCGATCCAGCTCAAGGAAGCCTTGCTATGGGTAACATTCTGGATAGCCCTGGCTCTCACATTCAATATTGGCATTTATGTTTGGCGCGGCCCACACCTGGCACTTCAGTTTTTGACCGGCTATTTGATCGAATATTCACTGAGCGTTGATAACATTTTTGTTTTCCTATTGATTTTCTCTTATTTTCGTGTTCCCGCTGCTTACCAACATAAAGTGCTTTTTTGGGGCATTCTGGGCGCACTGATTATGCGGGCCGCCTTCATCGTAGCCGGCATTGCTTTGCTTAAAAATTTTCATGTCATAAGCTACCTATTTGGTGGCTTCTTGATTTTAGCTGGCCTCAAAATGATCAAGATTAAGGGCCAGGCTATTCATCCAGAAAAAAATCTAGCACTTAGAATATTGCAGCGTTTTATGCCTATAACCGCACAATATCAAGGCGATCGTTTTGCGGTACGCCAGCATGGACGCTGGCTAGCTACTCCATTGCTGGCTGTGCTTCTAGTGCTGGAAACCTCCGATATTATCTTTGCCATTGATTCCATTCCTGCGATCTTATCGATTAGCACCGACCCATTTATCGTTTACAGCTCAAACGTCTTTGCCATCCTTGGCCTACGAGCACTTTACTTCGCCCTGGCCGGCATGCTGCGCCGGTTTCATCAACTTCACTACGGCCTTTCCATAATCCTGATTTTTGTTGGAGTTAAAATGCTGTTGGCCGATTACTATCCGATCCCGATAGGCCTAGCCTTAGGTTTTATTGTCAGTATTATTAGCCTTTCTGTCCTTAGCTCGCTCATCTGGCCGCGTGCCTCCAGCGATAAAAATAAATGAAAGCCATTGACTCGCTGCCCGCTTAGCCCTAGCATGCCCTACATTTACAGCTATATACATCCAGCGCTAGTGCACTGCGCATCAATTAGGAGACCGATGATGAAACGTATGGGACAGTGGGCAACCTGGGTCATGCTTATAGCCTTGATAATAGGAGCGGCTGGGCCAGCTCTAGCAGGAGAGGCTGATATCAACTTGCCCGATTTAAGCGCTATCAGCTTTAACATATTAGGAATATCAGTTAGCGGTCTACTATTGCTGTATATAGGCTTGGGCGTTTGTGCGATTGGCTTGATTTTCGGCCTGATTCAATACGTCCAGACCCGCTCTGGGCCGGTGCATACCAGCATGAGCGATGTATCCCAGGTCATCTGGGAAACCTGTAAAACCTATCTTTTCCAACAGGGCAAATTCCTGCTGCTCTTATGGCTCTTGATAGCCTTATGCATGCTGTATTATTTTGGGGTATTGCAGCATAAGAGCGCCTTTCACATCGTGGTTATCCTGCTGGCTTCAATGTTAGGCATTTTGGGGTCTTATGGTGTTGCTTGGTTTGGTATACGCATCAACACCCAAGCAAATTCTCGCTCCGCCTTTGCAGCCCTGCGCGGCAAGCCCTGGGATGCCCTGGCCATTCCGATGAAATCGGGAATGAGCGTTGGGCTTTTGCTGGTCAGCGTGGAGCTGTTTTTTATGATTTGTATCTTGGCGTTTCTGCCAACTGATTTAGCCGGCCCCTGTTTCATAGGATTTGCCATCGGTGAATCTTTGGGCGCCAGCGCGCTGCGCATCTGCGGCGGCATTTTTACCAAGATCGCTGATATAGGATCGGATCTGATGAAAATCATTTTCAAGCTTCCTGAAGATGACCCCAAAAACCCCGGCGTCATCGCCGACTGCACCGGCGATAACGCCGGAGATAGCGTTGGCCCGACTGCCGATGGCTTTGAAACCTATGGTGTGACTGGCGTAGCCTTAATAGCTTTTCTAGCTTTGGCCTTGGCGGGCAACCCCATTCTATGCGGCCAATTGATCATTTGGATATTCGTCATGCGTATTCTTATGATCTTAACTTCGCTGGTTTCGTATTTCATCAGTGAAAAGCTATCCGCAGCCCGCTATGGCTTAGCCAACGATTTTGATGCAGAACAACCGCTTACTCAGTTGGTGTGGATCACCTCGCTGGTATCGGTTGCGATAACTTTTGCGGCCAGCGCTCTTCTATTGCCGGCGGCACAATACGGCGCCCTCTGGTGGGTGCTCTCCGTCATCATCAGCTGTGGCACTTTGGCTGGCGCATTGATCCCGGAATTCACCAAAGCCTTTACCAGTACCAATGCACGACACGTTAAAGAGGTCGTTACTTCTGCCAAGCAGGGAGGAGCTTCTTTAAATATTCTCTCGGGCTTTGTGGCCGGCAATTTCTCGGCCTTCTGGGAAGGCTTGCTGATCATAGGGCTCATGTTCGTCAGCTATAAAATTTCCGCTCATCCCGATTTAGTCAAACTGATGCCAGCCCAGCTTGGCTTCGCCGCACCGATCTTTGCGTTCGGCTTGGTGGCCTTTGGCTTCCTAGGGATGGGCCCAGTAACCATCGCTGTGGATAGTTTCGGGCCGGTTTCTGATAACGCCCAATCAATCTATGAATTAAGCCGGATCGAATCCCACCCAAGCATTCGCGAAGAGATCAAGCGTCTATTCGGATTTGAACCAGATTTTGAAAAGGCTAAGCTTTGCTTGGAAAAGAACGATGGCGCCGGCAATACCTTCAAGGCTACGGCTAAACCAGTGCTGATTGGCACAGCTGTGGTCGGTGCCACAACTATGGTGTTCGGCATAATTCTTTTATTGGACCACGTTTACGGAAATGTCATTGCCGCATTAAGCCTGGTCCAGCCAACGATCATCCTAGGCTTACTGATGGGAGGAGCAGTGATTTATTGGTTTACCGGCGCAGCCACTCAAGCTGTGGTAACCGGAGCCTATCGCGCCGTGGTTTATATTAAAGAACATATCAAACTCGATGCTCACGCCGCTTCCATCAAAGACAGCAAAGAAGTTGTGCGCATCTGCACCCTCTATGCTCAAAAAGGCATGATCAACATCTTTGTAGCAATCTTTTGTATGGCCTTGGCCTTGGCGTTTTTTAATCCATATTTCTTCATTGGCTATCTGATAGCCATTGCATTTTTCGGCTTGTTTCAAGCTGTTTTTATGGCCAACGCCGGAGGAGCCTGGGATAACGCCAAAAAAATCGTCGAGGTTGATCTGCGAATGAAAGGCACTGACCTGCATGCCGCTAGCGTAATCGGCGATACCGTTGGCGACCCCTTCAAAGACACCTCTTCGGTAGCCCTAAACCCGGTGATCAAATTCACCACCTTGTTTGGATTGCTGGCCGTAGAAATCGCGGTGACCATGCCAGCCACCTGGATCAAACCAACGGTGGGCATATTTTTCTTTCTGGTTGCCTTGATCTTTATCTATCGCTCATTCTATAACATGCGCATTCCAGTGGAACGGTAAGCTGGCTGCCTACAGCGCTAGCGCAGAGCGTCGCGACACGGAGTTTGGAAGGGCCGCTTTCTTAAAGTTCTAATGAAAATCATCTTTCTTGGCACCGGCACTTCCACCGGCGTTCCCGCCATTGGCTGTGCCTGCGCGGTTTGCACCTCCGCCGATCAACGTAATAAACGGCGCCGAGCTAGCTTATACTTGGAAGCCGCCGGCAAGCACATCGTTATTGATACGCCGCCAGATTTTCGCGACCAAGTTTTGACTTTTGGCGTGCCCCGCTTAGACGCTCTGCTTTACACTCATAGCCATACCGACCACATCATTGGGTTCGACGACATCCGCCGGTTTAATATCATACAGAACCAAGCGATTCCGGTTTATGCTTCCAGTGCAACCTTGGCTGACTTGATTCGTATTTTTCCCTACGTGAATAATCCAATCCCACCAGGATTAGCTTATCCCCGCATTGAACTCCACCCCATAACAGGACCCTTTCAGCTTGGCGCGATCATGGTAGAGCCGCTGCCTGTTGATCATGCCGATATTCCGACCATAGGCTATCTGCTAAAAACCGCCGGGCGCGCTTTAGCCTATGTGCCAGACTGTCATCACATGGATGCAAGCTTGATCCAGCGTTTGCGGGGCATTGACATCATGATTCTGGATGCGTTGCGACAGGATGATCATCCCACTCATTTCACGATTAAGCAAAGCGTTAGCGTGCTTCAACAGATTGCAGCAAAGCAATCCTTCATCACCCATATCGGTCACCAGGCCGACCATCAACAGACTCAGCTGATGCTGCCTGCAGGCATGACCGTGCCCTATGACGGGCTGAGCATTGCTTTAGCCTGACCGTCCTGTCGTTGCCTGGGCTACCCAATCTTGGTATTTGCTGAAAGAGAGCAAAACCGGTGTAACTAAGATTTCCGGCAGCTCGTAGGGATGGTTATTTTTGATGAATGCCATTAATTGGCGAGCGTGCCGGGCGCGAGTTTTAGCTAGCAGAAGATATTCTGATGATGATGTTAACTGCCCCTTCCAACGATAGTTGCTATGAATTGGGAAATATTGTGCGCAAGCCGCCAGACCAGCTTTAACGATAGCATCAGCTAGCCGCCGCGCAGCAGCCTTGGAAGCTAAGGTGGTGTTGACGACGACAAGATCTGTTTTGGATTTCATCTTGATTTTTCCTAAGGGGCCGGCCCTATCACCTCTTTAAAAACAAGCTTATCCCAAGCTCCTTTAGGCCTGCAATCTTATTCATTAACGCTCTCTCAGCTGAATTATCTTGTTTTTTTTTGCTGGTAGGCTAGACTGCTTTGTTTTTAATTTGTAGCTACCAGGCGCTCGGTTCTTATATCTAATTTAAGTAAGGAGACAAGTTACCATGGTTATGAACAAGGAAATGTATGACGGTAACACAGCGGCTGCAACCATTGCTCACGCAGTTAGCGAAATTTGCGCAATTTACCCGATTACCCCCTCTTCTAACATGGGCGAACTAGCCGATGAAATGAGCGCGGCTGGTAAAAAAAATATCTGGGGAACGGTGCCGCAGGTAGTAGAACTACAATCAGAAGGAGGCGCTAGTGGCGCTGTCCATGGGGCCTTAACAGCTGGCGCTCTTTCCTGCACTTTCACCGCCTCGCAGGGCCTGCTTCTAATGATGCCAAACATGTATAAAATCGCCGGCGAACTCGCCAGTACGGTTTTTCATGTTTCAGCACGATCCTTGGCCTGTCAAGCGCTTTCGATCTTCGGAGATCATTCGGATGTCATGGCGGTCCGTTCCACTGGCTTCGCGCTCTTGGCCTCCAATAGCATCCAGGAAGTCATGGATATGGCTTTGATCGCCCATGCCTCCACACTGGCCACGCGCGTGCCCTTTGTGCATTTCTTCGATGGATTCCGCACCTCTCATGAAGTTCAGAAAATCGAAGAAGTTAGCCAAGATGTTATTCGACAAATGATCAATGATGAATTGGTGTTGGCCCATCGGCAGCGCGGATTATCACCCGACCGGCCTATGATCCGCGGCACATCTCAGAACCCAGACGTTTATTTCCAGGGCCGCGAAACCGTCAATCCCTACTATCAGGCCACACCCACAATCGTGCAGCAACAGATGGACAAATTTGCCAAGTTAACAGGACGGCAGTATCGCCTGTTCGACTATGTTGGTGCGCCCGACGCCACCAAAGTTATTATCGTCATGGGCTCAGCAGCAGAAACGGTGCATGAAACAGTCAATGAGCTATGCGCCCGCAACAAAAAAGTCGGCGTCTTGAAGGTCCGCTTGTTTAGGCCGTTCGACGCTAAGGCACTCATCGCTGCGCTGCCGCCATCGGTTAAAGCCATTGCTGTATTGGATCGCACCAAAGAGCCTGGCGCCATCGGCGAGCCGCTCTACCTTGATGTGCGCGCTGCTTTTGGCGAGGCCAAGAGTGAAAAATGGGCTCCTAAACTGAGATCTCCACGGATTCGTGGAGGACGTTACGGACTAGGTTCCAAGGAATTTACACCGCCCATGGTCAAGGCCGTGTTCAACAATCTGGGCCAGAACGGCCTTAATCATTTTACCGTAGGCATATTAGACGATGTTAGCAATACCAGCCTGCAACCGGACCTACGCTTCCAGATCCAACACCCGGGCCGCGTTGAATGCAAATTTTATGGACTGGGGTCTGATGGCACGGTAGGCGCCAATAAAAACTCCATTAAAATCATAGGCGATGAAACTGATAATTTCGCCCAGGGTTATTTCGAATATGACTCCAAGAAGGCTGGCGCGATAACCATTTCGCATCTGCGTTTTGGGCCAACGCCCATTCAAAGCCCTTATCTTTGCATGCGCACGGATTTTGTGGCCTGCCATCATTTCTCGTTCTTGGAAAAATATGCCATGCTGGATGACGCTCGTGAGGGCGCCGTCTTTCTTCTGAATAGCCCTTATGGAGCCGAAGAAGTTTGGTCGCATATGCCCGATGAGGTCGAGCGCAAAATCATCAAGAAAAAAATTAAATTCTATGTGATCGATGCCATCAAGCTGGCCAAAGAACTCGACCTAGGTTCTCGCATCAACACGATTATGCAGAGCTGCTTCTTTCAGATTTCCGGAGTGCTGCCCCCGGATCAGGCCATCGCAGCATTGAAGAAAGCCATCCGCAATACCTATGGCCGCAAAGGCGAAAACGTAGTTGCCATGAATTTTAAGGCGGTCGATTTAGCGCTGGCCAATCTCCATGAGGTTAAGGTGCCGACCAAGCCAGCTGGAAAAATTAAATTACCGCCCACCGTCGCCGAGGATGCGCCAGAGTTCGTCAAAAACGTGATAGCTACAATCATGAGCCAGCGCGGCAATGAACTGCCAGTTAGCGCCATGCCAATTGACGGAACTTGGCCAACCGGCACTACTAAATACGAGAAGCGAAATATTGCCATTGATATCCCCGCCTGGGACTCTGATCTATGCATTCAGTGCGGCCAGTGCTCACTGGTCTGCCCCCATGCAGCTATCCGTGTGAAGGTCTACAGCGCTGAACAATTGAGCGCTGCGCCGCAGACTTTTCAAGCTGTGGAAGCTAAGGGCCGGGAATACGCCGGCATGAAGTTTACCGTGCAGGTGGCCCCTGAAGACTGCACCGGCTGCGGCGTCTGCGTCCAAAATTGCCCGGGCCGCGAGCGCGACCCCAATACCAAGCAGGAAACCGGCCGCCGCGCTATCAACATGACGCCCCAGCTCAGTTTGCGCAAACCGGAAGCGGAGAACTTCGTATTCTTCATGAACATTCCTGACATGGATCCCCAACGCTATAATCGAGGAACCATTAAGGGCAGCCAATTTGTCCGCGCCATGTTTGAATTTTCGGGCGCTTGCGCCGGCTGCGGCGAGACTCCTTATATTAAGCTGTTGACTCAGCTCTTTGGCGATCGCGCGCTCATCGGCAATGCTACTGGCTGTTCCTCGATTTACGGCGGCAACTTGCCCACCACCCCTTATACAACTCGAGAGGATGGACGCGGGCCAGCATGGTCTAATTCGCTCTTTGAGGATAATGCTGAGTTCGCCTATGGCATGCGACTGGCAGCTGATAATTTCCAACATTACGCACGGAGCTTGCTCTCCCAAGGATGCGCTTGCGCTAATTGCGCGGAGCTGCGGCCTCTCCTTGAGGAAATCAAAAATGCCGACCAGTCCACGCCCAGCCAGATCGAAGAGCTGCGCGCGCGCATAGATAAACTCAAAGAACAATTAGCTCACTGCGATAGCGCTTGGGCCAAGCAGCTGATTTCTGTGGCAGACTATTTGGTGAATAAATCCATCTGGGCGGTCGGCGGCGATGGTTGGGCCTATGATATCGGCTACGGAGGATTGGATCATGTGCTGGCTTCCGGCCGAAATCTTAACGTGCTGGTGCTCGATACTGAGGTTTATTCTAACACCGGCGGGCAAGCATCCAAGGCAACGCCGATGGGGGCAGTAGCTCGTTTTGCTGCCGCCGGCAAACCTCTGATGAAAAAAGATCTGGGCATGATCTGCATGACCTACGGTAACATCTACGTGGCCACAGTCGCCATGGGCGCCAACCCAGCACAGGTGGTGCGCGCCTTTGTTGAGGCCGACGCTTATGACGGCCCAGCCATAATCATTGCCTATTCACATTGCATTGCTCATGGCATTAATATGACCCACGGACTTACTGCGGAAAAGAATGCGGTCCTGTCGGGACGTTTCCCGCTATACCGTTATAACCCGCTTTTGGCTAAGATGGGTAAAAACCCTCTAACGCTTGATAGCAAGCCGCCGGTTCTGAAGTACAGCGATGCCGTAATGCAAGAGAACCGCTTCCGAGTATTGAAACAGACTCATCCAGAAATTGCCGAGCAGCTTATGCAAGAAGCTGATAAACAAGTGCTAGCGCGCATGGATCTTTATCAAAAACTAGCTGGTCTGCCGCCTTGCGGTGATGCTCAGTCTCCAGCAGAAACGCCGTCTTAAAACGGCGCGGCACTGTATGCAATCAATAGCAGCTTGATTATTTTAACGATCGAATACTTGAGCTCTCTAAAATTGTTATGGCTTGGATTACACTAAAATCCTAGCTAGTATATCCTGACTGGCATCTGAAATACGCTCGCTACCAGGCCAGCTAAGCACCTTTAATAACCCAGATTCTATCTCCTTGCCAATGGCCCTAAGATTGCTTATCTTGGAGGCATGCTGGATGTTCTGATTATCGTTCCCACTTATAACGAAGCTGAAAATGTTCAAGACATTACCTCAGCTATTTTTGCTGCGGCTCCAGAGTCGGAAATCCTCTTTGTGGACGATGCTTCGCCTGATGGAACAGGCAGCTTAATCGAAGCCCTGCGCCACAAAGATGCGCGAGTTCATATCCTACATAACCCAAGCAAACAAGGCTTGGGACGAGCTTATCTGGCAGGCTTCCGTTGGGCCCTGAATCGGCACTATAAATTTATTTTTGAGATGGATGCCGATTTTTCACACAATCCAGCAGAAATCCCCAAGTTCTTGAAGACCATCAGCAAAGCTGATTTGGTTTTAGGCTCTCGTTACCTCAATGGCATTCGTATTATCAATTGGCCATTAAGCCGTTTGATATTAAGCAAAACAGCCAGCCTTTACGTGCGCATCATCACTGGTATGCCATTTACCGACCCAACCGGAGGCTATAAATGTTTTCGCCGCGAGGTGCTGGAAGCCATAGATCTAAAGCGGATCAAATCCAATGGCTATTCTTTCCAGATTGAAATGACTCATACAGCATGGCGTTTGGGATTTCGTATTGTTGAAACACCAATAATTTTTGAAGATCGGCGCTCCGGCAACTCTAAAATGAATTCAACCATCATTCGAGAAGCTTTGGGCATCGTGCTGCGCTTACGCTTACGGCGCCGGCCCGAGCGCAGCAATTTGATTTCCCAATAAATTTTCCCTCTATGGCCTTATGAGTAGATCTTCTTTATCCCAACAGGTTTTCAACGCTCCGGCCAGCTGGATGAATATTTTACGAGAGCTTCGTCCACGGCAATGGACTAAAAATCTAATTATTTTCGGCGCCTTTTTCTTCGCACTGGGCGACAAACAACAAGATATGCCGCTAACGGCCTTCTGGCTGGCCAGTATAGCATTTTTGCTGTTTACCATCACCGCTAGCGGCATTTATGTCTTCAACGATCTTGAAGATATTAGCCGTGATCGCGCTCACCCGACAAAGGCTAAGCGGCCTATTGCAGCCGGCCAAATATCGCCACCTTTAGCTTGGAGCTTAATGGCCTTATTGCTGACCTCTGGGTTATCCGGTGGCTGGATATTTTCGAGCCGACTCGGCCTAGTGTTAACAGCTTACGTCCTCTTGCAACTGGCCTATACCCGCTGGCTGAAACATTTGGCCCTAGTGGACGTATTTGTGATTGCTATTGGTTTTGTGCTGCGTGCCCTTGCTGGGGCAGTCGCTGTGAAGGTCTTTATTTCTCCTTGGCTTTTAATCTGCGCCTTCCTTTTAGCCTTGTTCCTAGCTCTCTGTAAACGGCGCCATGAGAAGCGCTTATCCATGGAAGCCCTGTCTTCGGAATTTCGCCCTAGCCTGATCACCAGCAGCGAGCGCTTGCTAGATCAACTGATAGCCATTATTGCCGGCGCGATAATTGTAACCTATGCCATCTATACGCAATGGCCCGAAACAGTTATGAAATTCCAAACCAATCTCTTAAGCTTAACCATCCCGTTTGTAGTATTTGGGTTATTCCGTTATCTAGACCTAGTTTATCGCCATGCCCAAGGCGATCAGCCGGAATATATTTTATTGACCGATATCCCTTTGATGATCAACTTGGCTTTGTTTGGACTGCTTGCCTTATGGGTCATTGTGCTCTGAATTCCCTTGAAATTCTGAGTTCCCAAAATGCCGCCTGCTCGCCAAGGCTGATCTGGATATCTCGCAGCATTTCTAGAAATATTCCTATAACGATTGTTCAAATGATCTTGACGGTCATCCAGTCCTTGACCTCGTTTTGTAAAATGTTCATATTATCCCCTATGCGATTGCTTCCGACCTAACTATTGCAATCGGCATCGTAAAATGCACAAAAAATCATAAAATGGTTCTTGGCCCTGACAACTGCCAGAGCCAAGAAGGCCCTATCGGCTGTATTATAAAAAGCTCCGCCTTGAACACGGTAAAATTTTATGCCATGGCAGCGTATCTAGCCTACCATGTTATGACCAATTATAGTTTTATGCTTATGCCTTTTTAATCGGCGATTATTCATGGCTAAACAGAATTCAGAAGACCGCTCAGCCAAATCTGCTAGGCTAGCTCCAGCAAAGACGCTTAAATCCGCGCTGGCGTATGAGCCGTTTTTTAAAATCAACGACTGGCTGGCCTTGCTTACAACTTTCCTCGTAGCCTTAGCGGTATATACCTATACCTTGGCGCCTACGGTAACCCTGGAAGACTCTGGAGAATTGATCACCGCCGCCCATTCTTTGGGGGTGCCTCATCCACCTGGATATCCCTTATGGACTATTCTGGCTTGGGCTTTTCAGTGGCTGTTTCGCTTCAAGCGTTACATGGGCCTGCTCAATCCAGCTTGGGGCGTTAACTTCATGTCCGCTTTTTTTGGTGCCCTAACTAGCGGATTAGTTGCATTGCTTGTTTGCCGCTCTGGTATTACCCTGCTGCGCTCTCTGCGACGCCAGCCAGATGAAGGCCCTGCCATTCGCATAGAGATGATTATTAGTTGGGCTAGCGGCGTCGGCGCGGGCCTGGTTTTTGCCTTTTGTCCCTTCTTCTGGTCACAATGCACCATCGCCGAGGTTTATACCCTAAACACATTTTTACATATGTTGATCCTGACTTTGCTCTATGTCTGGATGCATCGCTCCAAGCAAGACGCCTTGCTTTATTGGATGGCTTTTTTGGCTGGAATCACTTTCACTAACTGTCAACCGATCGTCCTCATCTTGCCAGCCTTGATGTTGGTGTTTTTTAAAACCGATCGGGCTTTATTTCGAGACTGCTTATGCGCCGGCCTGTTTTTGTTAGCTGCGGTGGTCTTTTATAAAACCCTGGAGCCAGAATGGTCTTCTGGGGCACCGTTGCCACATAAAGAACTACGCCTGGCTGGCGCCACGCTGCTGCTATTGGCGCCCTTTGGTATTT
>CAYUHK010000001.1:213862-217874 GCA_964444425.1 uncultured Verrucomicrobiota bacterium
CAATTCTTCACGGAATGGCGGCGAGTTTTACTGATGACGCTATATGCCGGATTAGGGCTTTGCTTTTTTATTTACATGCCGATTGCTTCGGATACTAACCCGCCTATGAACTGGGGTTATCCGCGGACCATGGAAGGCTTCAAACATGCCGTTACTCGTGGCCAGTATCAAGCCCTGACGCCAGCTCTTAAACCAACCGAATTTTTTAAACAGATCTTCGAATTTTTTAATGAATTAGAGGATCAGTTTCCTTTTCCCATGCCCTTGTTGGCACTAGTGCCGATTTTCTATTTTCGCCGTATATGGCGCCAGAATTGGGCTTGGCTACTAGGCTTGATTCTTGCCTTTGCCCTTACCGGTCCTGGCATGATGATCCTGCTCAATCCATCGCATGATTTACAATCATTGTTTATTGCCGAGGTACAGTTTGTTCAATCCACAGCCTTTTATGCCGTTTGGGTTGGCTATGGCTTCCTGCTGGGATTGATTTTTCTTGGGCAGCTTCCAAGATGCAAGCCTCTGCTTTATCTGGGCATTGCGGCGACGCTCCTCAGCCCTCTGGCCTTGATATGGCAAGACCAACATGATCAGACGTTGATTGAAAAAAGTGGCACCAGCAATATGCGCGGCCATGATTTTGGTTGGCAATTTGGTAATTACCAGCTGCGCGGTATCCAGGCCATCATGGAGGAGCTCCAACCGGGCGAACCCCTACCTCCCAATACAAAATTTCCGCCGGCCATGACAACCAATGCCATCTTTTTTGGCGGCACCGACCCGGGGCGCTTTGTGCCCACCTACATGATTTTTTGTCCCAAGGTGCGCTCGGATATATACCTTATCACCCAAAACGCGTTAGCCGATAACACCTACATGAACGTCATGCGCGACCTATATGGCGATCGCATCTGGTTGCCGTCGGCTCTGGATTCTAATCAGGCGTTTCAATCTTATATCAACGAGGTGCGCGCCGGCAACATGCCTCCCAGCGCCGCCGTCAACGTTGATAAAAGCGGCCGAGTGAGCGTGCAAGGCGTGCAGGGTGTAATGGAAATCAACGGCATTATCTGCAAAATGATTTTTGAAACCAACAAACACAAGCATGATTTTTATGTTGAAGAAAGCTATGTGATTGCCTGGATGTACCCTTATCTGGAGCCGCATGGATTGATCATGAAAATCAACCAAAAACCCTTGGATAGGCTCACTGAAACCATGGTAAAAGACGACATGGAATTTTGGAGCTGGTACGCCAATCGCCTGATGCGTAATCCCTTGTTTTTAAATGATAATGTGGCCCGCAAAACTTTTTCCAAATTGCGCTGTGCCATTGCAGGTATCTACACATACCGCCGGATGTTCAATGAAGCCGAAACAGCATTCCGGCAAGCCGTAGACCTGTTTCCTGCCAGCCCAGAGGCGAATTTTAGATTAGCAGATCTGTATCTTCAGTTCGGTAAATTTCCTGAAGCGCTACAAACCATGGAAAAGAACCTGCTAGTAGATCCCAATAACGATAAAATTCAGGGTTTTATTAGCCAAATCAAAGATTTGGAAAGAATGAATACTCGCATGTTTGAGCTACAAAGCAGCCTAACCCAAGGCGGCGGCACCTTAGAGACGGTGTTCGAATTAGCAGCTCTCTATCGAAGGGCAGGCAAAGAACAGCCCTTTCAGGATCTGGCGCAGCAAATACTTAACAATACCAATATCCCACCGCAAGCTTACTTGAAAGTGGCCGAGCTCTCGGCTAATACGCCGCCGCAATTAGCGTTAATGATAAAGGCATTTCAACGCTATCTCCAAAGCGAACCTGCCGATCCGCGCATTTGGCTGGAGCTAGCCTGCGTACAGGTTGCTGCTGGCCAACATGACTCTGCACTACAATCATTGCGGCAAGCAATAACGATCGGCGGCGAGCCGCTCAAAGATGCTGCCCGCAAAGATCAACGTTTGGATACGATTCGCCATTCTAATGCTTTTCAGCAATTGACGGCGCCAGCACAACAGTTTTTTACACCCTTCTCGCGGGGGTTAATCCCCTAGGCCAGGCGCTGGATCTGTTTCATCAAACCTATTTTTCAGCACGCTAAGTCCATAAAGCGCAGCTGTTTCTACCCGTAAGATAGTCTGACCAAATCGAACCAACAATCCGCCTGCTTTATGTAAAGCCGCAGTTTCCTCATCGCTAAGATCGCCTTCCGGCCCAATGATCAGCGCCGGGCGTAGACCTGTCTGGCAGGGCAGGTTTTTAAGGAGCATGCTGAAGGGAACTGCACTGGGGTGTAAAGAGGCTACTAACTTAAGAGAAAATTCCGGCAAAAGCGGCAGGATCTCGGATATGGGCCTTACTGGCTGAATACTAGGTTGCCAAAGGATACCACTTTGCTTGATTGCCTCTCGCGCAATTTTACGCCAGCGCTGGCAACGATCTTCAGCCACACGACCCTTAATTTGAGTAACCACTCGCTCAGTGATAACGGGCCAGATCGCCCGCACGCCTAACTCGGTGGCCTTCTGAATAATCCAATCCATCAAAGCATGCTTGGGCAGAGCTTGAATTAAGGTAATAGGCACGGCGGGCGGCGGCGTATAGCTGCGAGCGTTAGCATTGATACGCACTCGGACACTGGCAGATCGTACGGTAATAACCTCAGCCCGCGCTTGATGTCCCTGCCCGTCCACGAGCATGACCGCATCGCCCGGCCGTATACGGAGTACTCGTGCCAGGTGGTGTGATTCTTCCGGAGCCAGGGCTATTTCCGGTTGGTCCCATTGGCCCGGGTCAATAAAACAGCGCGACACTTCTGCTTTTCCTATCATCTTGAAGATTGACGCCGCTCAAAAAATTCAGCTGCTTTTTTCTGGAATTGCGCCAACTTGGGATAATTATTTAGGCCACAGCTTTCCAGGAAATCGTTCAGTTTTTTCTTCTGCTGACCAGATAAGCTCTTGGGCACCTCCTGAACCACACGAATATGCAGATCGCCTGGGCCATAGCCGGCTGAATCGGGCACTCCTTTACCGCGCAGACGAAACAGCTTGCCGCTTTCAGTGCCGGCAGCGATTCGGAGCTTGGCCCAGCCCTCAAGAGTAGGCACGGAAATATCACCACCGAGCGCGGCAACTTCTAGGGATATCGGCACTTCACAGAACAAATCATTACCCTCGCGCTGAAACATATGGTGAGGATGCACATGTAATACAACGTATAGGTCGCCAGCCTCAGCGCCGTTGACGCCACTTTCTCCTTTGCCAGCCAGGCGCAGCCGCGAGCCGGTATCCACGCCCGCTGGAATTTTTAAGGTCAAGCGCTTGCGTGTCTTCACCAAGCCAGCCCCCCCACACTGGCGACACGGATGGGTCACGATTTCGCCGCGGCCGCCGCAAGAGGGACAGTCCTGTTGCACCCTAAAAAAACCACTCGAAGTTACTATCACGCCACGGCCACCACAATGCCGGCAGGTTTCTTTCTTATGGCCAGGCGCATTGCCTGTACCGGCACAGGCTGAACAGGCTTCAGAAGTTGGTAAGGTTATCTCTCGTTCGACACCAAACACCGATTCTTCAAAATCTATCTCCAAATCGAAGCGTAGGTCAGCTCCGCGCGCCGCGCGAGAGCCAGGAGCGCGGCGGCCGCTGCCGCGTCTAAAAAGATCATCAAAAATACTACCCGAACCGCCGCTGAATAATTCACCGAATAAATCCTGCAGGTCCGATAAATGGGTGAAATCGCGAGCAAAATCGAATCCGCCCGGCCCAAAAGCCGATCGCAGACCCGCATGGCCATATTGGTCATAAATTTGGCGCTTCTGGGGATCGTTAAGCACCTCATAAGCTTCCGATAGTCCCTTAAACTTTTCTTCAGATTCTTTGTTTCCTGCATTACGATCTGGGTGATATTTAAGGGCCAGCTTTCGATACGCCTTTTTAATATCTTCCAAGGGCGCGCCGCGGGCAACTCCTAAAACGCTATAATAATCCTGTTTAGCAGCCACAGTTTAATCCTCCG
>CAYUHK010000002.1:0-23036 GCA_964444425.1 uncultured Verrucomicrobiota bacterium
CACCCATATCGCGGCAAGCGCGGATGATGCGCAAGGCGATCTCACCTCGATTAGCAATTAATATACGCTTAAACATAAGATCAAGTTACGCTTATTGAAGCGGCGTTTTTAGATTTTTTCAATTTTAAACAAGGGCTGGCCAAATTGTACTGCCGTGGCATTCTCCACCATGATCTCGCGGATAACGCCCCGCGTTTCCGCCTTGATCTCGTTCATCACCTTCATGGCTTCGACTATGCATAAGACCGATTCGGCATTGACTTCCTGGCCCACCTGCACGTAGGGCTCCGCGTCGGGGGCCGAGGCGCGATAAAAGGTTCCTACAAAGGGCGCTTTGACGAAGACGAAACGCGAGTCGTCCAGGGCTGCTGCCGGCGCGGCCGGCGGCGGCGCCGCAGCGACGACTGCGCTTAGCGGCGCCAGCTCTGGGGCACCTTTCATTTTTAGCACGATGCGCACACCCTTCTCTTCCTTTTCAAATTCGGTTAGCCCATGTCGTGTCATCAAATCTATAATTTCTTTAATATCATCGAG
This sequence comes from uncultured Verrucomicrobiota bacterium, assembly GCA_964444425.1. Lineage (GTDB taxonomy): Bacteria > Verrucomicrobiota > Kiritimatiellia > JAAZAB01 > JAAZAB01 > CAYUHK01. The sequence continues at coordinate 535 of CAYUHK010000002.1, forward strand.
ATTCATATTTCTACCTCTTGACTTGTTTCCTGATCGGAGCCGCTGAGAGCAATTCCAATAATGCGCTAAGTCCCAGCTGATAACTCAGCGCGCCAAACCCCATAATCTGTCCTCGACAGGCCGCCGCTGTCAGACTAACTTGTCGGAAGCTTTCGCGGGCAGCTGTGTTGGATAAATGAATTTCCACGCATGGGACCGGTACGGCTTGGATAGCATCGCGTAGAGCTACACTGGTATGGGTATAGGCTCCGGGATTTAAAAGGATTCCATCGTAGATGCCAACGCTGCCAATGATCTGCGAAACCAGTACGCCTTCTTCATCGCTTTGGAATGCATCCAGGCGGGCTGCCTGCTCGGCGGCGCGTTTTTTTAGTCGCCGCACAATGCTGGCCAAAGTTTCTTGGCCATAAAGCTGAGGTTCTCTGGATCCCAAGCGCCCCAGGCTGGGTCCATTTAATAATAAAATGGTTTTCATTCCGGCGTATTATTCCCGTTTATTCGTGCGTTGCCAAGCTTAATCACGTCCTGAGCATCGAATTCAAGAATGCGCTGATCATCCAAACTTATCTTGATACGCTGCGCTAAGATGTGCGTTTCCAACACCTGGCCTTGGCCTGCCGGACTTTTTACTCGGTCGCCCTTACGTGGCAGATGGCGGCCTAAATCACGATAGCAGTTATTTTCAAAACGCAGACAGCACTTTAAGCGATCACACATGCCGTTGAGGTTGGCTGGGTTTAGGGATAAGCCCTGGGCTTTGGCCATGCGGATATGGATATTATCGAAATCTTCAACCCAAACGCTGCAGCAAAGAGGTCTGCCACAGGGAGCCAGACCTCCAATGATCCCGGCGGCGTCGCGAACGCCAATCTGGCGCATTTCCACCCGTGCGCGCGTTTCCGCGGCTAAATCCTGGATCAGCTGGCGATAATCCACCCGGTCTGTGGCTGTGAAGGTAAGCAATAAACGCGCACGATCAAAGGAATAGCGTACTCGTAATAGACGCATCGGCAAGTGGTATTGGTCGATTTTATTCTGGCATAGGCGTAGGGCTGTTTTAGCAAATAGGGTATTTTCGCTAGCGCGGGATTGATCTTGTAAAGTGGCTCGCCGCAGAACGATAGGCATTTTTTTTAAGGCATCTTCAGCATTGGCATCCTGTTCGAGCAGGTTGGTGATATATCCAAACTCAATATTTTTTTCTACTTCGATAACACAGGCATCCTTTTCATTGATCGCCAAATCGGGCGGCACTGAGCATTGCAGTGGATGGGTGTCGCCGCAATTCACATAGGCTAAGCGTAACATAGCTTACTCCGGTACAGATTGCTCCGCGCGGCTGGGGTTTAATGCAATCATGCCGCGTTCCAGCACCACGGCTTCAGGTAAAGCTTGTTCCAGAAGGTCTTTCATTTCCTGCACTATGCGGATATTATTCAGCGCCTGGCGATAAGTCAACCTGGCCGCCTGTTTGTGGATCTGCGCGGATTCTTTTTGGAAATATAGTGTAGCTAGTTCCTGGCCACAGATGCAGCAAAGCAGGTCGCGTTGCCAAAACAATAACCAGCTTAAAACGGCGTCGCGCCGTTCGCGGTATTTCCCCTCAATCCGCGCTTGGATGGCATCTTGCATTTCCTTGAGGATGGAGGGATCATAGCCGGATTGTTGCGGTTGTTCGCTGGCGGCGGTTTTGCCCAGCTTATCCAAAATCTCAGTTTTTGATTTACTGTGCTCATCTGCCTCGACTTGCGTCTTGATGGTTTTTAAAAGATCTTGGAGCAGCTTAGCGCGGACCACACCAGCCATTATGCCAGGCGCCGGGTGGCTGGTCATGATTTGTTCCACGGCGGCTTTATCGGGGTCATCTTGGGCCCAGCTCTCGCCGAGCAGCGCTATGCGTTGGCAGCGCGAAGTGATTGTGGGGAGCAAAAATTCGGGATTGCCACTCAGCAGCAGAAAGAGGCAGCGCGGCGGTGGCTCTTCGATGGTCTTAAGCAGTTTGTTGGCGGCGATATCGGATAGGCGTTCAGCATGTACCAAGACCACGGTTTTCCAGCCGCCTTCTAAGGAAGTCTGCGAAATATGCTGCTGAACCTGTTGAATCTGTTCCTTCTGAATGCTGCGTGATCTTTGCTGAGGCTCTATCCAGAGCATATCTGGATGAGAGTGTTGGGCTATGCGGCGGCAGCTCTTACAGATTCCGCAAGGCCGTTGGCTGGCGGCTGAACAATAGAGCAAGGTCAATATGGCTTCAGCAAACTGGCCGGCGCTGGCGCGTGGATCGCCGACCAGCAGATAGGCATGCGCTAGGCGATCAGCAGCCAGGCTTTGGCGAATCGCGTCTAGAGTGGTTTCCAGCTTAAGCTTCAACGGCATGCCGCGCAATCCTCCATATGCTCTCTTGCACTTCCTCGGCCGGAGCTGTTGTATCTATCCGCTGGATCCGCTCGGGCCAGCGGCGCGCTAAGTCCAGATAGCCGCAGCGCACCTTTTCATGGAAGGCCAAGGTTTCGCATTCTATGCGGTCCGGCAGCGCGCCGCTGCTGCAGCTGCGCTCGCGCACCCGTTCGAAACCCAGGGCAACGGGGATATCCAGTAAAAGAGTTAAATCCGGCTGCAAACCTTGTGTGGCCAGGTCATTGATCATCAAAATTCGGTCGAGATCGAATCCGCGTCCATAGCCTTGATAGGCGCAGGTGGAATCGGCGAAGCGGTCGGCAATCACATGGGTGCCCTTGCTTAAAGCTGGCAGGATAACTTGATGAACCAATTGGGCGCGGCTGGCCATGAACAGAAAGAGTTCGGCTTCCGTTGCCAGAGTGGCGTCGCCAAGCTCTTGCTGCAGCAGGCTACGGATAGCTTCGCCTAGGTTGGTTCCGCCTGGATCGCGCGCCGCTATCACCGGATAGCCAGCGGCGCGCAGGCGCTCCAGCAAGGCCTTGGCGTGGGTTGATTTGCCGCTGCCTTCGGGCCCTTCCAGGGTGATAAATTTTCCGCGTCTGGTCATGGGTTAGCTGGCCTCGGCTTCAGTTGAAATCCTTTCGCTACATCTTGAACCATCCAGCCACGCTCTTCAATGAGTTTTCGCAAGCGATCAGCTTCGGCCCAGTTGCGCTCCCGCCGCGCCGTTTGGCGTTTCTTGGCTAAACTGGTTATTTCGGCATTTGGCCTGGCTGAGTCCTTGCGCAAGAATCCCAGCGTATCATCCAGCGCCAGCAGGGTCTGCCAGGCGCAGGCCGCTTCGTTGGCGGATACCTTATTGGCGTCGATGCGTTTATTGGCTTCATGGACGAGGTCGAACAGGGCGGCTAAAGCCACTGGCATGTTGAGATCATCATCGAGGGCTTGTTCAAAATTTTGGCGGCGTTTTTCAATCCAATCCACTGGGCTGGCGGCAGCCTGGGGAGCAGCGGCAATCAGGCTCAAGCGGTCCTGAAATTCATCCAGCCGCCGCAGGGCGGCGCGGGCGGCGTCCAGGGCGTCGAAAGAGAAATTTAAAGTTTGCCGGTATTGTCCGCTTAAGAGCAGATAGCGGATTTCGCGGCCCGAATATCCACGCTGCAGGATATCTCGCAGGGTATAAAAATTACCTAGCGATTTAGACATTTTGCGGCCTTCTACTACCAGGTGAGCGCAATGCATCCAATATTTAACAAAGGGTTTGCCGGTGGCTGCTTGGCTTTGGGCTATTTCATTTTCATGATGGGGGAAGATATTATCTATGCCGCCAGTATGTAGATCAAAGCTCGCTCCCAGATATTGCATGCTCATGGCTGAGCATTCGATATGCCAGCCTGGCCGGCCACGGCCCCAGGGAGCTTCCCAAGCCACCTCCCCGTCCGGCTCGGTCCAGGCCTTCCAAAGAGCGAAATCTGCAACATGATCCTTTTGATATTCATCGCCGGCCACGCGGGCGCCTGGTTGTAAGCCTCCTAGGTCAAGCCGGGCCAACTGGCCATAGGCAGAAAATTTAGCGATATTAAAATAAACTGAACCGTCCTCGGATTGATAGGCGAAGCCGGCTTTCATCAAGGTTGTGATCAAGGCGATCATGGCAGGAATATGTTCAGTTGCCGCTGGATAGACGTCGGCTGGCTTGATATTTAAGGTTTGGATATCGGCAAAAAACGATTCTTTGAACTGGTGCGTGTATTGATCCAAAGCCAGGCCGGCGCGCCGCGATCCCGCGATGGTTTTGTCATCAACATCGGTCAGGTTCATAACCAAGGTAACCTTGAAGCCACGGTATTCCAAATGGCGGCGCAGTAGATCCTCGAAAATATAAGCGCGGAAATTACCGATGTGGGCGTAATCATAAACGGTGGGCCCGCAGGCATATATGCGAACATGTCCGGTCTGCAAGGGTTCCAGCGGCTCGATCTGCCGTGTTAGCGTATTAAAGATCATGCAGGGCATAATTATCCTTAGCCAGCGGCCCTAAACCAGCCGCTATTTTTTTGCTTGTCTGGCATCTTGAGCTATTCGGTAGAGCTTGATCAATTTTGATCGACGGTGGCTACGGCCATTGCGGCGATGCCTTCCAGGCGCCCTAGCGCGCCCAGTCCTTCCAGGGTTGAGGCTTTCACCGAAACACAGTTGATTCCCACTTGCAGAGCCTTGGCAATATTGTCGCATATGGCCTGGCGTTGTGGCGCCAGGCGGGGCTGCTCTGCCAACAGCGTGGCATCGACATGCAGGATCCGTGCTTGCTGCTCCGCCAAACGCTGCCGGACAAGCTCTAGCAGCTTTAGGCTGTTAGCGTTTTTCCACTGAGCGTCTGAGTCAGGGAAATGCGTGCCTAGATCGCCAGCGGCCACGGCGCCCAGCAAGGCGTCGGCGATGGCGTGCGCTAAAACATCCGCATCGGAATGCCCAGCCAGACCCAAGGGATAGTCGAAACGCACTCCGCCCAGAATGAGCTCGCGGCCCGGAACCAAACGATGCGTATCAAAGCCTATGCCAGTTTTGATCATAACTTTAATTTTTGGATAGCATCATAACAGTTCCGTCGGTATTTTCAACTATCCTCTAGAAGGTTCTGCTATCCAAGCCATGGTCGGCCTAGAGAAAGCTCCGAGGGTCTCCCAATAAAGGGTGGACATTCCCTTGTCAAACGGCTAGCCTAATGCAGGAGAGCCTTCGGGGCCTATCACAAAGGGACAGGTTGCAGCAATGTTCAGTGAGAACCCAATATGCAAATACTGAAACGGCCTCTGGGCTTATTGGCGGCTGCGCTATTGCTCGGCGCAGCTGGGCTGTTAAGCGGCTGCGAAGATCATGAGTTCACACATTCTCCGCCGGCGCGGCAAGGCAGCATCATAGTGGATAATCATTCCCGGGACGTACTTCATGTTTATCTTGGCGGTTATTACACCAATGACGTTGGCGATCATGAATATGAAGCTTATGATTGCAATCCCGGCCTGTATCGCGTGGCGCTATATCAGAAATGCTCAAGCAATTGCCGCTTTGCCAATAACGAAGTAGATGTCCTGGAGGGCCAGCTAGCGATTTTAAAGGTTCGTATTGATGAGGCCTCGCGAGAATATAACATCAGCCTATATTATGAGTAAGCTCGGGCCACCTGGCCTGCTGGTCAAAATATCATTTGATGGTATTGCGCGTAGCCTTAATCAGGACCTGCCAGAGCTCTTCCGAAGTTTGCGCCGTCAACAGCTTATCGCGGGCTTCTTTTTTAAGGAAACTTTGGGCTAATCCTGAAAGCAAACGCAGATAGAAAACGCTGGCGGCGGTAGGAATCACAATAAAGAAAACGATATAGGTCAAGGAGCGTTCCATAGGGTTGAACTTGATACCCTTGCTATTGATGCCCAGCGCCAGGGTCAAGCCGCCCCCCTCGACGCCGCGGACGTGCGGGAAGGCCACGCCGTGTTCCATGGCTGTGCTCATGATGGCTTCGCGTTCCAGCGCTTTATCGATCAACTTAAGCCCACTATCCACGAAGCCCTCAACCTCCATTTTCATCGCCATTTCCTCAATCACTTGATCACGCTCGTTGGATTGCAAACGAGGGATCATTAAAGATAACGATGAAAAACGAGCGATGCCCACGCGGCGCGGTTCCGAGCGGCCAGGGATTTTACGGCTAATGCGGCGGGAACGCACTTCTGGATAATAAAGAATGCGGGCGCAGTTGGTGCATTGATATAATTTTTCGCCGGCGCGCACTGCGTGCACCAGGCTAACCGGCAGGATCAGTCCGCAACCCGAGCAGATATTATCCGATATCGGCACTATGGCCAGGGCATCTTTCTTTTCTATCCTTTGAAAAAGCGCGCGGGTTTCATCGGGGATGGAGTTCAGTAACATTTGGATGGAGTTGTCTAGTTGTGCATGATGTTTGCCGGACATCGAGATGTCCTGTTCCGAACGCGCCAGAATCAATTCTTGTAGCTGCACCAGGGTGTTGACAAGCGGATGCATGATGTTTTTGGACTGAGCTGATGGATTGGTGGCCAAAGTTTTTCTCCATTATTTGAATGCTTAAAAATATGGGTGGCGACGCGGGGAGTCGAACCCCGGACCTAAGGCTTATGAGTCCTCCGCTCTACCAGCTGAGCTACATCGCCACCTGATTGCGACGCATAAACAGTAACGCTAGCCTGCGCCCATGTCAATATCACGCATTAAATTAACGCTCGCCCTTGACAGAAAGAGTTTAAGAGATTATATGCAAACGGGATTATAATTTTTTCTAGAGGGTATTTTAACATGTCTTTACCAGCTACGCCCTATTATCTGATTGATGAAAGCCTCTTGCTAAAAAATCTGCAGATCATCCAGCGGGTCCGCGCGCGTTCCGGCGCCAAGTTCCTGTTGGCTCTGAAATGTTTTGCCAGCTGGAGCGTTTTTCCGCTCATACGTAAATATATGGATGGCAGCACCAGCAGCTCCCTATTCGAGGCGCGGCTGGGGCGCGAGAAATTAGGCAAGGAAGTCCATGCCTATAGCGTAGGTTTTTCTAAAGCGGATATAAATGCTGTGGGGAAGTTTGCCGATAAAGTGATCTTTAATTCCATTTCCCAGCTAAAGGCCCATCAAAGCGCCGTGCGCGGCTTGCCGCTGGGTTTGCGAATCAATCCAGGTATCAGTTATTCTCATTTTGATTTGGCTGATCCGGCTAGGCCCTACTCCCGCTTAGGTGTTAGCGGCATAAGAGAGCTCCAAGGCACGGCTTTACCCATCAGTGGTGCCATGTTCCATTTCAATTGTGAAAATAATGATTTTGAAAATTTTTCGTTAGCCCTCGACCGTATTGGACAGCGTTATGGTTTTTTGTTGAAAAAACTGCAATGGGTTAGCTTGGGCGGCGGGCTGGCCTTCACCCAAGCGGGTTATCCGCTAGATAAATTTTGCGCCCGTTTAAAGGAGTTTAGCCAAACCTTCTCTGTGCAAGTCTATATGGAACCTGGCGAAGCAGTTATCAGCGGCTGCGCCGAGCTGGTGACTACGGTATTGGATCTTGTGCGCAACCGGATCGATATCGCCATTGTTGATGCTTCAACCGAAGCGCATATGTTGGATCATTTAATCTACCGCACCAGCCCAGGGCTACTCTCGCCTGGTCCGGGTCGGCATAAGATCATTATTGCGGGTCGTTCCTGTTTGGCCGGCGATGTCTTCGGACAATATCGTTTAAAAAAACGCCTGCAGATTGGCGCTGTAATTCGTTTGGCGGATGCTGCTGGTTATACCATGGTAAAAAAGAACTGGTTTAATGGATTGCCCATGCCAGCCATCGTGATAAGAAAATTAAATGGTAATTTGAAGACGGCGCGGCGTTTTAGCTATCAAGACTATTTGGCCAGCCTCTCTTAATAGGGGCCTGGCCATAAGCCTTTTGCTGACCGCCCAAACAACTGTTTGTTAGTGCTTGCTAAAATAACGATGCGGAAAGGAAATGATATGAAAAAAAATATATTGATTTTGGGAGCAGGCGGCGTGGCGCATGTGGCGGCTCATAAAGCCGCCATGCATAATGATGTGCTAGGTGATATCTGCATCGCCTCGCGCACCCAAGCCAAGTGCGATGCAATCATAGCGAGCATCGAGCGAAAGGATCACCTGCAAGATAAGTCCAAGCAGCTTATTTCGCGCCAGATAGATGCCTTGGATATCCCTGCCCTAGTGCAGTTGATTAAGGCGACGCGGGCAGCAATCGTCGTTAACCTCAGTAGCGCTTTTGTCAATATGTCGGTTTTGGAAGCTTGTCTGCAAACCGGTGCTGTCTACATGGATACTGCTATCCATGAGGAGCCGGATAAGGTTTGCGAAAACCCGCCTTGGTATGCCAATTACGAATGGAAGCGCAAGGATCGCTGTCAGGCCCAGAAATTGACGGCGATTCTTGGCGTAGGCTTTGATCCAGGGGTGGTCAATGCCTATTGTGCCTTAGGGCAGAAGCGTTACTTCGATAAGATCGATAGCATAGATATCATGGATGTTAACGTCGGCTGGCATGGTAAGTATTTCGCCACTAACTTTGATCCAGAGATCAATTTTCGTGAATTCATCAAGGTGTGGACCTGGAACGATCGGCAATGGCAAGATTATCCTACCCATGCCATCAAACGTATTTATAATTTTCCCGAGGTTGGTCCTCAGCCTATTTATCTTAATGGCCATGACGAATTGCATTCGCTTTTTAAAAATATCGATGCCAAGAGCATTCGTTTCTGGATGGGTTTTGGCGATCACTATATCAATGTCTTCACAGTGCTGCGCACTCTGGGCTTGCTTTCGCATTTGCCGGTAACCCTAACGAATGGCCAGCAGGTCGTGCCGCTTCAGGTGGTTAAGGCTCTGTTGCCAGATCCGCAGACGCTCGCGCCCGGCTATAGCGGCAAAACCTGCATTGGCAACTTCATAAAGGGCCGCAAAGACGGCCAGCCCCGGGAGGTCTTTATCTATCAGACCTCCGATCATAAAAAAGCTTATAAGGAAGTCGAATCGCAAGGCATCAGCTATACAGCTGGAGTGCCGCCGGTGGCAGCGGCCATGTTGGTGGCTCAAGGCATCTGGGACCCGCAGACGATGGTTAACGTTGAAGAGCTCGATCCCGAGCCTTTTATCGCCCTTCTCGATAAGATTGGCCTGCCCACCGAAATAAGAGAAATCCAAGTGGGCGGCCAAGATTCCTTTGATGGCACTATTAAATCTTTAGAAGAGGAGTTGCTCAATTCCACGGCTACCGTTACCGTATCTGCCGCTAATCCCATGATAGCGGTTAAGCCGAAAACATAACCTTAGTATCTTCTGGGAAATAAGAAAGCCACGCTAGGGCGCGTCAATAGCAGTGCAGCCTGGCTCTAGGCTTGTTTTGGAGAGACCCTGGCACTAAAATCTAGTATTCAGCACCTGGCTTTTATGCTACAGCGTACCAATTGATAGCCACCCGGAGGTTTAAAGCTATCTGTTTGCAAGGGCCGGTATACAAGGGGGATTTATGTTGCCACAATACGACGTGATCGTTGTTGGCGGAGGAACGGCTGGAGTTATTGCGGCCATTCAGGCTGGTCGCGCCGGTGCGCGAGTGCTGCTTGTCGAAAAGAATGGCATGCTCGGCGGCACTATGACGGTTGGCGGCGTAAATACACCGGCTCATTTCTTTGCCTGGGGCCAGCAAATCATCAAGGGCATCGGCTGGGAGCTGGTCCGTAAGACCTTGCAAGAGACTGGCCAGCCTGTGCCGACGCCTGAATTTACTTATAATAACGATACTCCACCGGCCCTAAATATAGATAGAGCCATCTTTGCCGCGCTGTGTGATGAGGCTGTGCTGGCGGCCGACGTGGAGCTGCTGTTGCATGCCATGCCCGCCGCTGCCATTTTTGAAAATGCCGGCTGGACCCTCGCTATCTGCGGAAAATCAGGCTTGCAGCAAACCAGAGCTAAAGTGCTCATCGACACTACCGGTGATGCCAATCTTGTAGCTCTGGCCGGCCTTAAACTGGTCGACCCTCCAACCGTGCAACCGGCTACCCTACAAATGCACTGTTCGGGTTACGATGCGCAAGCCTTGGACTATGCCGCGCTTAAGGCCGCAACCATCAAAGCTATTAGGGACGGTGAAAAAAAGTCGACCGATATTTCCTGGTATGATAAGGGACCTGAGGGTTTTCTCCGCAGCTATGGCAACAATGCCAACCATGTATGGGCTGCCCAGGCCTCAAGCAGCGCCGGCCGCTCGGCTGTTGAATTGGAGGCCCGCCGCGCCGCTTTGCGGGCGCAACGTTTTTTTCGTAAGCAGCCTGGATTGGAAAACTTTCGCTTGGACTGGATCGGCTCGGAGGTCGGCATCCGTGAAACAGTCACCATAAAGGGTAAGAAGACCATGACGGTGCAAGAGTATGAAGCTGGCAAGCTCCATGATGACGCCCTCTGCTATAGTTTTTATCCCATCGACGAGCATCGAAACGATGGTCAGGGCATTAATTTGCGCCCCCTCAGGCGGAACTTATTGCCCAGTATTCCCCGCGGCGCCATGCTGCCAGCTGGTAGTCGTTTCCTCATTGTCGCCGGCCGCTGCATAGCCAGCGATCGTGAGGCCAACAGCGCCATACGTGTGCAGTGTCCATGTATGGCCATGGGCCAAGCCGCCGGCGCCATGGCTGCGCTAAGCGCTAAAACCGGCATAGATCCGGAAGAGCTGCCCCTGCAAGATATTTACGCCCTTTTGCATGAGCATGGGGCCCTTGTGCCTGGGGACGTTAAAATAAACAAGGCATTCTAAGCTGAGGCTTAATTATGGCGCGAGCCGTCTGACTATTATGTCCTCTTTCCAGATGTTGATTGCATATCATCTTAGGCTTAGCCAGGCGATAATGCCTGCAACGTAAAGCACTTAGCTGTTGAGATGGCTATCGAAGAAGAATTGTTTTGCTAAATCTATTCACTTTATATTTCGCATTATAGAAGATAAGTGATGGCTCCCGCTTCCGAAGCAAGATGGCAGGAAGCGCTGGCGCTTGATGTTTGCATGGTACAGTCCGGCGAGGGTATAGAGCTTTTGCGCTATTACCCAGAGCATTCTTATGCGCTGCAAGAGAGGGCTAACTGGAGACTGGACTCTACTAACCAGAGCTCGGCAAATCATAGGAGCCAGCCCTCGCCCAGCCCCATTCGGCCTAGGCAGGAGCTATGAATTAAACCCTCAAACTGCCCATGTGATCTTTAGATTTTAAGCCGGCCGTTATCAATACTCGGCCGGCAGGCTGGCTAGCTCAGCCAAGGAGAAGACCGGGCCGTCAACACATACATATTTTGGCCCGATATTGCAGCGCCCGCATTTACCTATCCCGCATTTCATGCGCATCTCGAGCGAGAGATAGATGTCCGACTGATTAAAGCCAAGTTTATCAAGCTCAGGGATCGTGTGGCGCAGCATGGCGGGCGGCCCGCAAATAAGGCAAATGCTGTTTTGCGCCCCTGGCTTGGCAGCGGCCACTGCGGTTGGCACGAAACCAACTTGGCCTGGCCATCCTGGCGTGGCTGCATCTACTGTTAAGGTTAGCGTGATGTCATCGCGCCGCGCCCAAGCAAAAAATTCCTCTTTATAACAGATTTCGCCGGGAGTACGGGCGCCATAAATAACTGTGATATCCTTCAGCGAGGAACGGATATCGGCATGCAAGAGATAACGCAGTGTGGCTCGCAGAGTGGTCACGGCGAAGCCGCCCGCGATAATCAGAAGGTTTTTGCCCTGCATCTTAGCTAACGGATATCCATTGCCCAAAGGCCCGCGCAGGCCGATTGCTCGCCCCGGCTCGGCATCATGCAGCGCGCTGGTTACCAGGCCGCTGGGATAACGTTTGACGGTGAATTCCAGATAATCGCCATCCAGCGGCGATGAGGCTATCCCGATGGGGCTTTCGCCATAGCCCAATAGCGATAATTCAGCAAACTGGCCAACCTGGAAATCAAAGCGTTGGCGGTCAGCCGGATTCTGAAAGGCGATTCGGAAGGTTTTGATATCGCGCGCTTCGTTTTCGATCGTCACGCTTTGCAAGGTTGCCGAATAAGGGATATAGGGATTATCTGTTGGTGAGCTCATAAATTTTTTTTAGGATCAGGCGCAGATCGTTATGAGCCGGGCAGGCGGCGATACAGCGCCCACAGCCAACGCAGAAGGGCACCTTAAATTTGGCAACGCCGTAATTGAATTTATGCATGATGCGTTGGCGGATGCGTTCGCGTTGCGAAGAGCGCGGGTTATGTCCCGAGGCATGGCGAGTGAACTGATCAAATTGACAGGTATCCCAAACCCGCGCGCGCACTCCGTTAAGACCATGGGTTTCCTCCTGGATATCGAAGCAATGACAGGTGGGGCAGAGGAAGGCGCAGGCCCCACAAGCCACGCAGGGCTCGTGAATTTGGTCCCAGAAGTCGGAATTAAAAATTTGTTCTAGTCCACCTTGAATGGCCGCCATATCCAAAGGCGTTACCACCCGCGCGGCCGAATGTTGTCGGGCCGTCGTCAAGGCCGCCAGTTGTTCGGCGCTCGCCAGGGGAAATTTTTGATAGGCCGAGCTTAACAAACTGGCTTTAGCAGTGATGATTTCCAAAGCCCAGCGGCTGGCGCCAGGCTTGTTGGCCTTGGGATCGGTTAGCGGTGTTAAAAAGGCGTCACAATCTCGATTGTCCATAGGATCAATGCCTAGCTCGCGGCAAAACAGTAGCGGATCGTCGTTAAGGCTGCCGCGACCTATCAGGGTTGTTGCCGCTCGGCGCGTTAGGTAGGGTTGATCGGGAAAGGGCTTAGCGGAAAAGACGCTATCTAAAACTTTGATCGCTTGCAGGTCACAGGGGTGCAGGCCCAAAACCAGCTGGGGCGGTGGTGGTGGCGGCGCTGTGATAGTTTCGTTAGCGTGGTTGCGCTGATAGTAAAAAAGTGTTTCGCAGCGTGGCAAGAAAGCTTGTTTGGGCGGCCGGCGGGGGACAGGGCAATTTAAATCGGCCTGTTGCGGTGCCTCTAACCAAGCAAAGTCGCATAGGCCCTCTGCATTCCTAACTGGCGCCATGACTTGATGTTGCTGCATCAGCGCGTCGATAAAATCTGCCATGGCGGATTGGGCGATTATTCTAACTTCCTTGGGCTTCATCGAATAAACTCATTGTCATCATTCAAGGCGTACATAGCCAGAGGCGGTTGGGCTTGCGGATCTACCCCGGCCATAAATCCATATTGCTTAAGGATATGGCTGCGCAGATGGTCGTTGTAAAGGCGTAGATCAACTCCCATTGGGCATCCGCGAACACAGGCTCCGCAGCCAGTGCAACGTCCGCCTAAATGCATTAAGCGTTGTAAATGAAAGAGCATCGCATCTGAGGGATCATCGCCGCGGCTGATCCATTGCGGCTTGTTGCTATCGGCAAAGCAGGTTGTACAGTAACAGGCTGGGCAAAGATTACGACAGGCGTAGCAGAGAATGCACTTGCTCATCTCCTGATGAAAGCGAGCCCAACGTTGCTCCGGTGAGGCTTGTTGCAGCGCTAACAGTTCCGGTGATAGTTCCGGCAGCTGCGGCTGGGGCAGCGGTTTAGTTATTAAATAATCGGCTAGAACTGGATTATGTACCGGGCATTCGTAACAGGTCGCGTAGAGGACCTCATCGCGTTTCACGCGCTTAACGATATCCTGATCGTATATTAGCAACTCGGCGCCCTGGCGCTCAACCCGCGTTGGCCAGCCACAGCCAGCGGCCTTGGCCGCCCGCCTTTGGTCAATGACGCCACGACAGGGCGCGCCAATGATAATTAGATTCTGGCGTTCCACTTGTTTTTCCTGGAGCAAGCCCACTAGCGAGCGCGCATCGCAGCCTTTGACAACAATGGCTATCTTATGGCCCTTGAATTTGGCTAGGTAATTCGTCAGATTCATTTCGCAACGATCATCAAAGATCAATTGCTCGATCTGCTGCTGGCGCTCGCGCGGGGCTTGGGCCGCGGCCGTTCCAGTAACGGCGCCGTGAATAATCAACGGCGCAGCCACCAGCGGCAAGCTGGCGGCCTGGTAGCCGATGAATATTTCGGCTTGTCCTGAAGAGAGTAAGTCGCGCGCCAGCTCTTTCAAATCAATGATCTTGGCTAAAGACATCTATCACCCAGCAGGATGTGGCATTAAACTTTTTTTGACCAGTCGCCGGTTAGGCCCCAAGGCTCTGATCCTTGTGGTTATTTCAGTTATGACCTGCGCAAATTTAGCGCCTTCCGCCGCCGAAACCCAGGAAAACTGAACCCGGCCCTCCTCTATCCCAACGAAATCCAACAGTTCTTTTAATAGTCGAAATTTTCGCCGCGCAAAATAATTGCCGGTCAGGTAATGGCAATCGCCGGGGTGGCAGCCAGATACTAACACACCATCGGTCCCTTGTTGTAAAGCCTTAAGGATATGGGCCGGATTAATCCGGCCTGAGCAGGGCACACGAATGATGCGGATGTTCGGCGGATACTGCAGTCGACTAACGCCGGCTAGGTCGGCTCCGGCATAGGAGCACCAGGTGCAGAGGAAGGCCAGTATTTTAGGTTGCCATGGCTGGGGCTCAACTGGAGCAGGCTTATTCATAATGCTGTAATCCCCGCTAAAATTTGTTCGTCGCTGCAGCCATGCAGGGTGATCGCCCCGCCGCGGCAACTGGCGCTGCAGACGCCACAACCCTTGCAAAGCGCCGGATTTATTTTAGCGATCAAGCGCGCGTTTTTGCCGATAGATTCAGTTTCTAAGGCGATGGCGCCAAAGGCGCAGACCGTTTGGCATAGTCCGCAGGCCAAGCAACGTTCCGTATCCACGGCGGCAATGACGCCTTGAACCTCCAGTTCTTTCCGCGCGAGCAGCGCGCTGGTCCGCCCGGCCGCGGCTAAGGCTTGCACTATTGACTCATCTGTTGATTTAGGGCCGTGAGCCAGGCCAGCCACAAAGATCCCCTCGGTGGCAAAATCTACCGGGCGCAACTTGGCATGGGCTTCCAGAAAAAAGCCATCCTCATTCAAGGGCACTTTAAGTTGCTTAGCCAGAGCGTTATTGGCTTCCAGATTAGTGATCATGCCAGTGCTAAGCACCACTAAGTCGGCGGTCCATTTAATTTTCATCCCCAGAAGAGGATCCGGCAGCATCAGTATAGGTTGTTGGTTTGACTTCTGCCAGACTATTTCCGGGCGTTCCGGCAGCGCGAAGCGGGTGAATAGCACACCCTTGTCGCGAGCTAGCGTGTAATAAGGCTCACGCATGCCGTAGGTGCGTATATCGCGATAAAGCACATGCACTTTACAGTTGGGGTATAACTCTTTTAGGCGGATGGCATTTTGGACTGCTAAAGAACAGCACACCCGGCTACAATAATTCCGCGGCTCCTCGCGCGAGCCAACGCATTGGATCATGATCACGGAAGCGGGCGCTTGCGCCAAGCCCTGTTCAAGGCGCTGGCTTAATTCCAATTGAGTGATGATTTGTTGATGGCGGCCATAACCGTATTCCTTGGGCTGATAGGCGCTGGCGCCGGTGGCTAGCACTATGGCACCATGCCGAAAGCTTGCCCCATTGGAAAGCAATGCCTCATAATTGCCCACAAATCCTTTGATCTCTGAGAGGGTGGCATTCAGATGGATCTTGATGCGTGGGTGCTGCCGCAGACGACTGATCGTGCTATGCAAGAGGGCCTGGAGGTCCTGGGCGCTCAAAGTCCGATAGAGCTGCCGTAAGTTGCCGCCCAAGCTCCGGGCTTTTTCCACCAGGTTGACATCATAGCCCTGGTCAGCGATGGCCAAGGCGGCGGTCATGCCGCTAAGCCCGCCTCCCAGCACTAGGGCCACCGGCGTCAGCGGTAGGTAGAAGGTTGGCAGCGGTGTGGCTAGCCGAGCCATAGCCACAGCCATGCGTACCAGGTCTTTAGCCTTAGTGGTGGCCTCTTCCGGGCTCTGTTGATGCACCCAGGAGCACTGATCGCGGATATTGGCCATAACAAAAAGATGCGGATTCAAACCGGCTTCGCGCAGGGTTTCCTGGAATAAGGCCTCATGGGTTCGGGGCGAGCAAGAAGCCACTACAACCCGATTAAGGCGATGTTCGGCAATGCGTTCCTGGATTAGCTTCTGGGCATCCTGAGAACAGGTATAAAGATTATCTTCGGCATGGACCACATTAGTAAGGCTGGCAGCAAAATTTCTTAGGCTAGGCACATCCACTACCCCGCCTATGTTAAGGCCACAATGGCAAACAAAAACACCGATGCGCGTCGGTTCGCCGGAGATGTTGCGTTGTGCGGGATAGGATCTTTCCCGCGCCATAGAGTGGCGCACCGGCGCCAAAAGACGGGCGGCCTCGCCGGCGGCGGCGCTGGCCTGAACAACGCTTTCGGGAATGTCGCCTGGGCCGGCTGCCGCGCCCGCGACAAATAGGCCCGCGCGAGATGTTAGCAGCGGCCGCAATGGCTCGGTCCATAAAAATCCGAATTCGTTTAAGCGCACGCCCAGGACGCGGGCCAATTGGGCTAATTGGCCGGGTGGCTCCATGCCCACTGCCAGCACCACCAGATCGAAGCGTTCGCGTTGGATACGGCCATGATCATCCGTATAGATTACTTCATTTTCGCCACTGGCTTGATCGCGAAGCACCTCGGCTACTCGAGAATATTTGAAAAGGATGCCATATTCGCTTTGGGCGCGCTCCACGAATTTATCGAAGTCCTTGCCGCTCGCGCGCATGTCCATGAGAAAAATGGTGGAGCGGATGGAGTGTTCATGCTCCTTGGCGATGACGGCCTCCTTGACGGCATACATGCAGCAGACCGAGGAGCAATAGCCATTGCGGCAGGATAGGTCGCGCGAGCCAACACATTGCAGGAAGGCTATTCGCTGTGGCACGCGGCCATCCGAAGGGCGCTGCACGCGCCCGCCGTAGGGGCCTGAAGCGGAAAGGATACGCTCAAATTCTACGCTGGTTATAACATCGGGGTTGCTGCTGTAACCCAGGCCATAGTCATGGACTGGATCAAAAGCTTCGAAGCCCGGGGCCGCTATGATAGCGCCGACATCTAAGCGGCGCGAGCGATCGCTGTCCTGATAGCGAATTGCCTGTGCTTCGCAAACCTTTTCGCAAATGCCGCAGACGTCGCGATTGAGTTTCAGGCAGGCCTGAGGATCGATCGCCGGCACATTCGGCACGGCTTGAGGGAAGGGCCGCGAGATAGCGCCGCTAGAGACCATCTTGGCGTCGAAACGTGCTAATAAGGCGCTGGGTTGCGCACCAGCGAATTTCGCTAAATCCAGCAGGCGCGAACCGGTCGGGCAGACAAAAACACAGGCGCCGCACTGCAGGCAAGCTGCTGAGCTTTCGTTAAAAGGCGTCATTATGCGCCGCTCGACCCCGCGTTGGGCAAAGGCAATGGCTTCGGTTCGACTGATCTCGCGGCAGGCCCGCACGCACAGACCGCAAAGGATGCAATCATTTCGCGGATTGCTGGCCAAACGCTCAGCGGCGCTGACTCCCAGCTTGGCCGCTAATTTCAGTAGAGCCGGGTTATGGGGACAGGCGGCCAAGATCAGTTCCATTACTAGGCGGCGCAGCCGAGTCAATCGTTCCGATTCTGTTATGACTTCCAGGCCATCTGTGGCTGGCAAGGTGCAGGAGGTGGTAACTTTAGAGCGCCCGCCCCGGCCGATGATTTCAACCAAACATAGGCGGCAAGCTCCATAATCTGAAAGCTGCTCATGGTGGCATAGAGTGGGAATCCAAATATCGTTAGCTTGTGCTGCCGTCAGCACGCTGCTCCCGACCTTTGTCTGAATCTTTGCACCGTTGATGGTTAAGGTAATCATGAAGCTATTCATTCAACGATTAGGGCGTCAAAACGGCAGGCCGGGCGGCATTGGCCGCACTTAATGCAAAGGGCTTGGTCGATGAAATAGGTTTGGCGCGGGGCGCCGGAGATGGCGCCTGCTGGGCAGAGGCGCTGGCAGGCGCCGCAGCCAACGCACAACTTGGCTAAAATAACATAGCGCAGCAATGCTTGGCAGATGCCGGCCGGACATTTTTTTTCATGAATATGGGCCTCATATTCATCGCGAAAATATTTTAAAGTGGAAAGCACCGGGTTGGGCGCGGAGGTGCCTAGGCCGCATAAAGAAGCCTGGGCAATTACATCGGCTAAATCCTGCAACAGCTCCAGATCGCCGGCCGCTCCGGCGCCGGCGCAGATACGCTTAAGGACGTGGCCCATTTGTTTCAATCCCTCGCGGCAAGAGCTGCATTTGCCACAAGATTCATCCATCAAGAATTCTATAAAATAACGGGCCACGTCCACCATGCAAGCGTTGTTATTCATGACGATCATACCGCCGGAACCCATGATGGAACCGGCTTGGGCCAGCGAATCGAAATCCACCGGCAAATCCATTAGCCACCGTGGAATGCAGCCGCCGCTGGGCCCGCCGGTTTGGACAGCCTTTAATTCTTTGCCGTCGGCAGCGCCGCCACCGATCCCATTGACGATATCAGATAGCTTGATGCCCATCGGCACCTCAACCAGGCCAGAAGTTTTAACATTGCCCACCAGCGAAAAAACTTTGGTGCCGGTGCTGCGCGGCGTGCCGATAGCAGCAAACCATTCTGGGCCGCGCATGATGATGGCGGGGATATTGGCCCAGGTTTCTACGTTATTAAGAACAGTAGGCTTGCCCCAGAGGCCGCTTTCGGCCATATGGACATGCTTGGCACGCGGCTCGCCGGGACTGCCCTCGATCGAGGCAATCAAGGCGCTGGATTCGCCGCAGACGAATGCGCCGCTGCCCCGAGCTATGTGAAGATCGAAATTGAAGCCAGAACCCAAAATATTTTTGCCTAATAGACCATAGGCGCGCGCCTGAGCAATGGCCTGTTCTAGTTGCGCGATAGCCAGTGGATATTCCGTTCGGATGTAAACATAGCCGGCGCTGGCCCCTACCCCATAGGCGCCGATGGCCATACCTTCGAGCACGCTATGTGGATCGCCTTCCATAATGCTCCGATCCATATAAGCGCCGGGATCGCCTTCATCGGCGTTACAAATGACATATTTCTGCGGGGCCTCAACCCGATAAGTAGCTTGCCATTTACGGCCGGTAGAAAAACCACCCCCGCCGCGGCCGCGCAAACCGGAGGCCAACACCGACTCAATGATCTGGGCCGGCGCGCTGTTGGTCAATACCTTGGCTAAGGCATAATAGCCGCCGCGGCCAACATATTCCTCAATATGATCAAGATCAATGCAGCCGCAGTTGCGCAAAGCAATTTTGATTTGAGGAGCAAAGAAAGGATGCTGGGCGTATTCCAGCACCTCTTCATAAGCACCGTCGCCTAAAGGCTGGAATCGGTTTTCGATCAGGATTTCCTCGCGTGAGATCTTGAAAAGCGCGCCCTGGGTATATTCTTTTCCAGCCCGCAGAGCCTGCAAGATTTCAACTGCCATCGTGCTGTTTAGGTTGCCATAGACCACCCGCGGCTTGCCTGGCTGGTAGACATCAAGCAGGGGCTCGGCTTGGCAAAGCCCCATACAGCCGAGCCTAACTATAGACCAGCCATCTTGGGGAGAGCTGTTGTTCTTTAAGGCGGCTAAAATAGCCGCGGCGCCGCCGGCCAAGCCGCAGGATCCCAAGCCTACGCCTAAACGAATGGCGTCCGGGTAAAGACGTTTCCGGCCAATCTGCCTAAGTGCGTCTAAATCCTGAGCATTGGCTATGATCATCTAGAATAGTCCTGCAACAGCTTCGTTATTTGAGCTGGTTTGACGTGTCCGTAAACTTGATCATCTATTTTCACCACCGGCGCCAAGCTGCAACAGCCTAGGCAACGGACCACTTCCAATGAGAAACGCAAATCGGGAGTGCTTTGGCCTACAGCGATTTTTAGCTCGTGCTGAAATTCATCAATCAAGCGCGCCGCGCCGCGGATATGACAGGCGGTGCCGCCGCAGATGCTGATGCTATGTTGGCCGCGGGGAACCAAAGAAAAGGCTTTATAAAACGTGCCTAGCTGATGGAGCCGGCTGACTGGAATGGCTAGCCTTTGTGCTAGATAGCGGATGAGCGCTTGAGGTAAATAACGCAGGCGTTCATTGATTTCTTGCAGGATGCGGATCACGGCGCTGGGCGCGGCTCCATAGATGCTGAGCATTTCATCTGCCAACTGCTGATGCTCCAGACTGATGATGATCGGATCTTCAATATGCTGAAAGCGCGGCTGATATCTGGTTGGGCAATGAGTTAGGCACAGGCCGCAACCGGTGCACTTAGTGTTATCCACATAGCGGGCTTGTTGGCGGATCTCGACTTGAAAGCGCCCCGCTGCGCCGTCAACGCTTTGCACTGCAGCCAGGGTCAACAATTCAATATTGCGATGGCGGGCTGCTTCCACCAGCTTGGGCGAAAGGATACATAGTGAACAATCGTTGGTGGGAAAGGTCTTGTCCAAGCGCGCCATGTTGCCGCCAATGGCAGCCGTGGATTCAACTAGATAGACCTTGAAGCCGCTGTCGGCCAGATCCAGAGCCGCTTGGATGCCGGCGATGCCGCCGCCAATCACCATGACGGCGCCGCTGATGTTTTTGGCCTGAGAGGAGCTGATCATGCCTGGAGATCGGTAAGGGATTCGGCCAAGCGTTTTTTTAACGCTTCATACTGCGGGCGATCAGCCCATAACAAGTTAGCGGCATCGCGCCGTAATTGGAGCATCAAATCGTCGAGCTTATGCAATTCTTCTGGCAGCTGCGCCGGAGCATGTCCCTCGTCTATGGCCAAGCTTCGCAAGGCCTTGATGATATCGCGGAATTTAACATTCTGAGGGCATTTCGCGTAGCAGGCATAACACTGCAGGCATTGCCAGAGGTCCGGCGAAGCTAGCACTGCCTTGCGCATGCCTAAGATAACCTGCCGGATGATCCGGCGCGGATTAAATTGAGGGTTCACCAGCGCTACCGGGCAAGCGGCTGTGCAGGTTCCGCAGGCATAGCATAGCTTTAGGTTTTCTCCGCCCGGGCAAGCCGCTACATCATCTTTGAAGCTTGGGTCCAGATCTTTATCGCGTAAGGTTTCCATAATTAGCCTTGAGGCGGCGCTAGCTTAGGCAGCACCGGCCGTGGCAATAATCCAGCTTGGCTAACGATCTCAGCTACTTTATGCTCCCATTCAATGGCCATCAAATGAATGCCGGCTATGCCTTCGATATTGCGTAATTCCTGTATTTGTTCGACACAGATGCGCAGACCTTCGGCCTTGGGATCCGCCGCGCGTTCCAGGCGGTCAATAAAGATCTGGGGCAATGAGATGCCGGCAACCTTATCGCGCATATGCTTGGCCATATTGACGCTTTTTAAGGGCGTCAGGCCGGCTAGAATTTTACAGCGGCGATGCAAGCCGCGCGCCCGCACCTGCTCCATCCAGAGACGGAAGCGATCCATATCATAAATGCATTGGGTTTGAATGAAATCGGCGCCGGCATTGATCTTCTTTTCTAAGCGGATAACCCGCAATTCAAGGGGATCGGCAAAGGGATTGGCGGCAGCGCCAATAAACATGCGTGGTTCGTGGATGGCGCTCTTGCTTGAATTACGAATTAATTCGCCGTTAGCAAAAACCTTTTGATCGCGCATGTTGCGGACTATCTGAAGCAATTGGATAGAGTCTAGATCATAGACATTGCGTGCCGTCGGATGGTTCCCGAAAGATTGATGGTCGCCGCTTAGGCAAAGCAGATTGCGGATGCCCAGCAGATATGCGCCCAGCAGATCCGCTTGCAGGGCCAGGCGATTACGGTCGCGACAGGTCATTTGCATGACCGGTTCTAGCCCCTGTTCAAGGACCAATCTGGCGACAGCCCAGCTAGCGGCCCGTACGATCGCTGTTTGGTTATCGGTGATATTGACCGCGTCTACCTGATCGCGCAGGTAGCCAATTTTTGTTTGAATCGCCTCGCGGTCCGCGCTCTTTGGCGGGCCCAGCTCAGCCGTGACCACGAATTCACCTGCCGCCAATAGTTTCTCCAGACTGCTGCCAGATTTATAAATTTGTTTTTCCATAGCTAGTCCACTTCAATAATTTCAACTTGTCTATTTTAATGTTTCTCTCGCCGGCGGCTAAAAAGCTTATCGGCTGGCCAGAGGTCTTTCTAGGTTTGAGCGATATCCTTTCGAATCAGTTGCCGCGGCCCGCCGGAATGGCTTTTTGACCAGTCCAGCGCCGGTGCTATTTCAGCTAAGCTGGCCAGTTTATTCAACGTTTTCAAGCGTTCATAAATCAATTGCCAGCCGCAATCTATCTGCTGAGGATCAACCTCGCATTTACCGTTATGAGATCCGCCGCAAGGGCCATTGGCCAGTGATTTGGAGCAGCGCGTTATAGGACAAATGCCGCCAAAAAGCCCCAGCTTACAATCGCCGCAGGCCAGACAATTCTCCTGCCAGCGGCCGCCGGCTTCGTTGGTTCCCATAAATTTTGTGTTGAGGGCGGGATATACC
>CAYUHK010000002.1:23046-26737 GCA_964444425.1 uncultured Verrucomicrobiota bacterium
ATTGGCGGGCCGCCATCTGCACCCCTATTCCGCAGGCTAACGATAAGATGGCATCGCAGCCGGCCGCCGGCTGGCGCAGCGGCTCAAAAAATTCGGCGTCGCATTGGCGCTCAATAGTATCTTGCACTGTTTGTAGAGGTTCGGACATGCGCAGGAGCGCCGCCAATACGGCTACTTCACGCCGGCCGCCGGCCAGGCAGACGGTCACACAAGTGCCGCAGCCTAAAAGCAGCACGCGCCGATGCCCGTGCAGCATGGCCTTGATTTCAGCCAGCGGTTTTTGTTCAGCCACAATCATGATTTTTGCTAGTTAGCTAGTTATCAAACATCGTCCCGGCGCGCTGGCCGCGGCTCAAAGCGCTAAGCTTAGCCGGGCCGCCTCCACGGTGTTGAATAGCAACATGGTTATCGTCATGGGACCTACACCTCCCGGCACTGGTGTAATCAAGCTGGCCTTTTGACTTACCGCCTCATAATCAACATCGCCGACGAGGCGATAGCCTCGCTTCTTAGATGGATCATTAATACGATTAACGCCGACATCCAGAACCACCGCCCCGGCTTTAACCATCTCTGCGGTGATCGTGTTAGGATGGCCAGCGGCCGCCACGATTACATCAGCCTGGCGTGTGAAATAAGCTATGTCGGGCGTGCCGGTATGACAAATAGTTACGGTGGCATTAGCCTCAGCGCTTTTCTGCATCAATAGGTTGGCCAGCGGCTTGCCCACGATGTTGCTGCGCCCCACAATCACGACATGCTTGCCTGGCAAGCTGACGCCGCTGCGCCGCAAGAGTTGAATGACGCCATGCGGCGTGCAGGGCCAAAAGGTTTTCTGCCCCAGCAGCATGCGGCCGACATTGAGTGGGTGAAAACCATCCACGTCCTTTTGCGGGTTGATCGCTAGCAAAACGGCGCTTTCATCTAAGTGCTTGGGCAAGGGCAATTGCACTAAAATGCCATGTATTTTCCGGTCGGCGTTCAGCTGTTGCACGCGCTCGAGCAATTCCGCCTGTGTCGTAGTTAGCGGCATGCGGTTATCATCGGAATAAAGGCCCAGCTCTTGGCAAGCCCGCTCCTTGGCCGTTACATACGATTGCGAGGCCGGGTCGTTGCCTACCAGAATAACACCTAGCCCGGGCACTATGCCTTGGCTTTGTAATTGGCGCACTTGGGTTTGCAGTTCAGCGCGAATCTGCGCGGCCACTCGTTTGCCATCAATTATTTTAGCGGTCATAAGGCTTCCCTTGAGCTTGATTAATAAACTTTAAAAACCGTTCTATCTCGAATTCGGCTAAATGCTCCAGTGCCACCCGATTAGGATCCCAGCCTGCCTGGGTCAGGCTATGGCGCAAACGTTCAATGCGTTGCCTGGCGTGATCTGCGCCAACGATATAGCGACAGTTTTCGCTGTGGCATGCCAGAATCAATACCCGGCTGGCGCCGTTTTCCAGGGCGCTAAGCACATGGCGCTCATCCACCCGCCCGGCACAGGGCACTCGCACCAGGCGCAGCTTGGCTGCATATTGGTGGCGTTGTGCCGCGGCCGCATTTGCCGCCGGCCAGGCAGAATTTTCACAGGCAAAGACCGTGATAGCCTGATTGGCGTCAGCCAGCTCGGCAAAAAGCTCTTGATCGGGTCTTCGCGGAAATTCTATGGCGTTAGCTGGGCACAATGTAGCGCATAACCCACAGCGTTGGCAAGCGGCAGCTGCAATGGCGGCGGCTTCTTTCTGTTCATTTATGCTGATGGCGCCGTGTGGGCATGCTCTCAGGCAGGTTAAACAAAGCACGCATTTCTCTATATCCACAATCGGCGTGTCGGGCTTGAGCTGGATTTTGCCGGAGCGCATCCAGAGATGAATATGGCCGGCGGCGGCAGCAGCATCATTCAAAGCCTCGCGCAGTTCGCTATTGCCGCGGGCGCCGCCGATAAGATAGATTCCGGGCTGGTTGCTTTTAGATGATAGCAGCCATGGATTATCGGTTTGCCATGCTCCTTCTGGGCCAGGCCGCAAGGTGCTTAGCGGGGCTTGGTGAGGTTGGGCCGGCAGCGCCATATCCGCCATTACCACTCTATCGAAACGTTCTTCTATTTCTCGGCCGGAATGATGATCAAAGGCGCGTAAGACAACGTCATTTTTCTGCGTGGCGACGATCAAAGGTGCTTCTTTATAGCGAAAGATCGCCACCCCAGCAGCGCGGACGCGGCGATAGAGCGCTTCCATTCCCCAAGCCGCTACGCGAATATGCCGGCAATATAGG
Source organism: uncultured Verrucomicrobiota bacterium (assembly GCA_964444425.1). GTDB lineage: Bacteria > Verrucomicrobiota > Kiritimatiellia > JAAZAB01 > JAAZAB01 > CAYUHK01. The sequence continues at coordinate 25,312 of CAYUHK010000002.1, forward strand.
ACCACTTGGCGTTGGGGCAGCGCGGCCAGCTGTTCGGCGGCGGTCAAGGCTAGCGCATTAATGGCCCGACCTTGTTCAGAGTGCTGGTCAAGGATGATGGCGGTTTTGCGCGGCCAACTTTGGGCTGGTTCCGCCACCGCGCTGGTGGGGTTGTGTAAACGCAGTGCATCAGCCAAGCTGGCTAGGTGGCTAATGGGCTGGCTGGCTTGATCTGGCTGTTGGGATTCCAGCAATGATCCTAGCGCTAAAATCACCGCGCCCACTAAAAGCTTTTGCGTTTTCCCGGCGGCCCAAAACTCAACGGAGAAGTTGCCTATCTCTCCATTGAACGAGAGCATCTTAGCATTGCAAATCCAATTGATACGCCGGTCGCTTTGGACGCGTTGGCGCGCCGCTATCAACATTTCTTGTAACAACTGCTCGGCTCGTTGAGAATTTTTATCTAAATAGCCGTGCAGATGTGAGAATTTTTCGGCGCAGCCGCCGAGCTGCTTGGTTTTGGTCATCAGCACTACCTGATGTCCCAAATCAGCCAAACAGCCTGCCGCGTGCAGAGCGGCAGCGCCGCTGCCCAAGATAAGTATACGCCGGTTGATTTTACGCGTCTTTGGCTTAAGCGGGACTTGCCAGGCCAGCCGCCGCAAAGCTGTTTCGACTAGTTCTAGGGCCTTGGTCGTGGCCTGCTGGCCTTGGGGCTGGGTCCAGGCAGAGTGCTCGCGAATGATGGCCGCCGCCATCAAGCCCGGCTGGATTCTTGTTTTGGCTATGGCCGCAGCCAGAGCTCTTTCGTAATTCTCAGCTGGGCAGGCGGCGACGACCAAGCGGCGGCATCCTCGTGCGGCCAGCTGATGGATTAATTTTTGCGCCGAAGCGGCTTGGCAGAATTTGGAACAGCGCTGCACCAGCAAAACTTCATCGAGCTTAGCGAGCTCTAGACGCAAGCGCTTATAGTCCAGCTGCTGGCTTAAGGTGCCACCACAATCGCATAATACTATGCCGCAATTCTTGAGGTTTTTTTTAGGCCTGGTATTCATGCGGGCGAACCGTTCAAAATGGCTGCGCAAGCCGCCTCAGCCTGGTTAATGGTCGAAGCTATATCCTGGGGCATTCCGCAAGTTCCCGCCAAGAACAGCTTAGGCCAATCGCTGCTGGGCAAGCCAGCGACGCCCTTGATTCCAAGAAAGCCCTGTTCATCTACAGGGATGCGTAGCATTTCTGCTAATGCGGTGGCATCGCTTGCTGGACGTATGCCAATAGATAAAACCACTAGATCGAATTCGGTCTGAGTTGGCGCAGCGCGCTCTTGATCTTCATAGCTAAGCATTACGGTTGCGCCAGGTCCTGCGCTGACTTCATAAGGTCGGCTGCAGATCAGGTTGATGCGGTTAGCGGTTGCCCTTAGAAAGCTGTTGAAACCCTTGCCAAA
>CAYUHK010000002.1:26780-32261 GCA_964444425.1 uncultured Verrucomicrobiota bacterium
TTGGATGTCCATGTAAAAGACGCTTATCTGGGTGTTGGGGGCCTCATACAGTAGGCGCCGCGCCAGGCGCAGGGCGTAGGCGCAGCAGACAGCAGAGCAGTAATCGGTGTCGTGGGGGCGCCGCTGCACCTGCTCGCTGCGCGAGCCAACACACTGAATGAAGGCGACGCGGCTTGGCCGCGCAGGAGCGCCAGGCAGGTTCATCTTTTGGTTGCGCCCCAGCTGCTGTTCCAGCTCTAAAGCTGTGATTACATTGGGCACTGTGCCATATCCCCAAGAGGCATCGCTAGCTGGATCAAAGGGTTGATAGCCGCTAGCCACCAGCAGGGCGTCCACCTCTAAATCCAGGCGCTGGGATTGCTTGTTCCAGACGATGGCATCCGTGGGACAAATCTGCGCGCAGCGTTTGCAATTTTGACCGCGCGCGCGCAAGCAAGCTTCGGCTAGCATAACTGGTTTGGCGCCATAGACGGCGGGCCAGCGGATCTGAAAACAATCTTGAGGGCAGGCTGGCAAACAGGCGCCGCAGCCGCTGCAGCGCTCCAAATTTATATGAGCCAGTGGCCAGGCAATTGTGGCTTGGTATTTAGAGGACTGCTGGTTAGCCTCCCAAGCCACTAGCCGCGCGCCAGTGATCAGCCTTACGCCTGGTGTAAGCAATAATGATTTAAAAGCATCAATGGCCAGGCATACATTACAATGCAGGCAGGTATCGGTGGCCTTGCAGCCCATGCTAATGGTCTGCCCGCCGATCCAGGGTTGTTTTTCAATCAGAGTTACCTCTTGGCCGGCCTCGGCCAAAATCTTGGCGGCAGCGGCGCCGGCAACTCCTCCCCCCAGCACCAGGATATGCTTAGATGATGAGCCTGGCATTAAAGATGTCTTTTCAGCGATTAGCAGCCATCTGGAAACGACCTCAGCTCTTTAACAGCAGACCGCTTAAATATCAAGAGCGATCTGGCATGGCGCGGCGGATGTTTTGGGGCGGGATAGCATCAAATGTTGCTGCCGGCTTATGGTTGGCCCTGGCCGGCGGCTTTTTCTACTATTTTTTTAGCCAATGAGCCTTGCATCCAGGTTTTTTCAGAACAGGTCCGAAGAATCAATAGTAAGGCAATCAGCATATATAGCAAGCCCAGTAGCATCAATAAGAGAGCCTTGGTTGAGATTTCCCAAGGGGCCCACAGGAAAAAACCTACATGCGCCATGATAAATCCGGCTGCCATGAGCAGCAGCATCAAGGCTGCGATTATAGCGCCAATCCACCAGCGCCGTAAGGCCCGGACGCCCTTGACATAGGCAGTCGCGGCGCGCACTTTCAGCAGGTCAAAGGATAGCTGTCGATAGGAGTTAAGCGCCCCTAGCCCACTAATTATTTTAAGAGCTTTAATAATCCGCTGCATGAGTAGCTTAAGGTTGCGCCGGCATTTTATTTGCGGCCAAGAATATAACCTATCAATAAACCTGTGAGGGCTACCCCACCGATATAGGGCCAGGGATTGGCGCGCACATTATCGTCTAACTGAGCGGCGACCTCTTTAACCCGTCTTTCGCCAATGTCAGTTGCTTTGGATAAAATGTCTGAGGCGCGTTTTTTAGCGATTGCCAAGGATTCCTTAATATCATATTCGGTATCAGATATCAGCTCCTTGAGATTGCTGTATTTATTCGCCATCAGATCGCGCAGATCATTTTTTTTATCGCGGGCGGCCTCTTCCAGGAGCTTGAGCGCTTCTGTGATTTTCTCATTGCTGGATATAGTTGGGTTGGGCATAAGGTCTCCTCATAGTTATTTCTTCTGTATTTTGCTTAAATAAGCATCTCACAAGCTCTCAGAGAGTCAAGGCTAAAAATAATTCGAGCATTTTTAGGCACTGCGGGGCTGGCGAGCAGTCCTGGCATAGATTTAGCAGGCTAAGCCAAGCTCGTTTAGCTGCTGGCTGCTTATCAGCTTGTCTGAAGTCCTTTTTATGCTATAGTGCGTGGCCATGAGCCTTTGGTAGAAAACGCTAATAAATTCCCATATATGAATATTCTTTCCAGCAACAGCGTAGCCGAACAGCCCTTGAGCTCCTTTGATGCTTGCGCACGCCACCAGGCTCTGGCTCAACTGGCGGCCCAGGCTGCGCCGCCGCCGGTTCGGCCGCAGGTGAATATGCATATCCATTCTTTTTTCTCCTTTAATGCGCGCGGTTATTCGCCCTCTCAGATAGCATGGGAGGCTCGACAGGCCGGTTTATACGCGGCAGGTTTATGCGATTTTGACGTCTTAGATGGATTAGAAGAGTTTTTGCAAGCTGGTTTTACTCTTGGGCTACGAGTGGCAGTCAGCCTAGAAACGCGGGCTTTTTTAAGCGAATACGCCCAAATGGATATCAACTCACCTGGAGAACCGGGCGTGGCCTATATCATGGGTGCCGGCTTTTCGCGTCTGCCGGCGGCGCAGACAACGGCTGCCAGGACCTTGGCCGAGTTGCGTCATCAGGCTGGCGAACGCAACTTTAGGTTGGCCCAACGAATTAATGCCAGCCTGCCGGAGATCGCCGTGGACTATGCCTCTGAAGTCGTTGGACTATCGCCAGGCGGATGCCCGACAGAGCGCCATCTGGTGCGTGCTTACCGTCTTAAGGCGGAAACGGCTTTCCCGGTCCGCCAGCGCTTATATGAATTTTGGGCTAGGCTGATGAACAAAGCGCCGGCCGCGCTGGAGCGGATCGCAGCTGTGGAGCCTGATCTGGAGGATGCCATTCGTGCTATCCTGGTAAAACGCGGCGGCTTGGGTTATGAACCTCCTACGCCAAAAAGCTTTCCTTCTGTTGATGAGTTTATAGCCTGGGTTATCAGCTGTGGCGCCATCCCAATGATCGCATGGCTGGATGGCACCAGCGCCGGCGAGCAAGATGCCCAAGCAATGTTGGCCTGCTTGCAAGCTAAGGGCGCCGCTGCCCTGAACATCATACCCGATCGCAACCATAATATTGCTGATCCGGAGGAGCGCGCTATTAAACTACAAAAACTTAGTGAGGTTATAGCAGCTGCCACGGCCTTGGCCATGCCCATCAGCATTGGCACCGAGATGAATAAGCAAGGACAACCTTTTGTGGACAACACCAGCGCCGCTGCCCTGCGCTCCTATCATGAGATTTTTATGCGGGGCGCGCGCATCTTAGTCGGCCAGAGTCTATTGGCGCGTTACGCCAGCTTCGCCTATAGCAGCTCAGCTGCTCAGGCTGAATTCGGCAGTGATCTCCACGGCAAGAATAAGTTTTTTGAGGAGGTCGGAGCGCTCGCGCCTCTGACTGAGGCACGAGCCTCGAAACTGGAAGACTTAGGCAGCGCCAAAGCCTTGGCTTGTTTGTGGGATTCTGCCGTCCAAAAACAATGGCGCATCTAAGGGTGCTCAGATAGGCTTGAGGGCTAAATCATTCGGCCGGCGCGCAAGGTTGGCGGGCTTGCATGGCGCGCGCCAAAGTTATGTTGTCGCTATAGGCTATCCCGCTGCCGGCCGGTAGTCCCATAGCTGGCCGCGTGATCCGGACCTTATGAGAGGCTAGCTGCTCACGTAAAAAACTTGCCGTAGCTTCGCTTTCCACTCCGAAATTCAAGGCTAGGATCACCTCTTGAATCGGCTCGTTTTCCAGGCGACGCAAGAGGCTGGTCAGACGCAGATTGGCTATGCCCTCGCCCTGCATGGGAGAAATTTTCCCCATCAATACATGATAACGCCCGCGATAGCTGCCGGCCGATTCAATGAGCCAAAGATCCATTGGATCCTCCACCACGCATAGCAATGAGGCATCGCGGCTGAGGTCTTGGCAGAGCACACAGGGATTTTTTTGTGCCGGGGTAATGCCTCCGCAGAGCGTGCAGACTCCCAGCCCTTCGGCCGCTTCCTGCAGCGCTGTGATCAGGTCGCGCAATAGCCCCTCGCGCTCGACTATTAGTTTCAGGGCTATGCGCTCGGCTGAGCGTCGGCCGATGCCAGGCAGCTTAGTCAAACAGGCCATCAATCGTTTTAAGCTGGGCAAGTTTTTCATAGGCTGAAAGGTCGTCATCATAATCCTGGGATATTGGGCATACCCATGGCTGATGCTAGATGCTTCATTTCCCGCGCGCTCAATGCGCGGGCTTCCTCTAAGGCCCCCTCGACGGCCTGTAAAATCTGCTTTTCGAGAGCAGCGGCTTGGGCGGGATTGATGACGCTCTGGTCAATGCGGATCGCGGCTATTGACATATCGCCGCGAGCGGTTACGTTAACCTTGCCGCCAGCGCTAGAAAAGGTCACCTGTTTATCCCGCAATTGGGATTGGATTTGCTTGACCTGTTTTTGCATGGCGGATGCGTCGCGCAGCATCTGAAACATGTTTTTCATGCTGATTACTCCTTGATATCCACAATACTGCCATTAAGCATATTCATTGTTAATTGAACGGATTCCTGCGACATCCAGCGGTGTTTGCTGGATAGATGAGTTTTAGCGGCCGTTGGATCGGCTTTATCGGCGCCTGGCGCTGGGCTGGTTGGGCTAGCGGCTGGCTGAACCAAGCTCGCGCTTTCCGGGGCCGTGGCGATTTTAAGCTCAGCGGTGACCGGCCGGCGCAGCAGCTGGCTGAGGGCATTGTGCAGCGCCGTCCGGTTGCGTGGCATTGCGGCTTGTTCCATCTGGCTGATGCATTCGGGAGCAAAGCCAATAACCGCTTGAGTCTCGTGTACAGCGATAGGCCGGGCTTCTAATAAATTGCTTTTGGCCAGAGGAGCGGCTTTGCCGATCCGCTCGACGAGCGCAGGCCATTCCTTAGTTAAGAGAGCTAGCTCATCCTTTTCCGGCGCTGCTTGGGCTTGAGCTAGCGCCGCGCCGGCTTGCGCGGCTGGCGCGGCTGGCGGCGGAGTTGATCGGCAGCTGGCTTTTAAAGCTTCCACTTGAGCTATGATTTCACCAATAGAAACGGTGCTGGCGGCGCGGGCACAGCGAATCAGGGCTGTTTCCAGCAAGGTTTTCTTTGATAAGGCATAGCGCAGGCGGTCCCAAGTTTCGGTTAGGATATCGGTAATCCGCAGCAGCCGGTCCGGCTGGGTTAAAGCCGCTTGCGCTTGCAACGCCGTCAGTTGTGCGGCTGATAAGTCCAGCGTCGCGGCGTCTTTGGGCAGCTGCATAAAAATCAATAGGTTGCGGCAGTATTCCAGCAACTCCAGGAGCAGGCGTTGAAAATCTTTACCTTGTTGATCTAATTCTGCCAGCAGGCGAATCGGCGTAGCTATCTCGCCTTGCAAGAGGGCTGTCATTAAGGTTTCCAAAGCTTGGCGCGAAACCAGACCAAAAACAGCTAGGACGTCGCTTTCGCTAATGTGTTTGCCTTGGAAGGCGATTAATTGATCCAGGGCTGATTCGGCGTCGCGCAGACTGCCTTCCGAGGCTCGGGCAATAGCTAACAAGGCGTCATCATCCAGGCTAACGCCTTCCGCTTGGGCTATTAGCAGCAA
>CAYUHK010000002.1:32271-86684 GCA_964444425.1 uncultured Verrucomicrobiota bacterium
ACGGCAGCAAGCGTTCCATCATCAGCTTAAGGGGAATCCGGCGCAGGTCAAAACGCTGGCAGCGCGATAGGATGGTGGCTGGTATTTTTTGGGGCTCGGTTGTGGCGAAGATGAATTTGACATGCGCCGGCGGCTCCTCAATAGTTTTCAAAAGCGCGTTGAAGGCATCGCTGGTAACCTGGTGTACTTCATCGATGATTATTATTTTAAAACGGCCGCCAGGCACATATTGAATAGTTTCGCGCAGCGCGCGAATATCATCTATGCCGCGATTGGAAGCGCCATCGATTTCCTGGACATCCAGGCTGGTTCCGGCCATGATCTCCTGGCAAGCTGGGCATTGATCGCAAGATTTTTCGGCTGGTCCGCTGGCGCAGTTGAGAGCCTTAGCCAAGATGCGCGCGATCGAGGTCTTGCCGATCCCGCGCGGGCCAACCAATAGATAGGCATGGGCCACGCGCTGCGCCCGGATGGCGTTTTGGAGCGTTCGCGTGACGTGCTCTTGACCAACCACATCAGTAAACTGTTGCGGCCGCCATTTTCGCGCCAACACTTCATAGGCCATATTGGTCTCTCCTTGTTTCCAAGATTATCCGCGACCACGCGGCTCTTTAATTTAAACTATAGCTGCTGACTCTGCGCCTTATTGGCCGCCAAAGCTTAGCATTGCGGCTAAGCTAAGTCGGGCAGGCCTGGCTGGAGCGGGAGACCGGGATCGAACCGGCGACGTTCAGCTTGGGAAGCTGACATTCTACCACTGAATTACTCCCGCTTGTGTCGCAGTCAGATAACTTTCAGGGCCAGGTTCTGGCAGCAACTTAGCGTTCTATCATAGCCATTCGCATCTGAAATACAATCGCCATTCGTTAACTACAGGCGGATCATGCGCTGGAAATCCCGCAAACGGCTGTCCAGATTGGCGCGTTTGATGGCGGCCAGACGATTTAAGCCAAAGGCTTCTACCGTAAAGGAGGCTACTACCGTGCCTACCGCCATAGCTTGGCGTAGCGTCCCGGGGGTTAATTTTTTGACGGCCGCCAAGCAGCCCAAGAGGCCACCGGCGAAGGCGTCGCCGGCGCCGGTAGGGTCTTGCACTTTTTCTAGTGGATAGGCCGGCAGCAAGGTCAAGCCCTCCGGCGAGGCCAAGATGCTGCCATGTTCGCCCTTTTTGATGATAACGTATTGCGGGCCCCACTTGAGTAACTTAGCCGCCGCCCGGGCGAGCTGTTCCTGACCGGTTAATAGCCGGGCCTCAGCGTCATTGACTAAAAGCAGATCGATTCGGGCGATCAATTTGTGCAAAGGTTGTCGTGCGGTGCGAATCCACAGGTCCATCGTATCGGCCGCCACGAATTTTGGTCGGCGCATTTGGCTGAGCACTTGCAGCTGCAAATCAGGCGCGATATTGGCCAGAAACAAGAAAGGGGCCTGGCGGTAGCTTTGGGGCAATTGCGGCGAAAAATCCGCAAACACGTTCAGATCGGTGGAAATAGTGCGGCGCTGGTTCATGTTGCGCTCATAGGCGCCGGACCAGCGAAAGGTTTTGCCTGCGGCCTTATGCAAGCCGCGCAGGTCGATATTAAATTTGCGCAGCCGGGCATGGGCGGCCCGCGGAAAATCTTGACCGGCGACGGCCACCATGCCTGTCCGAGCAAAGAAGGCGGCGGCGGCGCAGGCAAAGCTAACCGAGCCGCCGAGGATATCCCGCCGCGTGGCCAGTGGCGTAGTCACAGTATCTAGGGCCAACGATCCCACTACCACCAAATCAAGCTTAGATTGATTCTTCATAAGTCAGCTTGTTTTTTTGAGCGGTTTACGCCGGCCTTGTTAGGCGCCGTCGGCTGTTTGATCAAGAGGAGCAAATCTTCAAATACATGAGGAGCCTTACGATGCAATATTTTTAACATCTGGCAACAAGCCTGGCGAATTTCCCATTGGGCTTGTCGAGTGCAACGCACCTCAAAGATATGCCGGAATTCGCGGAAGTTGGCGGAAATGATTATTTCCGTTTCGCAGGCATTAGGCAGCACAAATCTAGCGTCTTCTCTTTTTAATCCACGTTCTTGCCATTTATTGTACATAGCCTGAATTATTTGCATGTCTTGGCGGTAGCGCCTCTGATCTTTTTTGGCAATGGTTGGCGGAATGACGTAGCCGAAATTGGACTTGGCGACGTAACGTTGGCTTAGTTGAGAAACCGATATCAGGCGATGACGCACCAGTTGATGGGTCATGGCCCGGGAGCAACCGGCCAGGTGAAAGGTGGCGTAAGCGTGTTCCAAAGGCGATTCATGTCCCAGGCTAATTAGGTGCCGAATTAATTTAGCGGCGCTGCCCGGCTGGCGCCGCTGCGCGCTTTGGTAACAAATCCGCGCAGCATATTCGATCAAGCCTTCGGCATTTGCTGTTATCGCCAATAATTTAATTTTCATAGCCAACCTTTAGTTATGGTTAATAATGCTGAAACAATTATTTACCTTTATTTTCGAGCTGCTTAGTGGCGCAAGACCCGCCCAGCGCGCTGGCCGCTTAATCCTTGAGGGGTCAAGGTGATAACCCCGTTAACCAAAACCCATTCAATGCCTTGCGCTAATTGTTGCGGATCGCTGAAGGTGGCGCGGTCGCTTAGCCTTTGGGGATCGAACAAGACCAGATCGGCCCAGTTGCCAATGCGCAGAGTGCCACGGTCTGGCAAGCGAAAATGTTCGGCCGGCCAAGCGGTCATTTTGCGCACTGCTTCCGCCAACGGTACAGTTTTCTTATCCAGGGCTGCGCGCAGGAAGCGCGGGAAAGCACCATAGGCGCGGGGATGAGGAAAAGCTTGGCTTGATGATCCAGGGGCTGGCTGCAGGGCAGCATCCGTTCCCAACATAACATAAGGTTCAGCTAAAATGCGCCACATATTCTCTGCGCTCATGCCCTGAAAGAAGGCCGTGGTTTTTAATTCATCAAGATCCAGCAGCTGCAAAGCAGCCGCGGCCGGGTCCAGCTGCAGTTGGGCGGCCACTTGGCAGAGCGCCTGGCCGCGATAAGGGGCCTGACTGGTAGAAGCAATCACAATGTGTGCCGGAGAAGATCGGGCGAAGATTTCCTTTTTTAGTTGCGCGCGCAAGCGCGGGTCGCGCAGGCGCTCCAGAATAGCCTCAGGCCCACCGCTGGTGGCCCAAGCCGGCAAGATGATGTCCAGGTCGGTGCAGGAAAGAGTATAGGGATAGCGATCGGCGGCCAGGGCCACTCCTTGGCGGCGCGCCGTTTGAATTAGCTCCAAGGCGGCATCTATTAAATGCCAATTGGCTTGGCCATTGGTTTTTAAATGAGAAATTTGAACGCGTACGTTGGCGGCGCGGCTCAAGGCAATAATTTCCTGAATGGCGGCCAATAATTCTGTCCCCTCGCTACGCATGTGCGAGGCGTAAATCCCGGCCTGAGAGCCCACTACCTTAGCCAAGGCTATTAATTCTGCCGAGCTGGCCCATTTACTCGGCGTGTAGATCAAACCAGAGCTAAGTCCCCAGGCCCCGGCCGCCAGGCTTTCTCTTAAGAGGTTAGCCATGCTTTGGATTTCATCCGTTGTGGCCGGCCGGGCCGCATAGCCCAGCACGCATTTACGTAAACGCCCATGCCCAACCAAGACGGCGACATTGGGAGCTGGCGCAGCTTGTTCTAGGAGTTGAAAATAGTCGGCTAGGCTTTGGTAAGTGCGCCCGGCCGGATCATCAGCTTCCTCAGTGGGCTTGTCGAGTGGCGCCGGCGAGCTGCCGCAATTACCTACTATTTCGGTGGTGATGCCTTGATATATTTTGCTGCTGGCCGCGGGGTGGCTGAGCAGCGCTGTATCGGAATGAGAATGGACATCAATAAAACCAGGGCAGAGGTAGCACTCGTTGGCGTTAATAACCGTTTTAGCTTCGGCTTGGGCCAGATCGCCAATGGCGGCGATGCGGCCAGTTTGGATGCCTAGATCGGCGAGTATTTCCGGCGCGCCGCTTCCATCCAGAAGGCGCCCTCCCATTATTTTTAAATCCAACATGATAGTATTAATCGTTGCCGCTGGCTGGCGGCAGCGGCGCTGTTCTCGGCGGCTGGGGATCCAGTCTGGTCAGCAGCTCTTTTTGAACTTCTCCCAGCTGGTCGAGGCTGAATCCAGGATCCAGGATCACAAAGGTTTCGCCGGTTTGACGGTGCTCATAGACGCGGCTGACTGTGCCATCGCTGCGTTTGTGAGTGTCGCGTTCCAACAGCAGGCGTTTGCGTTCCAAGGCCACCGCCAGAACGAAAATCGCATTTTTATTGGCCGGATCATTTTGTTCCATCAGGCCGCGCAGCAGCGATTCCGCTGTTTCCTTTTTCAGCGGTTCGCTCGCCGGCGGCGGCGGCGCCTGAAAGGTGGCGCGCCACATGCTGAGGGTCTTTTTATCGTTTTGATGATCCTTGCCCCAGCAATCCTTGCAATAATCCTGGCGCAGATAACCATCGGGCTCCAGGATTAAGCGGGAGACATAAGCTTGTTGATCAATAAAATTTTGTTGGCATTGTGCGCAGGCTAAAGCGCGCGGCTTTATATCCCAATCTTGACTAAGCATCTTGCATCACCCACCCTTTATAGCGCCAAAAGTAAATCAAGCCGGAAGCGATCGTCAGCAAGGCCACTATGGCAATAATGACCGTGGTCAGCGCATTCATCCAAGGATTGTAATATATCTGCAGAAAGTTATCCAAGGCTTCTTTATGCAGCAACTGGGGCAATATTTCTTTCCTTAGAGCTTCGCCAAAAATAATAATAGCAATCACGCCAAGCTGCCAAATCGTCTTGTGCTTGCCCCAGCGCCCCGCAGCCAGGATGCGGCCTTGATTGGCCCCCAGTAAGCGCAGGCCGGTGATCAGAAATTCTCGCGTGATGATGATCACCACTATCCAGGCCGGCACAATTTGATTCTGGGCCACGAAACAGATAAAAGCGGCCCCGATGAGCACCTTGTCGGCCAAGGGGTCCATCAATTGGCCGAATGGAGTGATTCCGGATATTTTGCGTGCCAGCCGCCCGTCCCAATAATCGGTTAAGGCGGCCAGCAAGAAAATCAGCAAGCCGATGGACTGGCCAAAGGGAATGGAACAGGTCAGAAAAAAAGGCAGGATCAGCGCCAGGACCAGTCGGCTAAGAGTTATGCTGTTGGCAAGGTTCATAAGGCGGATGATTCCATAGATTTTAGTGGCTGGGCGATCATATCATAACCGGCGGCGGCGCTATAGCGCACTTTCATAAAATCCCCTGCGCGATGGGCAGTTCGGCCTGTTTTAAAGAAGACCACTCCGTCCACCTCCGGCGCCTGGGCGCTATTGCGTCCCAGCCAAGTATCCTGCCCGGGCTCAGCTGCTTGTTCAATAAGAATTTCGGCGGTTTGTCCTAGGCGTTGCAGGTTTCTCTGAAAGACTATTTTCTGTTGCAGGCTCATCAACTGATCGCGGCGGCGTTTGGCTATGGCGCCGGCTACCTGCCCGGGCAACTTGGCTGCCGGCGTGCCCTCCTCTCGGGAATAGGCGAAAACTCCCAAATGTTCAAAGCGTTCCTCTGCTATAAAGTTCATCAGATGCTGAAAATGTTCCGGCCTTTCGCCGGGAAAACCGACCAGGCAGGTTGTCCGCAGAGCCACATCGGGCAAGGCCTTGCGGATGCGGGATAGCAGTTGCTGCAAGCCGCCCGGCTGGGCTGGCCGGCCCATCGCAGCTAATATCTTGGGATGGCTATGCTGAATGGGAATATCCAAGTAATGGCAGACTTGTGAGGTTTGAGCCATAGCTTCCAGCAGATCAGCGTTTATGCCAGCAGGATGACTATATAGCAGGCGTATCCAAAAGCGTCCTCCCAGCGAGCCCAAGGCTCGCAATAGATTAGCTAAATTGGTTGGCTTGCTTAAGTCGCGGCCGTAGCAGCTAATATCCTGTGAAATAAGGTTCAATTCTCTAATGCCGCCGGCCAGCAAAGCTTCCGCTTCCGCCAAAATGCGTTTGATCGGTCGTGAACGTTGGCGGCCGCGTATATTGGGGATGGAGCAAAAACGACAACGGTGATTGCAGCCTTCGGCAATCTTGATGTAAGCAAAAGGCGCTCCGGTAAAAATAGGGCGCTTGAGCGGCGGCTCGATGATGGCGTGGGCAGTTCGGGAAATCTCGCTAAACCCTCGCTGGCCATCTAACAAACGCTCGAGCACGGCCGTTATTTTATCAATTTCGTCCAAGCCTATCCAGGCATCCACCTCAGGCATGGATTTTGGCAAGATCTGGCGATAGCGCTGTGACAGGCAGCCGGCCACAAGGACCGCGCGGCAGGTTCCTTTCTTTTTCCAGGAACAGGCCTCAAAGATGGCTGCTAAAGATTCCTGTTTGGCTTCAAGGATGAAGGCGCAGGTGTTAACAATCACGATTTCAGCCTCATCCGGCTGGGGCGCTAAAGGCCAGCCAGCCGCCAGCAGCCGGCCGGCCATGATTTCCGAATCCACCAGGTTTTTGGCACAACCCAAGTTGATGAATCCGATAGAGGCAAATTTAGATGGACTCATGCAGCAGTGTTCGCTTGGCGGCGCCCCGGGTTACAACTGGAATTATATTTCTTGCGGCTGCTGCGCTGAGCGCTTTGTATGCTGCAGCTGCCGCAAGGCGGTTTCCATCTGTTCATTCCAGGCGCTGTTAGAGTGAGCGGCTATAAAATCTTGGTAGACTGCTTGAGCTTCCTCAAAAAGCTCAAGGGTTTGCAGGCAGCGCGCTTTGCCCAGTGTGGCTTGCGGCGTGAGAAAGCTGTCGGGATGCTTGGCTATGAACAAATCAAAGCTCAATAATGCTTGTTGGCTGCCGCCTTGGGCTTCCTCGCACATGGCCTGGCCCAGCTCGGCTGCCATTAACAAGGGATGTTGAGGATATTGCTGAATAAAGCGTTCGTAGCTAAGCGAAGCTTCATCATAGGCTTGGGCCGCAAATTGACTGGATGCCAGGGCCAGCATAGCTATGGGTGCAGCTGGCGCCGAGGGATATTGTGTTAATAGTTTTTCTAGCTGGGCTGTTGAATGCGCCACTCCCAGCATTTGGGAGGCTATTATGGAATTACGGCGCTGTTGGTTGAGGTAGGCCGCCAGCACTAAGCCGATGATTATCAAAAGAGCGAGGCCGACGACAACGATCCTAATGTTGTGTCTCATATAATCCAGCGCATTTTGGCCGATATTAAAGTCGGCCTGCTGAATCTGTGGCCTATTAGTTTGAATGGGATCTGGCATGGTTTGTTTTTGTAATAATAATTTTAAGAGCTACGGCGCCGCCAGCGGCGCCAGAACCAGACGAGCCTTGGCCAAGCCTGATTTCAGGAAGCATAAATGCCCAAGCCGTAAAGGCAAGTGAAAAATATTGAGTCCCCTCTTTCTATAAATAGACCCATGGCGCGCGCATCCTTGAATCTGGCGGCTTTTAGCTGACCTGCCCTAGAGGCCGCCGGCGACGTAAAGATGACAAAAAATTCGTCGGCTAGCCTTGCGTTGTTCGGGCGGATAGTGATGCCGGCAGATGTTCATCACCCGCGGACAGCGCGTATGAAAGGGGCAGCCGCGCGGCGGATTGCTGGCAGAGGGAACCTCGCCCGTTAAAATGATCTTTTGGCGCCGTGGCCGCCCCGGCACGCGCACGGCGTCAATTAGCGCTTGAGTGTAAGGATGGCGCGGCTGCTCCATGATCTCTGTTGTGCGGCCCTCTTCCATAATATGGCCCAGATACATGACAGCAACGCGATCGCAAATGTGTTTCACAACTCCCAAATCATGCGAGATGAATAGATAGGAAAGTTGGTAGCGCTCCTTTAATTCCATCATTAAGTTAAGGGTCTGGGCCTGCACGGAAACATCCAAGGCGCTAACTGGTTCATCGCATACCAGCAGCTCCGGTCGCAGCGCCAAGGCTCGCGCCAAACTTATCCGCTGGCGTTGGCCGCCCGAAAACTCAAAAGGATAACGGTATAAGGCGTCGGGCGGCAGGCCAACCTTGGCCAACAATTCGCTGGCGACGGCGGCGCGCGAGCCATGCAGCAAGCCCTGGGCTGCCAAACCTTCGGTAATGGCATGCATTGCTGTCAGGCGTGGATTCAAGGAGGCGTAGGGATCTTGGAATACCATTTGCATGCGCGCGCGCAGGGCTTGGCGCTGGCGGCTGTTAAGGGTTAAGAGGTTCTTACCATGAAAAAATAAAGCTCCGGCGCTGGCCCTTTCCAAGCCCATGATGACGCGGCCCAGAGTGGTTTTTCCACAGCCGGATTCGCCCACCAGGCCGA
Source organism: uncultured Verrucomicrobiota bacterium (assembly GCA_964444425.1). GTDB lineage: Bacteria > Verrucomicrobiota > Kiritimatiellia > JAAZAB01 > JAAZAB01 > CAYUHK01. Next base: position 40,580 of record CAYUHK010000002.1, read on the forward strand.
GGGTTTCCTGTTGATTGATAACAAGCGATATTCCATCAAGCGCGCGGATATGGCCGGCGCTGGAGAAGAATATGCCACGACGAATCGGAAACCATTTTTTGAGATCGCTGATTTCCAGCAAGGGCCTTTGGCTGGATGCGGCTATGTTTTGAATTAATTTTGGCGCGTTTTCTTGGCTTGGCATAATTTATTCTTAAGATCTGCCGCTAGCTGTTAGTCCACTCTATACATCAAGAGTAATTTATGCTTATCAACAAATTATTTCTAGCTAAGAATTTGCCAGGCCGAATTTTAAGAACAATGCGCTCTTCGATTCATCTTGCGACTAGCTCTGCTTGGCTTGGCTCAGCCATGCTCATACTAAGGTATTGCGGCGGCCAGGCCGCAGCGATTAGATGGCTTAGCCGCTGGATCAAAGTGCTCAGCGCAGCATGTTGGGCAAAGGAGTTTTACTAAGGATAATGGGTCGGGAGGGGTTTTGGCGCTTTAATTGGCCTGCTACTTGCCGCTACGCCAAAGAAGCATATCCAGCCAGGCCCGGGCCTTTTATTTGTCCGGGATAGTCTGGCTCTGCTTGGGGCAAGTTGCCTGCCAGGGTGCCTCGGCTACAGCAGCCGCTTGGAAACAGGCCACCCGCCGCTCGCCATTGAAATTCTTTAATTCAGGTTTTTCTGTTTGGCAGCGCTCTAATGCCCAAGGGCAGCGGGGATAAAAATGACACCCCAGAGGATAGTCCAAGGGTGAAGGCACTTGGCCTGGGATACAGGTCAGCTTTTGGCCGCGGCTTTGGCGGGAGGGTATCGAAGCCAGGAGCCCGCGGGTATAGGGGTGCAGAGGCTTGATAAACAAATCCTGAACTGGCCCCTCCTCTACTATACGTGAGGCATACATCACCAAGACGCGGCTGCAGAGCTCCCAGATCACGCCCATATCATGGCTAATCAGCAAGATGGCGGAGCGCTTGCTTATTTTAGTTAACATTAGCTCAAAAATTTGTGCTTGGATGGTAACATCCAATGCGGTGGCTGGCTCATCGGCAATGACCAAATCCGGGTTGGACATCAAGGCCATCGCAATCATAACCCGCTGGCGAATGCCTCCAGAACATTGGTGTGGATAGGCAAACATGCGTTCGGCCGGGTCGGCAATGCCGACTTGCGCCAACCAGTCCTCAGCAATCTTCCAAGCGGCGCGCCAGCTGATCGCCTGGTGTAATTGCTGAGCTTCCACCAATTGAACGCCCAATCGCTGTAATGGCGATAGCGCGGTTAAAGGATCCTGAAAAATCATACTGAGGGCTTTGCCACGAACGCGGCGCAGTTCGGATTGGGGCAAGCTGAGCAAGTTGCGACCATTCAGCCATACCGCGCCAGAGTCTATGCGGCCCGGCGGCGTCGGGATCAGCCGCAGCAGACTATGCGCGGTAACGCTTTTGCCGCAGCCGGATTCGCCCACCAGTCCCAGCACTTCGCCGCGGTTGATCTGAAAGGAGACGCCATCCACCGCTCGCAGAATGCCTTCATCAGTATGGAAGCTGACGCTTAAGTTTTTGACTTTAAGCAAAGACGTCATTATGAACATTCTTAAAATAATCAAGGATTGGCAAGACCCTTGCTGCTCCCCTACTCCAGCCGACTAATCGGTCGCGGGTCAAAGGCGTTGCGCGCTCCTTCGCCCACGAATACACCCATCAGCATTATGATAAACAAGGTTAAAGAGGGATAGAGGGTCAACCACCAGGCCCAATTATATTCCTGAGCTTGAGTCAATAACTCTCCCAAGCTGGGCGTAGGCGGCGGCAAGCCAAACCCCAGATAATCCAGGGCAGCCAGCAGGCCGATCGCGCCAACCAATGAAAAGGGGAAAAAAGTAATCACCGGCACCAGCGCGTTAGGCAGCATATGCCGGAACATGATTGTAAGGGGCCGGAGACCTTGGCACTGGGCAGCCTCCACAAAAGCGGTTTTGCGCAAACGCAGAAACTCGGCCCGTTGATAATAGGATATCCCCACCCAATTAAATATGCCATAACAGGTCAATAATAGGCCGAAACTGCGTCCGAATACCGATCCCATAAGAATAAGAATATAGAGAAATGGCAGGGCATCCCAAATTTCAATAAAACGTTGACCAAGAATGTCCAGAGCTCCTCCATAATAACCTTGTAGGGCGCCAATGCTAATCCCAATAGCCATAGTAACCAGCACCAAGAGAAATCCAAAGGTTAGGGAAATGCGCAAGCCATATAAGATCCTGGCCAATACATCGCGGCCGGCGCTGTCGATCCCCAAGGGATGTCCAGCTAAGGGCCGCAGGGGGTAAATGATATTCGGGCGGGTAAAGGAGGCCAGGATGCAGCGGCCAGCCAGCATGAGGTTCGTGTCAGCTACCGGCTCATTAAACCTAAGCCAGGCCATATCCAGCAAAGCCTTCTGATCATTGGGCGGCAAGGCATTCCAAAGCTGGCTGGCCTTAGTATCAGCTGGCTGATGACGTTGCCAGGTAATTGTTTCGCGACCTAAATGAGAGACATCTGGCTCTCTAAGGATGAGCCGCACTGTTTGCGGCGCGCTGCTGCGCGGCTGAAAAGTCGCCAATGAGAGTCGGGTTTTTCTAGCTTCATTCAGGCTGGCATTAAGAGTTAGCGCCGCCGCCGGGCGATTGGCAAAACGGCTGGCAAGGGCCTGTTGAAAAGCTTCTGGCAGAGGCCAGAAGTCCGTTAATTTGGCGCCAATAAGCTGGGCGTCTGCCCGGCCGAAGAAGCAGCTACAGGATGATGCCTGCACGATTGTGTAATCAGGTTGTAAAGCTAGGCTGCCAATGAGCGGGAGTGGATGCAGTTCGATACTGACATGGTCGGGCAATTGGATAGCTTCACTCGGGATGCTTTCCAGCGGCCCATAGGGAATAAGCGCGAATAACATGCGATTGTCGGGGTTTTGCAGGAAATGATCGCTTTGGGCAATTTGCTTATAATCGGGCCGGGTAAATTTGCCGCTGCCGGTAAATTGATTGTCAGGATAAAAACGGAATGCTGGGAAATAGGAAACGCCATTATAGCGAACCCATAAGGGATTGGAGTTGCAGATCAGCTCGGCTCCTAGGCAAAGCAGGTAAAGCCCGGCCAAGAGCCAGAAGGAGAGATAGGCTCTTTTGAGGCTCTTGAAGCGGCGCCAGCGTTTTATAGTAAGAGGATTTAACTTCATTGAGATTGAAAATGTATACGGGGATCTATCAATACATAGGCTAGGTCTGAGAGAATGCGGCCCAGCAAGTTTAATAATGCGGTCAGCGCCAAAATGCCCATGAACACCATGTAATCCCGGCCAACGATAGCTTCCAGGCTCAGGCGGCCCATTCCCGGGATCTCGAAGACGCGTTCGATTAGCACTGAGCCAGCGAACATTACGGTTAAAAAGCCGCCAAACCCAGTGGCGATTGGTATCAGCGCATTGCGGAAAGCATGCGCCCAGATGGCTCGCCGCAGAGTGGCGCCCTTGGCCAGCACCAAGCGGATATAATCTTGGCCAATTTGTTCCAGCAGGGCATTCTTCATGAGTATGGTCAAGACGGCAAAATTGCCGATCATGTAGCATAATACAGGCAAGGCCATGTGCGCTGCGATATCGCGTATTTTTTGCGCGGTTGAGAAGGCGGCGAACTGGTCGGAATAAAATCCTGATACCGGAAAGATATTCCAAAATATTTCCGAGGTTCCGCAGAAGAGAGTTTTGAGCACCATGCCGAAAGCAAAAGCAGGAATGGCATAGCCTACAAAGACAAATACGCTGGAGGTCCAGTCGAAGACGCTGCCTTGGCGCAGGGCCTTAGCAATGCCCAGGGGAATGCAGACTAGATAGGTCAAGAAAAAACCGGTTAGGCCGAAAATCAGGGATACGGGGAGGCGCTCTTTGATCAATTGCCAAACCGTTTTATTGGGAAATTTATAGGATTCGATAGCCAGGCCAAGTTTATTAGGCACCAGCCAATTCCAATAGCGTTTAAGCAGTGGCTGGTCGAAACCGAAATGTCTTTCCAAAGCCTGGCGCTGTTCCTCAGAAATGGCGCTAGCGGTTGCAGTCATGGCGCCGCCGGGAGCGTTAGCGCCGCCACGCATCTGCATCAACATCTGCTCCACCGGCCCGCCGGGAACAAATTGACATAGCGCAAAACTGACCAGGGTGATGCCAATGAAGGTGGGGATCACCAGCAGCAGGCGGCGAGCAAAATAACACCATCGTTCCATAGGAGCCAGTATTTAGCAGCTTGGCGCCAGAATCCAGAATAAAAACAGGGCTGGGCCTGTGTCCGGCGCTATGGCTTTTATAGATATTTTCAGATGATAGCAAAGAAAGCTTGCAAACTGGCAGCAGCGATGTTATCAATCACCAGGGCGCCAGGGCAAGAGCAGCCTTGTTCTTGCATTTGATGATCGCGATTCGATTGGTGGACTAGCGCGCCGCTGTTGGTGCAAGACCCCGAAGGCGATAACTTTCAGCTACGACCCTAGCGTCTGGCTCGTTAGCTGTAATGAAAGGAGTAAAACAATGAACAAAACTCGGACTGTCAGGTTTAATAATAAGCTTTTAATTATCGGGTTTGGCGCAGTGGGCCAGGCCCTCTTGCCGCTGCTGCTCAAACGCTTAGGCCTGTCTTGTCGCCGCGTCACGGTCATTGATTTCGCTGATCAAGAAAAAGCATTACGGCCTTTCATCACCAAGGGATTACATTTTGTGCGTGAGCGCATTACCCCGCTAAGCCTCTCGCGCCTTTTGGCGGCGCATGTTGGTCCGGGCGATCTAATCATAGATTTGGCTTGGAGCATTGATTTTTTTGATATAGTTGCTTGGGCCCATAACAACGAGGTGCTATATCTGAACGCCTCCCTTGAATCATGGGACGACAGCGCGGCCGATATGCACAAGAGCGTGCTGGAAAAATCTCTCTACGTACGCTATGAGCGCTTGTTGCCGCTAGCCGCTAAATGGAAGCTTTCGACAACGGCCCTGGTAGACCATGGCGCCAATCCCGGGCTGGTTTCGCATTTTGTTAAACAAGGCCTCTGGAACATTGCCGCCAAGACTCTTCAAGAGAAACTGCTCAGCCGGGTGCTCAAGCGCAAGCTGGAACGTCTATGCGAAGAGGTGAATTTTGCCGAGCTTTCGCAAACTTTAGGGGTTAAGGTAATTCATTGCAGCGAATGGGATGGGCAACTGAGCACTAGGCCTAAAAGGCCGCACGAATTTGTGGGCACCTGGAGCGTTGAGGGAACCTGGGAAGAATCGATCTCGCCCAGCGAGTTGGGTTGGGGCACCCATGAAAAAACCTTGCCTCCCTTTGCGACAATCCCCTCTAGTGGCCCGCTCAACCAGATCATCCTGCCCCAGATGGGCATGAACACTTGGGTACGCTCTTGGGTGCCTCATCAGGAAATCGTGGGCATGGTCATTACTCATGGCGAGTCCTTCACCCTTTCGCATGCTTTGACAGTGCGCAAGCAAGGCCGCGTAGTCTATCGGCCTACGGTCCACTACGCCTATATGCCATGCAACGACACTCTACTTTCATTGCACGAGCTGCGCTGTCGGCACTATGAATTACATAACCATAAGCGTATACTTACCACCGAAATTCAAGAAGGGGTAGATATGATGGGCGCCTTGATCATGGGCCATCGCTATCAAGCCTGGTGGACCGGCAGCGTCCTCAGTATTGAAGCCGCGCGCAAGCTGGTGCCTAACTCCAACGCCACTGCCATTCAGGTGGCTGCCGGGGTGTTAGCCGGAGCATTATGGGTTATCAATAATCCGCGCCGTGGCCTATGTTTGCCCGAGGATCTGCCTCATCAAGAGATTCTTGGCTATGCCCAACCCTACTTGGGCAAGATTATCTCCGAGGCCTCGGATTGGACGCCCTTGCGTCGGCATCGCGTCTATTTCAGCGAACATCCCGAAGCGCAACCGGATATTAGCGATCCTTGGCAGTTCACAAATTTCATTCTCAGGCCCTGAAAAAATACGTTATCCAATTTGGCCAGCTGAGCGCTTATGAGATGGGCGCTGGCCGCCGGCGGCGCTTGGCGCCCCGCCCGCTGGTGGGGTTGCTGCCCGATCAACTGCACTAGGAGTTGGCGCCATTGATAAGCAAGAATCAGCTAGCAGTATTTAGCTGAGCTCTTGAATGGCCTGGCGCATTGCATCGACCAGTCCGATCAATTCGCTTTCCGGCATGATCAAGGGCGGCATAAGATAAACAACATTGCCCAAGGGACGGATTAAAATCCCCTTGGCCAACAGGCTTGCGCGCACAACTTGCGCGCGCTGCGGCGCTGGCTGCCCCTCCTGATCAGTCAGATCAACAGCGGCGATCATTCCCAGGCAACGCGGATGTTTCAGCATGCTTACTTCATTAAAAGATTGCATGGCTTGTGCAAGCAAGTGGCTGTTGTGTTGAGCTTGGGCCAGGATGCCCTCCTCGCGATAAACCCGCAGCGTTTCTAGAGCTGTCGCCGCCGCGATGGGATTGCCGGCAAAGGTGTGGCCATGATAAAAAGTATGATCCTTGGGTTGATCCTGGAAGGTTGTATAAATATTTTCCTTGACCAGGGTAGCGCTGATCGGCAAATAGCCGCCCGCCAGGCCCTTGCCTAGGCAAAGGATATCCGGCTGGATGCCGGCATGTTCAAAAGCAAACATTCTAGCGGTGCGTCCGAACCCCATAGCGATTTCATCGTCAATCAATAAGACCTTATGTTGATGGCATAGCTCGGCCAGCTTGCTGAGGTAGCTTGCTTGATAGATCCGCATGCCGGCGGCGGCTTGGCAGAGAGGCTCAACTATCACAGCGGCTATCTCACCGGCATGTTCGGCTAAGATTCTCGCCATGGAATTTAAACATTCCAGACTACAGTTATGAGGTTTTTGCTGCCATTGACAGGCGGCGCAAAAGGGGGCTTGGGCGCGATAGATCGGCAGCATTAATGGCTGAAATGGCCGGTGAAAATCTTCTAAATAGCCGATGGACATAGCGCCCAAAGTATCGCCGTGATAAGCATTTTCTAGGGAGATAAAACCGCGGCGTTGGGGCTGGCCGAGGTTATACCAATATTGCAGAGATATTTTTAAGGCTGCTTCAACTGCGCTAGCGCCATCTCCAGCAAAAAAAACGCGCCGCGGCTCAGCGCCCAGCAGCGCCACAAGCTCAACGGCCAGTTTAGAGGCCCAGGGATGCGACATATTGCCCAGTATGCTGTGTTGCAATTGGGCGGCTTGGCGTTGGATGGTCCGCAGCAGACTTGGGTGGCTATGGCCTAAGTTACAGGCCCACCATGAGGATATAGCATCAAGATAGCGGCGTCCATCTGTGTCGATCAAAACTGTCCCTACCCCGCGTTCAATCACTGGAAAGGGTTCAGTTGCCATGGTAGAATGGCGCGAATAGGGATGCCAAAGCGCTTGGCGATCCCACTGGCGATACTGTTTGGTATTCATAAATGTTCTCTGGTTTTAGTTAAGAGGTCCTCAGGGCCAGCTGTTGCAGCCTTGGCAGCATGGCGCCCAAATGCTTTTGGCCAAGCGCCTGAAAGGCTGGTCGGCTCCAGTTAGTGATATAGGGTAAGCGCCCCAATATAGGCACGCGGCCCCAGCGCGCAATGGTGGTCATATTATTCTGCTCAAGCTTGCCCCAGGAGCGCTGGTCGGTTGAATTGAAAATCACGCCGGCTACTAGCATGCCGGCGCGCCGCAACTCACGCAGCGTCAGCAAGGTATGATTGATCGTGCCCAATCCAGGGCGTGCCACCAAAACAACCGGATATCCTATAGCAACTATTAAATCTAACATGCTGCTGCGGGAATTCAAGGGCACCAATAGCCCTCCGGCTCCTTCAATGATTACGCAAGGATGTTGTTGGTGCAGTTTGCCCAGAGAGCGCAGGATAAATTGCATCTTAATGCTTCGGTTTTGAGCGGCTGCGGCCAGATGTGGTGAAGAGGGTTTAAGCAAGCGATATGGTGCCATCCAAGATCTTTCGATCTGGGATGGCCGCAGATTGGCTTGCAATAAACAAAATTCCAGATCCGGAGCCAGCAGTTCGCCGCCGCGCCGGCGGCAGCCGGTCTGAATAGGCTTCATATAAACCGCGTCTATTCCACGCCGGTGCAGCAGCGTTAGCAAAACCGCGCTAACCACGGTTTTGCCAATGCCTGTATCGGTGCCGCTAATGAATAAACCTGACATGTTCTGGAATTATTTAGTATCCTTTTGAACCTTAAAATAAGCGACGCAATAAGTTGCCGTCACCCCAGCAGCGGAATTAGTATAAAGGGCCTGATAGATCTCGCATAGTTTCCGCAATTCTTGACGATTTAAGGGCAGATGCGAGGTTGAAACTGCTCCAGCGGTCAAGCCTTGAGCGTGAATGCAGAGTAAAAAATCATCAGCCGAAGGGTATTCGGGGTGATAGGTCTCATGGCGTTCCATTAAGATTTTTAGCTTAGCAGCTTCTAACCCTCGACGTACTTGGCTGAGGGTTGGCAAACGGCCTTTGGGCAGTTTATGCGGGGCCACCTGCCGGCGGCAGTGTTGGAGCTCACCCAGGGTTCCGTCTAGCATCAAGGAAAACAGTGCCTGCCCGGATGCTTTTAATAAAGCCGCTATGCGGGTTAAACCTTCATCAAGAGGGTCGATCCAATGTAAGGCTGAGCTGCTGAGGATCAAGGGATATTGAGTAGTCATTGGCACCCCACGCAAATCAATGGCCTGCCAGCGAATCCGTCTATCGTTTTTTAAGCGGGCGCGCGCTTGGGCGATCATGCCGGCCGAGGCATCCGCGGCGTCAATCAGGCTCTGGGGATAGCGCTGGCGGATCAGCTCTGTCAAGAAACCCGTGCCGCAGCCGATTTCCAAGATGCGCTCAGGCTGATCAGGCGGCGCCGGCAAATTCGGGAACAAGCTGCTCAAGGATTTGGCCACCTGTTCTTGAACCATGGCCGTCTGATGGTAGCTGGCGGCGGCGGCAGAAAAGCGCGCGGCAATAGCCAGGGTATTTTTAAAATGATTCATAGCCAAGTTAACTATTAGATCGCTATAAATCCGATTATGAGCTTTAGGTTATAGCATTTCATTGCAAAAATTAAGAATTTCAGCGGCTAGCTGTAACGGTTCCCGCAGGGGTATATCATGACCAATATCATCATAGAGCCGTAAGCGGCTGCTGGGCAATAGCTGCCTGATATAATCAGCGGCCTGCCAGGAGATCACGCGATCTTCTTTTCCATGCAGCATTAAAACAGGGCTTTGAATTCTATCGAGTTCAGGCCGTAAATCGGTCTCTAATAGATAATTCAAGCCTGCAGTTAATTCATCCTGGCAACTGGTCCCGGGCAAGCACAGCTGCGGCATTGGTAGGGCTGCCCTAAAGGGGGCAGCGGCCAACCTATAAAACTTGGCCAGGGTAGCGTCAATGTCGCGAGTTAAGCCTTGCTTGATAGCTCGAATGTTTTGGATGGGAATGCCCTGGGCGAAACCAGCGCTGGCGCAAAACTTGGGCGCGCTGGCTATCAGCACCAGGCCGCTAACCAGTTCGGGACAATGGGCGGCTATTTCCAAAGCCACCAAGCCTCCCAGGGACCAGCCGATTAAGGTGGGTTTTCCCTTTTGTTCCTTTATTATACTGGCCAGGCCATTGGCATGGGCTGATAGCGCCGAGGTTGCCATTTTCTTGTGGCGCTGGGATTTTCTAGCTATCAACTGGTGCGCGGCAATAGATCGGCTCATGAATCGAGGGCTTAGAGCCTCGCTTAATCCAGCCAGAGCTGGGGCTGGATATCCCCAGCCCGCTATTAGCATGATAGGCTCTGGGCTCATAAGATGCCTTCTGTTTGGGCAAGCTGAAGCAAGATCCCAGTGGCTCGTTCCAAATCGGCTGGCGAGTGATTCAGAGTAACCGAGAGGCGCAATCGCGCGCTGCCCTGAGGTACGGCCGGCGGCCGGATAGCTGGCGCTATAATGCCATGGATTTTTAGGCGCTGCGCAAAACGAACCGCTTTATCATTATCGCCGACGATCAGCGGAATGATTTGGCTGACCGAATGACCGGTTTGAAACCCCAGCGAGCGTAATTTATTGCGGAAGGTTTCTGCTTGCTTTAGTAAGCTTGCTCCCAAGCCGGGCTGGGTGGTTAGATATTCCAAGGCGCCTAGGGCTGCACCTATTACGGCTGGCGGCAGGCTGGTGCTGAAAATCAGCGATCGTGTTTTATTGATCAGGAAGCTGCGCAAGGGTTGTCTGCAAGCTACAAAGCCACCATAACTGCCCAAGGCCTTGCTGAGCGTGCCCATGCTCAGGGCCACGTCAGCTTCCAGGTTGCTTGCCCGCACCAAGCCGGCGCCAGCTGGACCAAATACGCCGGTAGCATGAGCTTCGTCTACCATTAGCAGAGCCGCGTAGCGCTGGGCTATTGCCGCTATCTCCGGCAAGGGAGCGATATCGCCATCCATGCTGAAAACCGACTCGGTTACTACCAGGCATTTGGTAGCTGGCGGTTTCTTGGCCAGAATCGACTCAAGGTGCTCCAGATCATTATGCTGGAAGCGCTGCAAAAAGGCCCGGCTTAACAAGGCTGCATCCAGGATGCTGGCGTGTGCTAAGCGGTCGACTACAATCCAATCTCGGTGACCTAGGATGGCAGGAATGATGCCCAGATTGGTTAAATAGCCGCTGCCTAAGAGCAGGGCTGCCGGATAATGCTTATAAGCAGCCAGGCGTTCTTCCAGCTGCGCATGGCAGGGTAAACTGCCTGTTACTAAGCGAGAAGCGCCGCTGCCAGCGCCCCAGCGTTGCAAGGCCTCTGCCGCCGCCTGGAGCACTTGTGGATTTCGGGCTAGACCTAGATAGTCGTTGCTGGATAAATTCAACTCTGGCGGTGCTCCAGCGGCTGTTTTTTTGCCAGTTTGCTGATGTACACGGATTTGACGTTCCAAGCCTTGCGCGCGTAAGCGCTGGAGTTCCGCGGCGATCCAATCTTCTTGCAGTGGCATTCCACGGTCCTTCCCTGCTAGTCAGCCGGCGCAGATCAATAAAGCGCTAGCTGTTGGGCCTCCCCTATATCAGCCATCGTTGGGGTTGATTAGGGCACTTCAATTAATTCATATTGAGCTTGGCCCAGACCATGGCTTTCCAGGGCCTGTAACTGCATAAAGGGATCCTTGCCATGTATTTGTTGAAAGAGGTGGCGCCCCGGGCCAAGCTGGCGCTGGCCGATCAGCGATCCTGGAATGAAATCCTGTTGATGTATGGCGTTCAGACAAGCTGTTTCTAGAGCCACGATATCGTGGGATGCCATGATGCCTATATCCGGCACCACAGCAGGGCCGCTGAAGCCCCAGCAATCACAGAGCATGCTGATATTCAACAAAACATTGACATGCAAAACCCGCGCCGGCTTAAAAGAGTTTAAGATGGTTTTGGTAGTAGTAGCCATGGCTTCCTGAAAACTGGCAAAACCATCGCCTTCGCGCAGCACTATGGCTTGGCGCGGGCAAGCATTAACGCAATGTCGGCAAAAGCGGCAATCGTGGTAGAAAATCCTAATATCGCCAGTCTGTTTATCAAAGGAGATGGCCTGAGTATCGCAGGCTTGAATGCACAGTCCGCAGCGGTCGCAGCGTTCTTTGATCCAATCCATGCGGCCTTCAAGGCTATGCAGCTTCAGGCGTGTGGACTGTGAGACGCAGCCCATGGCGATATTTTTACATGCGCCGGCATAAGCGCAGTCGCCATGGCCTTTAACATGCGATAAATTAATCAAGCAAGGGGCATCCCAAATCACGCCCAGCACATCAATCTGTTTAAACCCGGGTAAATCCACCGGGCGCTTCACCAGGTGCGTATCGTAAGGACCCGCCGCCGAAATGATGGGGCAGCCCAGCGTTTCCGAAGTATAGCCGCGGCTGGCAGCTTGGAGCACTGAGTCGAAAAGGCCGTCTATTATAAAAGGTTGTCCACCGGCAGCCTTTATGGCCTGCACCACCATACGGACCAAGAGAGGATGAATGGTGGTGTGCCCCAGGGAGCCGCCCAAGTGCATTTTTATGGGCACGCGATCTGATTGACAAATCTGGGGCAAATCGAATTTAGCCAGGATGCGTTGCAGCTTGGCCGGCAGCGAAGCTTGGGCCTCAGCCTTTTCCATACGCACTGATCCAAAATATACTTTAGCCGGCGCCGCCAAGTAAATCTCCTAACTTAATTCAATATAAATAATAGCTTGATCTGCTTTAATAGGCTTCTGGAAGATAAGGCGGACAGAGCCGTTCGGCGAAAATCGGCTGCAGGCGCGCAAAACGTTGCAGCCCCTCTTCCAACGGCACCTCGACCCATTGGGTGCCGATCAATGGTTGAGCATAATTCAAAAAATCATCGGTAACGTCAATTTTGTTTTTACTTAACCATTGCAAGGGGAAGGTCCGCTCACTGTTGGCCACTAGTTCTAAAGGCACTTTGTCGTAGCGCACCGCATAGGCTTGACCCGGCTGGCGCAAGATCGTGGCCATCCATCCGTTGCCGGTCGCGCGGGCTATCTCAACTGCCTTTTGGCCCACCTGGTAAGCCTCTTCCAGATCGGTATTCGAGGCATAGATCATCGTGGAGCGCTGATCTGTGCCGGGGGCTTGACCCCGGGCGGCGCCACGCGCCGATAGCCCCTTAGAGTTCAGATAGGCAACCACAACCTGTTGGGCGGTGGATTTGCTGGCGCCGAATTCGATGTGCCCAAAGGCATCTTTACTGGCGCCGATGTCGCCGACATCAAAACCCTCACTGAGCGCTACCAGACAGCGGCCGCGCCGGCTTAATTCAGCGTTAACATTATCGGCCAATTGCTCCAGAGATAAACCAGATTCCGGCATATAAATCTGCAGGGGCATTTCGCGCTGTGGATCCGCCAGCCTGGCGGCGGCGGGAATATAGCCAATTTTGCGTCCCATCATCTGGATTACCAAGACGGGATCGGCAGGATACGAGCCAGCATTTTCTTCATTAGCATTTTGGATGCAGTAAGCCCAGTAGCGAGCCACTGAACCATAGCCGGGGGTGTGATCAATCAGCTTGAACGCGGCATCGCCAACATCATTATCAATTGTCTTGGGCACGCCGGTGGCAATTAGGTCTAGGCCGTTGGCTTGGGCGAATTGGCTGATTTTATTGGCCGTATCCATGGAATCATTGCCGCCAATATAGAAGAAATAGCCGATGTTATGGGCCTTCATAACTTCCACTATCCGGGTAAAATCGCGGCCTTGCTTAACTTTGAGCTTATAACGGCAGGTGCCGATGGATCCGGCCGCCGGGGTGGTTTTCAGTAAAGCAATCTCCCTGTGATCTTGAGCTGAGATGTCTAAGAGCTCTTCTTTTAAGATGCCTTCAATGCCATGCCAGCCGCCATAGATTTTGCCGAATTCCGTAGGATAGGCTAAACAGGCATCAATAACTCCGCGCAAGGAATTATTGATGACCGGCGAGGGGCCGCCAGATTGAGCTACTATCACGTTTTTAGGCATGCCGCTGTTCCTTTCTGGACGAGGGTCTATCTGTGTAAACTCGCATAATGCTAAGGATTCTATGATCCATATATATCCCGCACAAGCAAGATTTAAGATGTTTAGTAAAGCCGCCTTCAATGAGCCGGCTCTTGGGGTATCAGCATGATGATGGCCGGGCTTGGCTAGTGAAGAAGGCAGCCTGCTTGGCTGGCGCGCTAGCTCAGACAATGCGACCCGGCCACTGGTCCTTAAGGCAATTCAAAGACATGGCGGAAGACAACCGTGCCGCGATGATCCGGCCAGGCCAGCTCATTGCGCAACCCCAGCGCCTTGGACTGCATGTCTATGAAGGGATCGGGCATGACCCAGATATAGGGCTCCTCAGGAGGACCCTTCACAGGTGTGTTTAGCGTTGCCCAGGCCCCATCGTCATAATCCAGCTCTTGCCAGCCGGGCGCTGGATTAAGCGCATGTTTCCAGGTTAAGCTTGTGGCTATATCAGCATGTTGGGTGCGAAGCAGCAGTTGAGTCCATTCAGGGTATTCTTTCCACCAAGACTGGATGGCTAAAACATGTTTGCCTGGTCCCACTTGCAGTTTCCAAATCATCATTTGTTCCGGATTACCCGATTCTCCAATTTCATGGCCATCAAGAAATATTTTGCTCCGAGTATTGGCGTAGGCTCCCAAGAGAGCATTGGAAGGGCTTTGCTGGCACCATAGCAGCAAGTTGGCCAATTGGCCTAGCGAGGTATTGGTCTGGGTTGCTGCTATCCGTTCATATTCTGGACGTACGGCATCAAAGCCTTTTTGGCGCTCTTGATATGCCAATTGCCGCAGGCGTAGAATGTCGGCGCAGGAAGACTGAGGGAATTGCTCCAGGTAGCGATCAATATATTCGCTGGCGCCTTGGTGGTCATCAAAGCGCTCGTAATTCCAAAGCTCATTCATTAGGGTCGCTGCCGCTAAGGGCCTATCTTGAGGCGGCTGGCGTTGCGAGGGAGTTTGCAGCCGAGTGAAGGCCGCTGCTGGCTGTTCCAGATAATAAAAGGCGGTGCTTTCCATCCAGCCGCGGCTGGCATCAGCTGGCCCGCGTTCAACCAGCATCTCCAGGGCAGACTTGAATAGAACAGGATTAGGCAAATGAAAGTTATACTGCACAGTACGAAAAGGAGCTTTGAATATGAGGCCATGCAGTGGGCCGGCCATCACATTTTGATAATACCAACCGCCGTTGAAATAGTCTTCTAGGCCGGTGCCACGCCAGCCTGGCGTTTTTTCATCATCCTTACTGATGGATTCATTCCCTTCCATAATCCAATAGCTGCGGTCCAGCGAAACCACTGACATCAGGCAGCCGACATATTTGCCTCGGCCTTTAACGCGTAAAACCGGATGGGGTTGGCCGACATCCGCCGGCGTTGTTCGCTGCCAGCCGCTATGCAAATAGCCCCAGCCCGCATCCCAAGTCGGCAGGGGCTCGATTTCGATTGCCGCTTTAAAGGGAATGGTCTGGTGACCTTGATTTTGTAAACTGAGCTCTGCCGCCTTTTCAAAGGGCATTGGCAAGGCGTTGATCAAGGTATCGTTGGTCATGCCAAAATACATAGTTTGAAAACGCAGGCGTTGCCAAGCGCACCCGAAGAAATCACCGAGAGGAACCTCCACGCTGGCGCGCGCTGAATCATTCCAGCGCATTCGTAATACCAGGTCTCGTAAGCTCTGTTCTCGGGCCAGCGGCGATGCAATCTTGGTTAAGTCGGGTTGTATTCGGATTGTTTTCAACAGCGCTGGTCCGGATAATTTAAAGAAATTAATAGTGGCCCCCGCGCTGATCAGGCCATTGGTTTGCAACGCCATAGCATTGGCGCGGGGGCGATCGCATAGGGAAGCCTTCCAGGCTTGGCGAACTTGCTGAACGCAGTCCAGATCAGAGCTGCTCAACTGGCCTGGAAAGCTTTGAACGGGTTGGCCGCGGGGCAGCGAGGAATAATTGATCTGATAAAAAATTCGTGGCCAGCCTCCAGGCTGTTGGCCGCCTGCTTGAGTCTCGATAATCAGGCGCTTTTTATACGGCAGGGGGATAAACGAAAACCAGCAATAATTGGCGTAATCGGCCAAAGGCGGTCGACCGGGTTCTTGTTTTCCGCAATAATCTTGTAAGGTGGTTGAGATTCTTGGAGTGCTCTCGTCATCGAAATAGAAGCGCAAAGGATGCTCGCCTTGCGCGCCGGTGAACCAAAAGCGGGAAAGATATCCCGGCCCTTTTAAATCCGCCAGCACCACCCAACCAGGTGTTTGGCTTGGCCGCAGGAAATTATTGTAATCATCATTGCCGCCGGCCTGGCCAGAGGAGCTGATCAGCGCTGAAGAAGGAACATCTAAGCGAGCAATGCGCTCAGGGTTGGCCAGCTGGCGAACCAGGTCGGCCCAGGTGATAACCTCAGTCGGAGGGCGGAAGAGGCAGCCCAGAGATCCCACTAACAAACAGCCCAGCAACGCCGGCAACATTTTTTTCATGATGAGAGCTTAGCCGGGCCTATTAAGCAAGTCAATCTTGGCGGAGCTTGCTATTGGCCCAAGCGCGCTGATGATTATTTTTAGAGCTTTGCCTGCAAGCATAAAAATCCTTTGGCCCATGATGCTCTTATATTATATTGCTGAATTAACGGCTGGCCTCAAGGCTGGGATTTTTCGGAAAGAGTGTCTTAGACACGCGGATATCTAGGATCAATATGCCTGAATTACCAGAGGTAGAAAACGTAGTATGTTCCCTGCGTTCCGCTGGAGTGATCGGCCGCCGCATCAATAATATCCGCGTGTATTGGCGCCCTATCCTTGCTGGTAATAGCCCCCGTGCTTTTCGTCAGCAGCTAAAAAATCGCACTATTCGCGATGTTTTTCGTCGCGGTAAATTTATAGTGTTTAAGCTTTCAGGCCAACGCTATTTGTTGGTGCATTTGCGGATGACGGGCCAGTTCGTCTTAAGCCAATCAGGCGCCCGGCGGCAACCTTATGAACAGGTGCTGCTGGCTTTAGATGATGACCTTGAGCTGCGCTATCGCGATGCGCGCAAATTTGGGCGTTGGCTTTTAACAGATCAGCCGGAAAAAATTCTGGGCCGCCTGGGACCAGATCCCTTGGCGAATTCTTTTAGCAGCAGCGCATTGGCCTTGCGCTTAAGCGCTCAACGGCGCATGTTAAAGCCTCTTTTGCTGGACCAAACCTTTCTGGCTGGGCTGGGCAATATTTATACCGATGAAGCCTTATGGGCTGCCAAGCTGCATCCGCGGCGCTCGGCAGCTGCTTTGGATAAAGCCCAAGTCCAGGCCCTTTATCGAGCGATCCGTAGAGTCCTGCGCCGCGGCATTCGTCATGGAGGCACGACCTTGGGAATAGGCCAATCTCATTTTGCCAACCTGAATGGAAGCCAAGGTAGCAATCAACATTATCTAAAAGTCTATGGCAAGGCTGGCCGGCCCTGCCCGCGCTGCCAGATGCCTATTCAACGCTTGATCGTCGGCCAGCGCAGCACCCATATCTGCCCTGTTTGTCAAAATTTTGGCGGCGCCAAGCGGCCGGCTAGATAGCGGCGCTGCAAGCTGGTTGGTTTTTATATACCAATCAGCAATAAATGCAGTAGGCCGCCCACGCTCAGCGCCGTCAAAATCAAGAGTGCCATCGCCTTCAACATATCCTTGATCCCCAGCTCTTTGAGCATCACTGCCAGCGTGGCCAAGCAAGGGACGAATGCGAACAAGGTTACCGCGGCCGTCAATTGCGCGGGACTGAGTCCTAAGGGCACTAGCATGCCGATGCCCATTTCCTTACGCAGAAATCCGCTCAAGAGGGCTGGGGCGGCCGTTCCGGGCAGACCGAACCATGTCTGCAAGAAGGGCGCCGTATAGCTAGCCACTTTCTCAGTCTGATTGAAAACATCTAAGATGCTGGCCAAGGCCATGCCCAGAAAGAAAAGCGGCAAGGCGTCGGCTATAAACCAACGGATGCGTTGCCAAGTTTTTTTAATGACTGCCAATAAACTTGGCCGGCGATAAGGTGGTATATCCAAAAACAGTTCGGGCGTCTCTTGCTTTGAGAATTTATTAAGAACAAATCCAAGCAGGAAAAAGACGACGGCAATCGCTGCGAAAAATATCAAGAGATATTTTAGCCCCAGGGGCGCCAAGACACCAAAAACCATCGCGGTGTGCGCCGTGCAGGGCACTGCGATGCCCACTAGCGTGATAGCTATAAAACGTTGGTTTTTCGTTTCCAGCATACGGGCGGCCAAGACGCCGGGAACTTTACATCCCAACCCCAATAAGACTGGCACAATGCCATGGCCGTGCATCCCTAGTCGATGAAAGAAGGTATCGCTAACAGTGGCTAGCCTGGGCAAGTAGCCTGTGTCTTCTAGCAGCGCCAGCGCTAGATAGAAGCTAATTACATAGGGCAGCACCATGCCCAGGGGCACGAATAACCCGGTTGAGAGGATGCCCATGGACTGGATGAAATCTATCTGCCCATCAATCAATCTGCCGATCAGAATATTGTGCAGCCGGCCGGGGCCAAACCACTCGCTAAAAAGTATCAGTGGCTTATGGTATAAGTTGAATAATGGCTCCATTATATATTGAATCAGACCCTCGCCCACCATGCGCACCAGCCAGAAAATGCCAGCGAGAATCAGTCCGGCGGTTAATAAACCGGTTCCGGGTTTGACGGTGGCATCTTCCAGATGGTCGAGCAAACTATGGTGTCGATGAGTAACTGTTTGGACCTTGCGAATGATATGCCCAATCTTCATCCAGATTTGTTCATTGCCTCCAAAGCTGGGGGCTTCGGCTATCCGCGCTTCATCCAGGCGTTCCACTAATTCCTTGATGCCTTGACCAGTGATGGCGACAGTGGGAACAATCGGCACTCCCAAGAGGTTTTCTAATTCCTGGATATTAATGGAGATGCCTAGATGTTGAGCTTCGTCCCAGAGGTTAAGGGCAACGATGGTTGGCTTACGGCGCGCCAAGAGCTCGATGGTTAAAAGAAGCGATCGTTCCAGGCTGGTGGCGTCAATGACATTCACTATCACATCAGCCTTGTCCAGGAAGGAGACAGCGGCTTCTTCGGCCTTATTGGTCGGCTCCAGCGAATAGGTTCCGGGGGCATCGACCACCTCCCACTCTTCTCCCTGGCGTAACATGCGCCCGCGGGCGTAGTCAACGGATGTGCCGGGATAATTTGAGGCGATGACATCCACTCCGGTCAAACGCGAGAAAAGCACACTCTTGCCGACGTTGGGGTCGCCCATTAAAACGAGAGTTTTCATGGCATCTATAGAGCAACGGCAATGCGCCGGGCCATGCCGCGGCCTAAGGATAGTTGACGGCCATCTATATCCACCACGACTGGTCCGGCAAAAGGATGTTTGGCCACCACGCGGATAGGCTTGCCTTCTTTGATGCCCAGGCTGCGCAGGCGCCGTTGAAATCCGCAGCCGCCATTTAAGATCAGGACGGTGGCTGTCTGACTCTCTTCCAATTGTAAAAGAGACAACTCATTCATGAAGTTCTACTATCCTTAGATGGTTTAATCGAGTTTACCTTTTATTCGCACCAGCCAGCCTGGCTATTAGGAAAGGCATCAATCTGCGGCAAATATGGCTTAATGTCAAGCAAGGGGGTGCCATCAAGCATCTCCACACCAGCCACTCTCAAAATAGCATCGTTGCGCGCCAGCAAGCGTACGCATGTTAAGCCAATGGCATTGGGGCGACAGGGAGCGCGAGTGGCGAAGACGCCCCGGCTGCGCCTCTGGCCGAAGGGGGGGACTACCTGCAGGCTGGGCTGGGCGGCTCGGTCAAAATAAAACAGCAGCCAAATCCGTTCAAATCCGGCTAAATCATCCAGTCCGGCGAGATATTTCGGAAAAATTTCAACAGTCCCCTTCACATTTTTAGGTAAAAGTCTAGCTCCAGGCATTTCCGCAAGAGTGCGCCAGGGAGAATGTATCAAGCCGATGGGCTGGAAAGATATCATGGAGCCAGCAAAATGCTGATCGGCGTGGGATACAGCAGACTTAGCGAAATCGGACAACGCTCCTCAATGGCGTGCAGAAAATCTGTTTTCTCTGCCATGGTCATGTCTGCGTCAAGCTTAACCTTGACAGTGATAGCATTAAAGCCACTCTTATTGTCGCTGGGTTGACCGTGCAAGCTAGCGTGGTTTACATCGCCTTCAATTTCAAGTTCCATAGAGCGCAGGTTAAGCTTGCGTTTGTTTGCTATGATTCTGGCCACAGCGGTGAGGCAGCCTCCTAAGGCCATCAGTTGATATTCCACCGGAGTTGGACCGGCATCTGTGCCGCCGCCCGCTTGAGGCTGATCGATAAGAAGCAAATGTTTGCCAGCCTGGCATTCGGTTCTATAGCCTTCAGCGAGCTTCAGGGTTACTTTAGATTTTGTGTTAGACATTTTATTGTTTGCCTCCGTTATGTTCTGCTGTTTGATTAAAGTTTGCTAGCGGCGGAGCCATAAGAGCTCAGCTGCGCAAGCGGTTTATGTTTTAGGACACTTCTTTAGGCACATGAACCAATCCAGACATTTTACCTCTGGATTGGGTTTAGCCACACGTTCTTGAGCCAAGCCACAGGAGCCGGGTGGTGGTACGATAACATCATCGCCGGGATGCCAATTGGCCGGCGTGGCGATTTTATGCTTATCGGAGGTCTGCATCGCGATCAACAGACGCTTGACCTCTTGCATATTTCTGCCATTGCTGAGCGGATAATATAGAATCGCGCGGACTTTGCTTTCCGGATCAATGATGAATACCGCTCGCACTGCCTCGGTATTGCTGGCTCCAGGCTGCAACATGCCGAAGGCCTTGGATACCTCCATGGTTAAATCGCTGATGACCGGGAAAGATACCTCAATATTCTTCATATCCTTATACTGAATCTTTTCCTTGATTGTTCGCAGCCAGGCTATGTGGCTATAGGTACTATCGATGGATAGGCCTAAGAGCTTGCAATTCAAGGCTTCGAATTCCGGTTGCATGGCGGCAAAGGTCATAAACTCGGTAGTGCAAACCGGCGTGAAGTCCGCCGGATGAGAAAAGAACACTACCCATTTGCCCTTATAATCTTCGGGGAAATTAATTTCTCCTTGAGTAGTTTCGGCCTTAAATGCTGGGGCCTGGTCTCCGATCAGCGGCAGCTTGGTCATGGTTTGTTCAGGCATAAGATGCTCCTTGTTTGTGGTTAATCAACGCTTGGCTAACTCGGCCCACGCTAAGCAAAGCTAACTCTGTTGATAGTTGATCCTAACGGGACTTTTCTAATTGCGATCTTAGAAAATCTACCAAGAAGACTTATCGTTGACAAGAGCTTTTTAGACTAATGGTCGCAAAGGTTCTGGCCGGACTGCAGCGTGCCAGCCAAATATTGGGCAACCAGCTCTTCGGGGCTGGCGGCGCCGACGCCAACTAGCACCTTGATGTCATGTTCGGCGAATAGCGCTTGAGCCCGCTGGCCCATGCCTCCGGCTATGATCAGGTTGACGCCTTCTTGATGCAGCCAGCGTGGCAAGACACCAGGCTCATGCGGCGGCGGCGTGAGCATGCGCTGGCCAGTCACTTGTTTATTGGTTTCATCCAGATCCAGTATCGCGAACTGTTCGCAATGACCAAAATGCATGCTAAGTTTTCCGGCTGCTATTGGTATGGCTATCTTCATGGTTCTCCTTTATTGCTTATGCTTGGCTTGATCTTTGGGCATCTTGTGAGCGAAGAGCTGCAGCAGGCTTGAGTATAATAAGTGCTTGGTCAGGACCCTCACCCCGGCTGCAGGGCCAGCCTCAATCAGCTCAAAAAGGCTCTTTGATAGCCTGATTTATTTGGGCTTGATTTTGGCTATTATGGTTTCGCCGGCACTGACACGGTCGCCGACTTTGACTAAGACTTCGATATCCGAGCTAGGAAAATACATATCTAGGCGCGAGCCAAATTTCATCATGCCGAAGCGCTCACCGATGGCAAGCTCCACCGCTCTATCGTGAGGCGGCCAGTAGACCACTCGCCGACATACCGGGCCAACAATTTGGCACAGCAAACAACGTGTGTCGGCGCCGGCGATAAAAATCTTATTATGCTGGTTAAGTTCTGATGATTTTTCTTGAAAAGTGAAGAAGCGGCGGCCGGGAAAGTAGCCTAAAAAAGTGGCGCTACCTGAGATCGGCGCGCGATTGACATGTACGTCAAATAAGCTAAGAAAGATGCTGATCCGCAGGCAGGGAGTCTGTAAATATTGCCCCTCATATAGCTGGCTGATAGCTGCCACTCGACCGTCAGCAGCAGCCACAATCACATTATGATCGAGCGGTGGGTGCCGCGGCGGGTCCCGAAAGAAATATAGCAAATAGAGGATCAATAGCATTGCCAGCAGCCCGCCGATCCAGGTGGCGCGGCGGCTGGCGCCTTGGCGCCAGCGCAGCAACAGTAGCAGCAATCCAAAGGCGATAATAACACTGCCAATAAACGGCATAACTTCAGCTCTGATGATCATGGTTATTTTCCCTTTTTAAGAGGCGCTGATTTGGCGCGTTTAACTGTATTAAGATAAGCTAAAATCCCTTCGGCCAATGCTTGAGCAATTTTATCTTGATATTCGGCTGTTAGCAATCTTTTAGCCTCTCGGGGATTAGACACAAATCCACATTCGACCAATGCCGCCGGACAAGACGCGTATTTGCCGACATAGAAACGAGAACGGCGTACGCCACGATCCTCAGCGCCGCTATATTTCAAGAGGCTCTTTTGCAGCATATAACCTAATAACAGGTTGGCGCCATCATGTTTGTTGCCGTTATAGGCGATCGCATCCGCGGCTCGGGCAGCCGGGCTGGCGGTGATGGGCTGCCCGGCTGGCGGCAAGATATGGGTCTCTATGCCAGCGGCCTTGGAGCTTACGGCCGAGTTTAAGTGAATGCTGACAAAGACATCTGCTTGGTTGCGACGAGCATAGGCACAGCGATCTGCCAGGCTCATACTGCGATCTCCATTGCGGGTAAGATGGGTTTCAACGCCGCGTTGTTGCAGCATTTTTCGTACGGCCAGCGCCAGGCTAAGAGTTATATGCTTTTCACATATCCCGGAGAGCGCCGCGCCCTGATCGCTGCCGCCATGGCCAGCATCTAGAACAACGGTGCGATGGCCCTGCCCTTTAACTGCCTGAGCAGGTTGTAATAATGGCGCCAAGGTTTTATCTACATCGCTTTGCTGCATAGTCCAACGGCCCCAGGTGCGTTGGGGGGCAGCGTTGAGCCAAATGGCCACGCCATTAAAGGTGGCTCGGCGGCTGTCTCCTTGCATATTCAAAGCTAGCGCCGTTCCGCGTAAACTGATCTGCTTACCATGGCTGCTATAGGAAGCTATTCCATAACGCTGGGCAACATCAGATATCTTAACTTGCGATCGCGGCGATAGCGCCGGCGCGCCAGTGCGGCTCTTAGTTGGCTGAGGCTTAGCGGGCGCGGCTAAAGCGGCCATGTTAAACGTTTCATTGGACGAATGATTTTTAGTTGGTAATGCCGCCGGCGGTTTAGTGGTGCAGGCTGATACGATAAAAATGCATAATAAGGTGGCCGGCCAGCAGCCGATAATAAAGGGGGCGCTGGTCCTTTCTCTGGGATAGCTTCTGTGCATGGCCATAGGCTTTAGTTGTATGTCTGTTGGTTGCTTGCATGCCATTGGCGCGCGGCGCGCCAGGAGCATGCCGACAAGCTTTGCCTTGGATTAATGTCTGAGCAATGGCTGGACGCCTGCCGCCTAGCGACCAGGCCGCCAAGGCTGTGGCAATTTCTTTGAGCTGGCCCTCTCCCCTTGGCCCTGATGAACAGTGGATCTCTCATGGGTGTGCTCGCAATAGGCCGATGGTCAATATGCCCGCTATAATGAGCACAAGCTCGCTGATTAAAGCCAATAGAGTCTTTTTGCCGCGCCGGCCCGGAATCAGATCAGCCAAAGCTATATATAAGAAACTGGCTGCTGAAATACATAGAAAATAAGGAGCAATCGAGTCTAAAACTCGCATGCCAACATAGGCTAACAAGGCGCCTATAAAGGTTGTGCTGGAGGAAAGTGCGTTAAGCAGAAAAGCTTTTCTGCGGCCGTAGCCGCTATGCAGTAAAATGGCAAAGTCGCCAGCTTCTTGGGGAATTTCATGAGCGATGACAGCTAGGGAAACTGTAATGCCCAAAGGCAATGAAGTGATGAAGGCGGCCGCGATCACCAGGCCGTCCACAAAGTTATGAAAAGCATCGCCAACCAAAATGAGCGGGCCGCTGGCGTCATGGATCGGGCATTCTGGCTCATGGCAATGTCGCCATAACACCAAACTCTCCAGCACAAAGAACCCCAGCAAACCAATCAGCACGCTTAAGCTGACTTGAGTTGCAGCAAGCTGTTCCAGAGCATGCGGAATCATTCCCAATAGTGCAGCTCCCAGTAAGGTCCCGATCGCGTAGCTGATCAAATGCGGCAATAGCCAGCGCGTTAAACGGTCCGGCAAGGCAAGAATCAATCCGGCTGCTGATAGCGCCCCCAAGCTGCAGAGCAATGCAAAAATAAGGATATATCCTAGAATCAGCATAGTTTTCCTTTAGGTTGCTTGGTTCATGAACAGCATGCTTATCTTAAAATACTTCTAGCGCAAACTTGACTTGAGCTTCTTGGCCTGAGCATAACGACCCGGTTTAAGCGGCACCTTTCTCTTGGTGAGCCTATGGCTTTTATTGGTTTTAGGCCTGCTGGCGATCCGAGCAGTTTTTGGGCGCCGGCCGCGCTGCACCACCAAAGATCCTGGAGGGGCGCCGATATGTGCGGCGATCGTAGGGCACTTGACGCAGAGCAAGAAGAATATCTGCTTAGATGAGCCGGCCAGGGATTCATAGTTGCCTTGGCCTTTAGCAATAATCAAGTCGGCGGCACGGTAATGGGTTTGAAAGTCCGGCGAGCATTCACGGAGCAGCGTGCCGGGTGCATCAGATCCGTTAGCGATAACTTGAACCAGATTGGTGATGCCGGCGATGCGCGCGTCTTTCATGGTGGCATCGTTGATTATCGGGGAACCGCGCACTGCTACAGTAATCTTTTCCAGAGGGAGGGCTTCGATCAGCAAACGATCGAAGACTATTTCACCGGCGTTATCGGCCAAATAAAGAATACGCCGGGCTGCTTGAGCTGCTTTAAATAAAGCATCTAGCGATCCCCATAGTGGAGTATCCCAAATAGTCTGTAAGCGTGTAGCTAAATCCTCAGGCGCCAGCCGTGTTTTTGAACCAGCATCCAGCAAATTTCCAGCAATGGCCAGGCGCAGAATGGCTTCGCGCGGATTGGGATGCTGGCGGATTTTAGCACTCAAGGTTGGCAAGAGTTTAAGCGCCGCGCTATTCATGTGCTTTTTAAGAGCCTGATATGGATCGGGGGTGCCAGTCTGTGCGCAAATTTTACGTTGGATGTATTGGGTGATTGAAACAGGTACCTGGTCCCAGTTTAGATCGGCAATTTCATGCAGCAGCTGCCGCAATAAGCGTTCTTGTTGGGTTCGG
Source organism: uncultured Verrucomicrobiota bacterium (assembly GCA_964444425.1). Taxonomy (GTDB): domain Bacteria; phylum Verrucomicrobiota; class Kiritimatiellia; order JAAZAB01; family JAAZAB01; genus CAYUHK01. The sequence continues at coordinate 65,722 of CAYUHK010000002.1, forward strand.
TTGCCTCCTGACATCTCGACGGCTTCCGTTGCCTGGCGGACCAAACAGGCGATGCATTCCAAGGCGGCTTTCATACTTAAGCGATAAACTCCCGTTGAAATGCGCTTAGCGGCGGGGGCACTAAGGGCCAGGGTTCTTGGTATAGTAGACAGGATTTTAGTTGGCCTTGGAGACAGGCTAGCATGGTTCTGGCACTGAGGCTTTTCAGATTAGCGGCTATGGACATTTTAAAACTATGCTTAGATCTAAACATTCGTTATTTTTGATAAAAATTTTAGAGCATGGCTTGATAAGATTTTCATCGGCGTCTTTCCTCTATAGTGTTTTCAATCTTTTTTGTCCAGTCAGCTATTTAGGTAATTGGCCTGAGCAGCTCAAACGTAAGCCCACAAAACCAGCGCCTGGGATTATGCCGGCCTGAGCAGGGCTATAATTTTTAGGTTGCTCTTGGGGTCCTTCCAATAAACAACTGGCCGCCCGATCTGGGCGCCAGCCGACCTGCTCGGCCTGTTGGATAAGATCCGGCACTGTATAGAAGCGGGCTGGCGAATAAAAAGGATGTCCAGCGGCAGCCTTATTTATATAGCTTTGGCCCCACTGGCTGTCCCGAGGGATAAAACCTATTATAAGATATCCATCTGGCCTCACAACTCGGCGACATTCTTTGAACGCCAAAGCAATATTTTCTAAAAAACAGATTGTGGTCACCAGCAAAATTGCCCCAAATTGGCCTTGGTTAAAAGGCAGCTCTTCGGCCAGCGCTCGCTTTGTTTTAATGCCGCGTTGGGCTGCGTATTTGAGGCCAGCGGCATTAGGATCAACGCCCAGATCTATATCCAGAGCCGTAGCAAAGCGTCCCGTGCCTACCCCAATCTCCAGCCAAGGGCGTGGCGCCTCGCGCAAGAGCCAGCGCAGGCAATCGACCTCAATTTGAAAAATGCGCTGGCCTTTGGATGAATCAAACCAGGCATCGTAGCGCCGAGTCAGTTCTTCAAAGGCCATCCAGTTTTTTGGATCAGCTGGCATGCTTGTGTTTTTCAACCATCCTGGTAATTCTGCCCGATTATTAGCATAGCTGATGCCTATAGGCTTTGTCTCATTAGAAGGTCCTAGTATCGTAGCCGACTAATCAGCTAATACAGGTTAGATAATTTAGAGGTTCTTGGCTGCCGCCGGCCGCGCCTTTAAAGGCCGAGCCCGTGCCGGTTCAGCAGCCAAGCTATAGCCGAATATCCAGGTCAGTGAAGTCTATTTTCAAGACCGCCTGGTCAGTCGGATTAAATCCAATAAAAAAGGTCTTATATTCTTGTTGGGTTCTTGCTTAGCGCCAACATTTATTCCGGCGATTAAAGACTTTTGCCCGCTAGCGCGATATATCCAGGAGATTCATCCCTAGGATTATTCTGGTAATGTTATCCCTGGCTGGGAGCAGCCATATGCCCTCCCAAGCAAGCAATACAGCCGATTTAAGCCTTTTTCTTCTTGCTTTTGCGGACAGCTTGCTTCCGGGGTTTCTTGCGTGCCTTTTTAGCTATTTCCTCTTCCACTTCCGCTTCCCCTTCGGCATAAAAGTTTGCCTCGTCCGGAGCAAGCTCGCGCAACAACCGCAGAAATTCACCGGCGTGCACACGTTCCTCATCGGCGATATCTTTAAGCACTTCAATCGCCAGTTTGTTATCGGTCGCCTCGGCGGTCTGCATATAGATTTGGATAGCTTCGTATTCCGCTGCCACCATGAAGCGTATCGCCCGAATCAATTCTTCTGAGGTTAGTTTACGATCTGGAGCAAGGCCTGAAAATGGCGATGAGAATTCTGGCATAACGAGTCCTTTCTATCGGTTATTAATATTTTATTTTTGGAGCAGATCAATTCTGGCCTAGGCGATCTTTCTAACAACTTTATCAGACTGGGCTGTTTTACGAGCCCATGCTCAGCTCATTGCCGCCGAGCTAGCTTCAGCTGATTGATAATTATGAGCGGCACCACTTAATATGTCAAGTTAGTGTTTGGGACTGGTTCAAGATTTTTGCAGCAAGGCCTGGGCATCTAGTCGGCCAAGCACGTCGGCGCAGGTTGCAGAGTGCCGCCGGCTCATTTGAAATGGGTTTTAATATAGGCGATAGCTATTTCCAGAGATGGTAAAATCTTTGTACAATAGCGCAGCATCCATGGGCTACAATTCTTGAAGTCGAATGGCGAGAAAGCTACCACAAATTTGCCCAGATTATTGGCCGCATAGAAGACTTCCATGGCAGTGCCAATGGAAGCTTTATTGTAATTGACCAAGAGAATATCGGCATGGCGGATATCCTGCAGATCGAACTCCACGATCTCATTGGCGCTATCCACCTCACGATCTTTAAAATTGCGGCGCATCGGATCTAGCAGGTTAAAATGCTTGCCCAATTTGTTGATGGCGATCTTTCGCCATTCACGAGCTTGGCCAGCATGTTCTTCCATGATCGGGCCACATAGATAAATGTTTTTCATCATAATCGACCTTTCTGGAATTTGTGGCTGAATCAAAAGACTATCTTGAATCGCTGCGCAGATTGATTTGAAAATAGAATGTTTATATCGTCAGCGCCGCCAGTCGGTTTAGCAAATGTTTTTTTCTTTCTCTAGCAGCATGGCCGGGCTAGTATAACAAACCGTGAGTAATCCAACAACCGTTTCATTTAAAACTGTTGGCTGCCGACTAAATCAAGCTGAAACCGCTCAAATGCGGGCCAGTTTCGAAATGGCTGGATTCGCCATCCAGCCTTACGGTGTTGCCAGTGACGTCTGCGTTATTCATGGCTGCACCATCACTGCGCGGGCCGAACATGATAGCTTGCGTCTGGCCAGATCAATTAAACGCCGCTATCCCCAGAGCTTTGTCATCATCGCCGGCTGTGTGGCTGAAATTGGCGGAGCGGCGGCTCGCCGCGCTGCCGCGGCCGACTTAGCAGTTGGCCAGGCCGATAAATTTAACTTGCCCGCCCGGCTGGCGCGCTATGGTTTTCCGGTGCCAACGCTGGGGCCAACAGTGCCGCCGCGCTTCGAGACTACTCGCGCGCTGGTTAAAATCCAGGATGGCTGTGAATTCGGCTGTGCCTATTGCATCGTGCCGGCCGCCCGCGGCCCTTGCCGCAGTCGACCTAAAGAAGAAATCATCTTGGAGATCAAGCGCTTGGTTGATGAATCCGGGTTTCGTGAAGTAGTTTTAAGCGGCGCCAATATCGGCTGCTATGATGATCGTGGCACAAGTTTGGTAGACCTCTTGGAGCAAGTGGAAAAGCAAACGGGCGTTACCCGTATACGGCTCAGCTCGATCGAGCCAACCACCATTGAACGGCCGCTCCTGGATTTTATGGCTGGCTCGCCCAAACTTTGTCGTTTTTTACATCTGCCCCTGCAGAGCGGTTGTGATGCCATCTTGGCTCGGATGGGCCGTCGTTATACCCTGCGCCAATATCGAGATATCATTGAGTATGCCGTGCGCAAGATCGATTTAATCGCTTTGGGAACAGACCTGATTGCTGGTTTTCCTGGTGAGGACGCAGCCGCGTTTAAAGCTGGTGAAGATTTCGTCGCCAGCCTGCCATTCAGTCTGCTACATGTTTTTAGCTATAGCCCCAGGCCACTCACGCCAGCGGCCGACTTGCCCGGGCCGGTCGGCGATCTTGATAAGCAAGGCCGCACGGCGCGCTTAATCGAACTTGGCCAGCGCAAGCGAAAGGAATTTGCTCAGCGCTGGATCGGCCGGGAGGTACAGGTGCTTGTTGAAACGGCCGGTGATTCCGGGCCAAGAAGCGGCTGGACTGGCGAGTATCTGCCAGCGCGCATAGAAGGTCCGCCGCCGCCGCTAAACTCCCTAGCGCTGCTGCGACCGCATAAGATCGAGGGCGAGTTATTGATTGGCACAGTGCTGTTGCAGAGCTAGGAGAGCATCTGATTGGCTGAGCTGCCAATCGTTGGGGCCCTGTTTTTAATTGACATCAAAGCTGGGCTTGCTAAGATGCTTGATAACCCACTTATGAAGAGGAACAGGCGATGACGAAACGAGACTTGGTGTTGCGTATTTCTAAAGAAACCGGATTGATCCAACAAGACGTATTCACGGTTATTCAAAAAACATTAGACTATATCACTGAGAGCCTGGCCAAGGGCGAAAATGTTGAATTTCGTAACTTCGGTGTATTTGAAGTATGTCTCAGGAAGGCGCGCGTTGGCCGCAATCCCAATAATCCTTCTCACGTGGTTACAATTCCCAGCCGCAAAGTAGTGAAATTCAAAATGGGCCGGATCATGAAGTCGCTGGTGATGAAAAATCCTTGATCCGCGCCATTTTTTTAGCCGCTCGCACGGCTAGCATTGATGACCAGCCAGACCAGCCATTTTGAAGCAGCTCGCGGCATGCGTGATTTCTATCCGCAAGACATGCAAGTCCGCAACGCGATCTTTGCGGCCTGGACTCAGGCCGCGCGCCTTTTTGGCTTTGCTCAGTATGATGCCTGTCTGGTCGAATCGCTGGATTTATTCAAACGCAAGAGCGGTCCTGAAATAGTGGCGCAGATTTACGCCTTCCAAGATAAAAGCGGGCGCGATTTGGCCCTGCGCCCTGAAATGACCCCTTCCCTGGCCCGCTTGATTGCTGCGCGCCAAGGCGCATTAGTCTTCCCTTTGAAATGGTTTGCGATCGCCCAATGTTTTCGTTACGAGCGCATGAGCCGTGGTCGCAAACGCGAGCATTACCAATGGAATCTGGATATCCTGGGTGAAACAGCTCTCAGTGCGGAAGCGGAAGCTTTAGCATGTGCGCTGAGCGCCTTGGAGCTGCTGGGCTTGAATGGGGCTGATGTGCAAGTGTATTATAGCAATCGCGCTCTGCTGGCGGAGTTGCTTTTGCGCTCCGGCATCCCTGCTGTTTACCATCCAGCCACTTTCCGTGCCCTGGATAAGCGCGCTAAAATATCCGACGCCGATATCGCCGCGCTATTACAAGCCACTGGATTAACCCAGACCCATATCGACGCCGTATTTAATATCTTGGCTATCCGATCGCTGGCGGCGGCGGCGGAATATCTAGGAGAAACTTCCCCTGCTCTCCAAGCGCTTATCTCCCTGCAAACCATCTTGGGCGATTACGGCTTTGCGGATCGTCTGCAGTTTGATCTCGGGGTGATACGTGGCTTGGATTACTATACCGGCATTGTCTTTGAAGCCTTTGATGCTCAAAAAAAGTTTCGCGCCCTTTTCGGTGGCGGCCGCTATGATCGACTCTTGGCTGATTTGGGCGGCGCGTCTTTACCTGCCGTAGGCTTGGGTTTTGGCGATGTTGTCATCAGCGAACTATTGGCAGAGAAAGGTAAGCTAGCGGCCATCGCCGCCGCCACGCGGCTGGATATGGCCATTGGCTTTATGGAGGCAGCTCAGCGCGCCGTGGCCGTTAAAATAGCTCAAGCCCTGCGCCGCGCTGGCCAAAGCGTGGAGGTGGCTTTGCATCCAGAAAAGCCCAAATATTTTTTCGGCCGCGCCAGCAAAAACGCGACCCAGCGAGCGATCTATCTTGGGCCGGATGACCTAACGCGCGGCACTGTCCGCGTCAAGGACCTGGCTAAAAGGATAGAGCGAGAAGTGACTCTGGCCGAACTGTTAAGCAGCTAGCCTGGCGACCGGCTCCTGAAATCATGGCGCGGGCTTATTGTTATCGGCTTTGGGCAGAGCAATTTTCAAGCGTAACTCGCGGAGCTGTTGTTCGCTGACCGGCGCCGGCGCCCCCATCATCAGATCCTGAGCCTTTTGATTCATGGGGAAAGCGATCACCTCGCGGATGTTCTGTTCACCAGCCAAGAGCATCGCCAGTCGATCAATCCCTGGCGCTATGCCGCCGTGCGGTGGAGCGCCCAGCCGAAAGGCGTTGATCATGCCTGAGAACTTCTCATCCACCATTTGGCGCGAATAGCCGGCTATGCCAAAGGCCTTATACATTATCTCCGGATTATGGTTGCGGATAGCGCCGCTGGAAAGCTCGCAACCATTGCAAACGATATCATATTGATAAGCCAGGATTGTTAAGGGGTCTTGTTGCTCTAACGCGCGCAAGCCGCCTTGGGGCATGGAAAAAGGATTGTGCGAAAATTCGATGCGGCCGGTTTCCGAATTGGCCTCAAACAGCGGGTAATCCACGATCCAGCAGAAGCGAAAAGTGTTTTGCTCAAGCAATCCCAAGGAGCGTCCCAAATGCAGGCGCAGCTCGGCTGAGATGCGATTGACCTCGCGATGGCTGTTACACACAAAGAAAACGGCATGGCCTTCGGCAACATCGCAAGCTTTAGCCAAAGCGGCCAATTGTTCGCTCGAAAGAAATTTAGCCAAGGGCCCCTTGACCGCTCCCTTGGACCAGACCAGATAGGCTAGACCTTGCGATCCTAGGCTCTTGGCGTAATCCACCAATTTATCGAAAAAACTGCGTGGCTGATTGGCAGCCAGGGGGACCGGAATGGCACGCACGCAGCCGCCTTGTGCGAGTATCGTGCGAAAGGCATTGAAGGAGCTCTGCTGGAAAAGCTCGCTAACATCTCGCATTTCAATCGGAATGCGCAAATCCGGTTTATCGGTTCCATATTTTAGCAGCGCCTCGGCATAAGCTATGCGCGGAAAGGGCGGCGGCGTTGCGGGAACATCGGAGAATTCGCGAAAGGCGCTGGAGATAACCTCCTCCACTACCTTAAAAACATCATCCTGAGTCGCAAAGGCCATCTCCAAGTCCAGCTGATAAAACTCTCCAGGCGAGCGATCGGCCCGGGCGTCCTCGTCGCGAAAACAGGGAGCGATCTGAAAGTAACGATCAAAGCCGGCTACCATTAATAGTTGTTTAAACTGCTGGGGCGCTTGAGGCAAGGCGTAAAATTGGCCAGGATGGATGCGGCTGGGCACCAGGTAATCGCGGGCGCCTTCCGGCGAACTGCTGGTAAGGATCGGCGTTTGGAACTCGTTGAAGCCCAGCTCCTGCATGCGTTGGCGCAGGAAGGCTATCAGGCGCGAGCGCAGCATGATGTTGCGATGCAGGCGCTCGCGACGTAAATCCAAATAGCGGTAGCGCAGGCGTAGATCTTCCGGGCCGTCTTCGGGCACATCGATCTGCAGAGGCAAGTGATCGCAGGCGGATTCAACCGTTAGAGTATCGGCGACCAGCTCGACCGCGCCGGTCGCCAGGTCAGGATTGATCGTATCGTCTGAGCGGGCCACAATCGTGCCACTGACGGTGATCACGCTTTCCAGTTTTAGTTTGGCGCACAGTTCAAAGAACTGTCGATCCGGTTGAATGACCACCTGGGTCAGGCCATAATGATCGCGCAGATCAAGGAAGAGCAGTTGGCCGTGATCGCGTTTACGGAAGACCCAGCCGGACAGTCGCGCCGTGGCGGCGACATCATCCAAGCGCAGGGCGCCGCAAGTATGAGTACGATAAGGATGCATAATGGTTTTAGAGCGGTGATTCTAGGATCTAGCGCTTTTGGGTCAAGCAGCTTTTTGTTTTTAAACTTCCGGCGCCGCTGGATCTTTATGATTTAGGCTTGTTGGTTGCGGCGATTCGGGCTCTGGCGTCAGCGGCGTGCTTTGGAATACTCCCATGGTGCGGAATTTTTGATAACGTTGATCCAACAGCTGATCAGGAGCATAGCCTTTTAATTCGCTTAAATGATGCAGCAAGCGCTCTTTAAGAATAAGGGCGGTTGCTTGAGGATCGGTGTGTGCGCCGCCCAAGGGTTCGGGTACAATCTCGTCCACCAGGCCGGCCTTAAGCAGATCACTGGCCACCAGCTTGAGGGCTTCTGCTGCCTGACTAGCAAAGGCGCGGTCGCGCCATAGGATGGCGGCGCAGCCTTCCGGAGAAATAACCGAATAATAGGCATGCTCTAAGATCAGGATACGGTCGCCGACGCCAATGCCCAGGGCTCCTCCGCTACCTCCTTCGCCAACCACCGTAACTATGATGGGCACTGGCAGCAGAAAGGCCTCGCGCAAATTGACGGCAATAGCTTCGGCGATCTGGCGTTCTTCGCTGCCAACGCCGGGATAGGCGCCAGCCGTATCAATCAGCATGATGATTGGCCGATTGAACTTGGCGGCCAGTTTCATGAGCCGCAGGGCCTTGCGGTATCCCTCCGGATAGGCCATGCCGAAATTACGTTCCAAGTTACTTTTGACATCGCGCCCCTTTTGGGTTCCTAGAATCATAACCGGCTCGCTGCCCAGCATAGCAAAGCCGCCGACGATCGCGCGATCGTCGGCGAAATGGCGATCGCCATGCAGCTCCAGAAAATCCGTGCAGATGGCTGCGATATAATCCAAGGTGTATGGGCGCTGAGGGTGACGAGCTAGTTGCACTTTATCCCAGGCGGTCAGGTTTTCAAAAATCTGGCGCTTGGTTGCGAGGATCTTACGTTCCAGTTCGGCCAGCTCATTGGAGACGTCGATATTTTGGGATTCGCTGAACTTGCGCAGCTCTTGTAGCCTGGTCTGTAATTCGACAATGGGCTTTTCAAATGGAAGCAAACAGATTGCCATGGTTTATTAACCTATCAGGGTCATTCTACGATAAAGACTTCGGCGCCGATAGGCGTTAACATGAAGAGCTCTTCTACGTCGCTGTTGAGCATGCGCACACAGCCGGCGCTGGCTTGTTGGCCTACCGTATCCGGTTCCCAAGTGCCGTGGATGCCATAGCCGCTGACCGGCGCTGTATCCTTTATTGGAGTAATTGACATCCAGCGGGTGCCCAATACGTTTTCCTTATCGCCATAAGGAATCATTTTGCCGTCGGGCCGCCACCAAGGTGGCTCGGCAATTTTATCCGAAATAACAAATGTGCCAACCGGCGTCTTGCCATATTGGCCAGTGCCCACCTGATAGCGTTTGAAGAAACGATCATTGGCTTTAAGCAATAGATCATTGCGGCTTTTGCTGACGGTCAAGGTCAGGGTGGCTTTGAAAATCAAAAGCCGGTCGCCCGGATGCAGCATATGGCCTTTAAGATTATTGCTTTGCTGGATCAGCTCAATAGTGCTGGAGAATTTTTTGGCGATACGCTCCAGCGAATCGCCACTTTGCACAAGGTATTCTTCTTTCTCAGGCATGGCCATGGGCGTCAAGAGGAGCTTCAGGTTAATCTGGCCGAGCCAGCGCTCCAGTTCGTTGAGCATTTTCGGCGAATCTTGATGGCGCTCTAAGGCCAGATAACATTGCTCGCGCGCCGCCAGCCAGGCTTGATCGGCCATCAGGGCGCGAATTTGCGTTAAGGTCTGTTGCTCTTGCCCGCGCTCCAGGCGCTCCAGCGAACTGCTGGGCTCTGCGACTTGCCGGGACTGCCAGCGTTTCCAAGCATATCTGCCGGCGGCGGCCGCCAACGCTGCGATCAGCAAGATCAGTAATATGGTTAGCCAAGGCCAGCGCCCGCCTTTTTGGCGTCGCAGGGTAAGATTATCGTTTAGTCCCCGATCAAATAACATAACAGTTCCTTTATGTTCTGTTGCCCAATCTGGTGGTGGCAAGCCAGCAAGATATCCTAAGCAAGCCTAAGACGCAAGCTGGATTTAGCGGGATTGTGCAACTGGGCTATTGGCTGAAGAGCTGCGCGGCGTAGGCAGCGAGCTGATGGGCTTTCTGTTCGGCGGCCATACTGCTGAATCCTTGGCACGGAATGGCTATGGCGCCGCATCCCGCTGGCCTGAGCAATATCTGCCCTGCTGCATTCTGGCTGCCAAAAAAAAGGCCCGCGGCCGGCTTTATTATCAGTCTTGTTTCTGAGAGCCGATTCTTAATAAATAATTGCCAGTGAGGGCCTTGACAGGTCGGGTGGCTTGAGTTATGCTGCGCCCATTTGAAGCCAGCCTGCCAGGCTGGCGGCAGGTCGTGTTTATCTAAGAAAGGAGAGTGAGTCACGTGATTGAAGTTAAGCTGAAACGGGGCGAAAGCGTTGATAAGGCGCTGCGCCGGCTCAAGAAGAAGATGGATAAAGAAGGGACGATGCGGGAAATCCGCAATCATCGCTATTTTGAAAAGCCTTGCGAAAAAAAGCGTAAGAAGGCCTCGCGTATTCGTTTTTCCTAAGAGAAGATCAAGCAATTATAAAAAAGCCTCGCCCTCAGGCCAGGCCGGTCAGGAATCTTGGTATGAAAGCCTTAATAACGGGAATAACCGGCCAAGACGGATCTTATCTGGCTGAATTTTTATTAAGCCGCGGCTATCAGGTTTTTGGCATGGTGCGCCGCGCCAGCACAGAAACTTTTGAGCGGATAGCTCACATCAAGGATCGCCTGATCCTGCAGCAAGCCGACCTGCTTGACCAGCTTTCGCTGATAGAGTTGATGCAAGCTATCCAGCCGGATGAGATCTATAATTTGGCGGCTATGTCGTTTGTGCCCACCTCTTGGACCCAACCAATGCTCACCGGCGAATTTACCGCTATCGGCGTAACCCGCATGTTGGAGGCCATGCGTCAAGTCTGTCCGCAAGCCAAATTTTACCAAGCCTCCAGCAGCGAGATGTTTGGGAAGGTACGCGAGTCGCCCCAGACTGAGCTCACGCCCTTTCACCCGCGCAGCCCTTATGGCGCCGCCAAGGCCTACGGGCACTATATCACGGTCAACTATCGGGAAAGCTATAATCTATTCGCTGTCTCCGGTATTCTTTTTAACCATGAAAGCCCGCGCCGCGGCAAGGAGTTTGTTACCCGTAAAATCAGCGACGGCGTAGCCCGCATCAAGCTGGGGCTCGCCCAAGAGCTGCGCATCGGCAATCTTGATTCCAAGCGCGACTGGGGCTTTGCCGGCGACTATGTCAAGGCGATGTGGCAAATGCTGCAGCAGCAGCAACCAGACGATTATGTCATCGCCACCGGCCAGACCCATTCGGTTCAGGATTTTGTGGAACGAGCTTTTGAGCGCGTCAATCTGAATTGGCAACAGTTTGTCGTTCAGGATCCACGCTTCATTCGACCGGCCGAAGTGGATATATTACTGGGCGATAGCACCAAGGCGCGGCGCCAGTTGGGCTGGAAACCAGAGACGGATTTCGAAAGCTTGGTCGCCATGATGGTGGATGCTGACCTAGCTAAACAGCAGAACACCCGATCCTAATCATGCGCGTGCTTATCACAGGAGCCAGCGGTTTTGTAGGCAAGCATTTGATCCGCGAACTACAACAGCACGGTCACCAACCACTGGCCTTCGATCTGCTGCAAGATCGCTGTCTGAGCGCCGCCGTGCCCAGCTTCAGCGGCGATCTGCTCAATTCCGAACAGCTCTTGCGCCTGGTGGGGCGCGTTCGTCCAGAGGCTTGCGTGCATCTAGGAGGAATCTCCTTTGTGCCTGATGGCTGGCGTCAGCCGCAACGCATGCTCACAGTTAACACCTTGGGCACGGTCAATCTTTTGGAAGCCTTTCGTAAAGCCGCCAGTAGTGCCCGAGTGCTGGTGGTAAGCTCGGCCGAGATATATGGAAGCCAGCCGCGTTCAGCTCCCATCACTGAGGATGAGCCGGCCAACCCGGACAATCCCTACGCCGTATCCAAAGCCGCCGCCGACCAGATGGCCTTGCTCTATGCCCGCAATTACGCTATGCCGGTTATGACGGCGCGCCCTTTTAACCATATCGGCCCGGGTCAATCCACCCGCTTCGCCGCGCCATCCTTTGCCCAACAGCTGCTGCAGATCGCGCGTCAACAGGCGCCGCCAGTGCTCAAAACAGGCAACCTGGAAAACCAGCGCGACTTCACCGATGTTCGTGATGTGGCCCGAGCCTATCGCCTGCTGATAGAGAGCGCTAAAGTTGGCCAAGCCTATAATATCGCTTCGGGTCGAGCTGTTGCCCTTAGCAAGGTTCTGGATAAACTCTGCGAGATTATCGGCCTCAGGCCAACGCTGGAAAAAGATCCGAGCCGTTTTCGCCCCTTGGAGCCGCGGCCCCAGCTGGCTATAACTAAAATAGCAGCCGCTGTGCATTGGCAAGCGGCCATCCCTCTGGAGATAACCTTGCGAGATATCGTTAATGAGCTGAGCCAAGCCTTGTGAACCATTCTGCCCAGGCGTTGAAAAAAACCCTTTCGGGGTTAGCCCGGCTGGCCTTAGCCTTCGGGATTATTTTTTATCTTCTGCACAAAATCGATGCGGCCGCCTTGAGCCTGGTGCTCAAAGAAAGCTTGCACTATAGCAACTGGCTGATAGGCGCCTTCATCCTAAGCTATCTGGGCTTGCATGCCGGCATGCTGCGTTGGAAAATCATTTGCGACGCGCAAGGCTTGAAGATGTCTGGGAAACGTTCTTTTGCCATCTATTTCATCGGGCAATTCTTTAACTCCTTTATGTTTGGTTCAACCGGCGGCGATTTAGTACGAGCCTATTACGCTGCCAAGGAGACCAATCATAAAAAGACCGAGGCCGTGGCAACAGTTTTCATCGATCGGATGATCGGGCTAATAGTGCTTTATCTAATTGCCGCCATCATGCTGGCAACTCGGCCAGATTTCTTCCTAAGTCGCTGGGAAGCCCACTTACCGGCCCTGGTCATGTTGGGCTTGATCGCTGCGACCATCGCCGGAATTATTATTGTCTTCAACATCAATCGTTTCGACAATTGGCCGCTCGTGGATAAAATCAAGCGCCATCCGCGCTTCGGGCGGATCATTAAACGGATGCTGATCTCCATCTTCCTGTATCGTCGCCGTACCAAGGTGCTCTACCAAACAGCGTTTTTATCATTGCTGATTCAGGCGCTGACCATCTTGCAATGCTACTGCATCGGGCGCTGCTTTCAGATCCAGCTCGGCCTATTGGATTATCTAACGGTCATTCCGCTGATCATTTCCATCGCCGCCCTGCCGATTACGCCCGGCGGATTGGGCATTCGCGAAGGGACTACGGTTGCCTTATTCAGTGCCATGGCCGTTTCCAGCGCACAGTCGCTGCCCTTGGCGCTGATGGTTTTCTTCATGTCGGCCGCCTGGAGCCTGATGGGCGGATTGATTTTTCTAGGGTATTCAGCCAGCACCGGGCGGACGCTTCACGACGAAATGATCGAGCTCCAGCAGGAGACGGTGAGCGAAGACGGGGAGGAAGGGATCGCGGGCGCCCATCAATAAAACCGCCGTGCCCGGCTGGGCCAGTTCCAGCAGCCTACTCTGCAGTTGCGTATAGCCATCCACTGCCTCGGCGCAGCGGCCGGCGTCAACCAAACGTTTCACTAAGTGGCGGTAATCAGATCCTTGGCGCGCAGTGCCTCCGGCATAATAGGCAGGCAAAACCAGTAGATGATCGCCGGCGCCTATAATGGCGCCAAAGGCCTGGATTAACTCCTCCATCATCAAGGCCAAGGGGGCGTGGCCATGCGGTCGCCAGACCGCCAGCAATCTGTTAAAATACGGCGCCAGCGCGCACCAGGCTGCCTTGATCTTGAGGGGATTATGGGCATAATCATCTATAACGGTAACGCCAGCGGCGCAGCCAACCCATTGCAAACGGCGTTGAATCCCTTGAAAGGTTTGCAAGGCCCGGCTAACCTCCGGCAGGCTCAAGCCTAAGCGCTCGCACATCAAGACGCAGTGCAAGGCGTTCTCCGCGTTATGGCGTCCGAGCAAGGATGTGCAGAAACTAACCCCACGGTAATCAAATCGGCAGCCCTGCGCCGAGAGGCTCGGCTTAAACTCCTCCAGGCTGAAGGGCAGTTCGCCGTAGCAGCCCAGCAGCGCGCGGCGCACTTGACCGGCAAACTGCCGAAAGAGCCGCTCAAGCTCATCCAGCTCAAAATGATCCTTAGAGACATTGGTGATAATGGCCCATTCCGGCTTAAAGCGCAAAAGCGAGCGATCGCTTTCATCGACCTCCAAAACCCAAATGGGGCCACGGCCAATCCGCGCATTGCCGATGTTATCGGCATTGAGCCAATTGAGTACGGCACCACCATTGATTACAGTAGGGTCTTGGCCCAAGCATTCTAGAACATAACCCAACATACCGGTAACGGTGGTTTTGCCGGCCGTTCCGGCCACAGCAATGACAGTGGCAGCGTGTGCCATTTGTGCCAGCATTTCCGCCCGGTGAACTATCGGAATTTTATAATTTTGGGCGGCGATCAGATCAGAGTTGTCTGGCTCTATCGCCGTGCTGACTATCACGGCAGCAGTTTCCGGAGCTAGTGCTGATCCATCTTGGGGAGTGAGGATCAGGCCGGCGCGGCGTAATTTGGCAAGAACGGGAAGATCTTGGCCCTTATCGTGATAGCGATCTGAGCCGCTGACTTTATGGCCATGGGCCAATAGCAGCTGAGCCAGCGCGCTCATGCCGACGCCGCCAACTCCAACGAGATGATAGGAAGAATGCGCGCTGATCCGCGGTAGCATTAGGGATATTTGCCCGGTTGATCGAGTCCTGCTGTTTCAGGAAGCCCAAAGAGCAGGTTCATATTTTGAAGCGCAGAGCCAGCTTGCCCTTTCATCAGGTTATCAATATGGGCGATGACCCTGAGCTTATTTGTTCGCTGGTCAACATCCACGATCAAATTGCAGTAATTGGTGCCGCGCACATGGGATGAGCCAATGCTGGCATTACGGTCAAATAGCCGGACGAAGTGTTGGCCTTGATAAAATTCTTGATAGGCCGCGAGCACTGCGGCTGTGGTAATGCCCGAGTTCAATTCGCCATAGAGCGATGACATGATGCCACGGCAAACCGGCACCACTTGAGCGGTAAAGGTGATTTTCAGCGCCGCGCCGGCCAAGAGGCTCAATTCGCGCTCAATTTCACAGACATGTTGATGGCCGGCCAATTTATAGGCATTCATATGATCATAGCGCGCCGGGTAATGGAAGCTGGCAGCCAATTTTTTGCCTCCGCCGGATACGCCGGTTTTACTGTCGCAAATAAGGCTATCAAGGCGAACCAGTCCATGCTTGACCGCCGGCGCCAAGCCCAGGATGCAGCTGACAGCGAAGCAGCCTGGATTGCCAACCAGTTTGGTCTGCTGGCCCAATTCCAGACGATGCAGCTCGCTCAGGCCATAAACGGCCTGGGGCAATAGATCTGGTGAGGCATGCTGTGGATCGCGGGATATGCGCGTGGCATATTCGGCATAGCTTTGCGGAGAATTGAAACGAAAATCGCCGCTATAATCAATGACCTTGGCGCCGGTGGCCAATTCGGCTTTAGCCAGTTTCATAGCTACGCCATCAGGGGTAGCCATGAAGCTAACGTCGGCCGGAGCTTGAGCTAGCGGATCGGACGCAGCAACGATCGGCAGATCGCAGAAGCCGGTTAAATGCGGATAAAGTTTACTGATGGGCATTCCGTTATCGGTTATATCTACCAGGCAAGTCGGGCGGGCTTGAGGATGCCCTAATAAGAGTTCAAGAATGCCTACCCCGCCATAGCCTCCGGCTCCAATTATTTTTGCTTTAATCATAAGATATCTTTAGGCGCCAGCGGCCTTTAAGCCGCGCGCCTCCCTTCAATTGTTGCGGGCAAGATAAATGTTCATAGCCGCGATCCAAATGGGCCAAAAGATACGCTAAGCCAGGCGCCTTGTCAAGGCCGCCGGCGCGCCATTATTTTTTACTTGCATTGTCCGTTTTTTTGCAAAAGATAAACAAGTCACCCAATTCAATTTTACAGAAGGGATCAGATAAGATGAATCCAGCGCAGATCGGACTGATTGGCTTGGCAGTTATGGGCGAAAATCTGGCACTCAACATCGAGAGCCATGGCTTTGGCGTAGCGGTGTTTAATCGCACCCTATCGAAAGTGGATGGTTTTATCAATGGCCGTGGCCGCGGCAAAAACTTCATCGGCGTTCATAGCCTGGAAGAGCTAGTCGCCAGTCTGCAGAAGCCTCGGCGGGTCATGTTGATGGTCAAGGCCGGTTCGCCGGTGGATGAGTTCATCAATCAGTTGGTCCCCCTGTTGGATCAGGGCGATATAATTATTGACGGTGGCAACTCTCATTTTTCTGACACTATCCGCCGCACCCGTTTGCTGGAAAAACAAGGCTTGTTATTCGTGGGAACCGGAGTTTCCGGTGGCGAGGAAGGTGCTCTGAAGGGGCCCAGCATCATGCCGGGTGGCGCGGCCGCGGCCTGGCCGCACCTTAAAGATATTTTTCAACGCATCAGCGCCAAGGCGGAAAATGGCGCGCCTTGCTGTGAATGGGTTGGCAACGATGGTGCTGGCCATTTTGTTAAAATGGTGCATAACGGCATTGAATATGGGGACATGCAGCTGATCTGCGAAACTTATCATATCATGAGCCAACTATTAGGCTTGAGCCCGGCTGAGATGCATAAGGTGTTTCAGGAATGGAATAGCGGCGAGCTGGACTCCTACCTCATTCAGATAACCGCGGATATTCTAGCCAAAACCGATCCGCAAAGCGGGCAGCCCATGGTGGATGTGATTCTTGATGCGGCCGGGCAGAAAGGCACTGGTAAATGGACCAGCGCGGCGGCCTTGGATTTAGGCGTGGCGGCGCCGACCATAGCCGAAGCTGTTTTCGCGCGCTGTATTTCGGCGATCAAAGCGGAACGTTGCGCCGCCGCCAAGATCTTCCCGGCCTCCTCCAAGAAGTTTCGTGGTGTGCCCGCGCCCTTCCTTGAGGCTCTCAGGCGCGCTTTATATGCCGCCAAAATCTGTTCTTATTCCCAGGGGTTTGCCCTGATGGCCGCGGCCGCCCAGGAATACCATTGGGATCTGCATTTTGGCGATATCGCCTTGATGTGGCGCGGCGGCTGTATCATCCGCGCCCGTTTTCTTGGCAAGATCAAGGAGGCTTTTGAGCGCCAGCCCGATTTATCCAACTTGATGTTGGATCGCTATTTCACTCGCATTCTCAAGAAAAATCATTCCAGTCTGCGCAAAGTGGTTCGAGAAGGCGTGCGGATGGGCATACCTTTACCAGCCCATGCTTCCGCCCTAGCCTACTTCGATAGCTATCGCAGCGCGCGCTTGCCGGCTAATCTGCTGCAGGCCCAGCGCGATTATTTTGGGGCCCATACCTATGAGCGGGTTGATCGGGAGCGCGGTCAGTTTTTCCATACCGAATGGCTGGCTCAATGAGTTAAGCCCAGCCGCAGCGCAGCAGCGATCAACTGGCCATAAGAAAGGAAGCATTCATGCATAAAACAATGCCCTTCACTAAGGAAGATTTAATAAATTTTAAACCGCAGCACGCTAGCTTCGTTGGCATAGATTCTGATGGCTGTGTTTTCGACACAATGGAAATTAAACAAAAACAATCTTTCCATAAACTGATCATTGCACATTGGCGTCTGCAGAGCATCGAAAAACAACTGCGCGAATCCGCCGAATTCGTCAATCTCTATTCCAAGTATCGTGGCCGCAATCGTTTTCCTTGCTTAGTGCAGACGATAGACCTGCTCCGCAATCGGCCTGAGGTGATCGCCGCCGGGGTCAGCCTGCCGGAGTTCAAGGCCTTGAGAAAATTCATAGACTCAGGCCTGCCCTTGAGCAATCTGTCTTTGGAAAACCAGGTTAAACAAACTGGCGATCCCGAGTTGGCCAGGGTGCTGGCTTGGAGCCAGGCGGTGAACAAAGATATCGAAAAGACCGTAACCAATGTGCCGCCCTATGCCTGGGTGCTGGAAAGTTTAAGATTGATTCATAAACATTCCGATGCCATTTGCATATCCCAAACGCCCACAGAGGCTCTGGTGCGCGAGTGGCAACAACATAAGCTGATTGGTTATGTAGAGATAATTGCTGGCCAGGAACTGGGCACTAAGACCGAGCATCTGCGCTTAGCTACCTCCGGCCGTTATCGGCCCGAGAATATCTTAATGATTGGCGATGCCCCCGGCGATCTCAGCGCCGCCAAGAGCAACCAGGCCAATTTTTATCCGATTAACCCCGGCCAGGAAGTTGAGTCCTGGGAACGGTTTTATAAAGAGGCCTACCATAAGTTCTTGCGGCATGAATACAGCGGCGCCTATGAGGATGGCTTGATCGCCGGCTTTGAAAAGCTTTTGCCCGAGACGCCTCCCTGGCAAATAGCTCAGTCTTAATCTATGGATTGGGCGGGGGCGTGCGGCCTAGGAGCTGGAGAACTGCCTGCATATCATTCCATACATCCCATCTGGCTGATCGATTACGCAATAGATACGAGGGATGGAAGGTGGGCATCAAGGGAATGTTTTCATATGACAGCCATTTACCGCGCATGCGGGAAATGGCTATCTTATCAGGAGCTTTCAGCAATCCCTCCAAAGCTGTAGCTCCCAAGGCTACGATAACCTTTGGTTGTAAAATGGCGATTTGTGCTGCTAGATACGGCAAGCAGGCGGCCATTTCTTCAGGCAGAGGTTTACGGTTTTGAGGCGGGCGGCATTTCACCACATTGGCGATGAAAACCTCTTCGCGCTGGTAGCCCATGCGAGTTATCAGACGAGTCAACAGCTGTCCGGCTAAACCAATAAAAGCTATGCCTTGCTTATCCTCATCGGCGCCAGGGCCCTCGCCCACAAATAAAATATCCGGCCGGATATGGCCTTGGCCAGGGACGGTTTTAGTCCTGCCGCAATGTAAGCCGCATTGGCTACAAGTGGCTATTTGCTCGGTGATAGCTGCTAAGTCATGCGCCAGCACCTCGGCTGCCTTGGGAGGAGCATCTGCGGCCAGCGGCATCTCCAGCTCCCTCAAGCCATCATCCTGAAGGCTTTTAAGATAGCTGGATATTTGCTCCAGGACGTCATTTAGAGTGGCCGGCGGCGGCTGCTTTGAACTTATCTTCATAGGCCGGTTTTCAAGGGGCGAGCGCTCTTAGAGATGGTATTCTTCAATTGCTTCTGGCTGAGCCAGGGGCGTTGCCAGCATGCGCTGTCTAGTCTTAACAAATAAAGGCCCGAAAACAACATAGGTTAAGCCCAAGGCAAACATGATCAAAGCGGCCGCCGGCGCCACGCCCTGCCAGCGGCAAAACAGCAAAGCTACCAAGGCGACACAGGGCAGGAATACGACAATCAGTTTGCTGGGCTTTGGATAACGTACATTGGATACTTGTAATGTGATCATTATGATCACGCCGATAAGGAAAAAAATCCCCACTGGTCCCTGGCTTAGGCAGAGGAAATCGCCGAAGACTTTGGTCTCGCTTAAAAAAACGAACAGGGCAACCCAGCCAGCGCTGGCGGTGATCGGTAAACCACAATAGCCGGCCTGTCCGCGCAGGGGGTCCTTGACTTTAAAACGCGCCAAGCGAATGACGCCCGAAAGCACCACCATCGCTGTCATGAGAATCCGCCAGTCGACATGCCTTTGTAATGAGACTTGATAGATCAGGATAGCCGGCGCCAGGCCAAAGGCGGTCAAGTCCACATAGGTATCCAGCTCAGCGCCAAAAGCGCTGGTGCCTTTTAGGGCTCTAGCCAGATTGCCGTCGAGCCCGTCCAGAATCATGGCCAACATGATTAATTGGGCTGAGAGTAAAAAGTTTTCACGCCCCTCCAGCGCCAGCAGGATACTGAAAAATCCGCATAACATCGCTGCGAGGGTGACTACCGTAGGGATAATCTGGCGCCATGTCATGGTATGTTTTCGTCGTTATTTTGGTCGCAATGTTTTATGAACATGGCTCCAAAGATGTTGGAGTTCCCTAACCAAGGAAGCCAACAGGCGACTCATCCTCTCAATTTTTTGAAACAATTGTCAAGAGTCGATTTTACTTTCCAAGCATTTATTTATAAGCCGCTGGGGTCCTTGACCCCGATAAAGGCGGCTGGGCAACGGCACTATGCAAATAAATCGGCCTTAATGCTTCCGAAGGCATTAGGGCTTGCATCCTTGCGTAAGCCGCCTGACCCAGGATGCCTGCCGCTGGCCATTGCTGGCCAGTAATCAAGCAACTAGAGGCAGGAATCTGCTCCTGCAAGGTTGTTCCGATACGCTCCCAATCGGAAGTTACCCAAATATCCGCCGCCAACTCCGCCAAGGCTTGCGGCGGGCGCAGTAGCCAAGGGGTGCTAGCCAGACAAATTCCATTCTGCAATATGAATTTACGCGCCCAAAATTGATTGCGGCGGGCATCGCCGAGAACCATTAAGCTTGCCGTCGATCTTTTTAGCAACAAGCCTCTGGCTAGGGCCTCGGCGCTGCTAATGCCGTAAACCCGACGGCGGTCTGGCAGGGCTAATCCTATAACGGCGGCCAGCGCTGTGCGTAAGCCGCTATAGGAGCCGGGGCCCAGTCCTAGCGCGAAGCAATCAATCTGGCTTAGTTCCACAGCCGTACGCTTTAGCAGATCGGTTAGCTGCTCAAAAAGCTTTGGGCTGGGATTATGTTTATCCGACCAGCTCAATTCATCCAGTATTGCTTCATTCCGCAGTAAGGCCAGACTGCCGCGAGCGGTTGATTGGTCTAGGGCTAAAATTAACATGCCGGCTTCTTGTTAAGTCTTATATCAAAACTACCTTGGCAGCAGATGGGTTCTATAGCCTTTTATAGCTAAAAGGATAACATGCCAAGCGCCTTAGCAAAAAGCCAGCTGAATTAACAGCTCCTGGCGGCCAGCGCCGGCTAGATGAAAATGGCCACTAGCTAGTACGCTTGCCTAGCCGCAGGCTGGCGCGCCTGTAGCTAACAACTATTAGAGCTGCCCACAAACGTTAAAAACGGCATTGACACCCCTCCAAGGAACGCTATATTAATTTATTATCGTGAGGATTCAAAAATCGTGAAAAACGGCTTGGATCAGTTCCTTAGAGGTCCTAACCCATAATTAATTATCCGGCAAAACATCGCCTGCTAACTAAATCCGCTATTAAATCAGGAACAATAATTTTAGAGTTAGATAAATTGAATCTATTGTTTTGTGGGAGGAAAAGATGTTAGAGCCCAATACAATTCAAAAATTAATGCACTTTCAGAAAGATGAAATAACCGAGTATTATATCTACCGCCACCTGGCTAGAGTGCAGAAAT
>CAYUHK010000003.1:0-27956 GCA_964444425.1 uncultured Verrucomicrobiota bacterium
TATTGATCTGTTTCAAGTTGATAGCCTTTTTCGGCTATTTTTCTTAAATGGGCAGTGGCATCCTCATTACCCTTATCCTCGAACAAAACGCTATTAAACTCTTGGGCGGCTTTATCGTATTCACGAATGGCCATATACTGTTGGCCACGACTCAGGGCTTCTTTAATGCGTTTCTCTTTGTCCAGTCGTTCCGGGGTTAAGCGAATCGGGGGTGGCTTGGCCATCATTTTGCGGCTTTCATCGCGAGCTATCTGCTCGCCCAGTCGCCGCGCGCTTTTATGGGATGGAACATAGCCCAGTGCACGGTTAATAGCTTTTCGGGCCTCTTCCAAGTTGCCCTGTTGGTGGTATTTCACGGCGATACGGTATTCGCATTGCGCCTGATCTTGGCGAGCTTGGTTTCTGATATCTACGGTATGTGCGCGTGTGGGCAAAACGCTTAAAGCCTGATTGAATAGAAGCAAGGCTTCATCAAATTCATTGCGACTCATCGCTTCTTTAGCCGAGCTGAGTATTTTCAGGCCTTCAACCTCCTGGGCCTCGCGGCGCACCTCTTCTTGTTGCGCTAAGATCTCTTCTGGGGAAAGCGCCGTTGTTTCAGTCTCGGTGGCTGCTGGCGGGACTTCGGCAATGGCGGGGGCAACCTGTTGTTTTTTAGCATCTTTGTCAAACATGCGACCCAAGAAGGATCTTGGGGCCGGCGCCGCCGGCGTTGCGGCCTGCTCGGCCGTTAAGGCGGCGGATTGCGACTGGCGATCAATATCAAAAAGTTCTGTCTTAACAGCCGGATCAGCAACCGACTCAGGTTGGGCTGGTTCGGTCGACATCTCTTCAACAGGTTTAAGCAGCGCTGGAGTTTCTGATGCGACAGGTTGTTGGGCGGAAGGGCTTTCAACAGCTTCTAAATCTTGCGCGGATATATCAGCATCTGGTTGAGCAAGCGCCGCGCTCTCGACTAAATCGTCTGCATTTACATCATCATTCTGGGCCAGAGCAGGCATCATTTGCCATCCAGCGAACAGCAACGTTGCCGCAGAAATAATCAATAAGCAACGCTTCATAATGCCCTCGTGTTATTTTCCTAGAAGACTTATCTAGCTATACTAGATCAATCCTGTTCCTTGGCAATTCGCGCTTCGCGCCGGTCTGCTTCCAGCAATTTTTTTAAGGCTATGCTTTCTCCTGAAGAATTATCGAATACTACAACAGCTTCCTTTTGGATGTCAATAACCTTATATTGATTATTTTGTAGGTTAATCACATCGTTAGTCTTTACGCGGTAAGTTGAATTATCCAACAAAAAAAGCAGTTCAGCCGCCATGTCTCCTTGGCTGACTTCTTGGCCAAGGGTCAGGGCGATAACTTTACCATCCTTGCGCAGCTTTAAAACTGAGGCATCTTCAATGACCGGCGCCGGCATGCCAGGTTTTTGCACCGCAATCTTTTTTTCATCGCAGCCGATTATTTCGTAGCCTTCAATCTTATCTCCGATTTTCACATAGTAGTCTTGTCTGGCTCTTTTATTTTGCAGGGCGTAGCGCACTTCACCGGGGGCCGGGTACTGGATACCTTGGAAGCTAAATGGCAGAGGTATTCTGCCGGTGCGTATCCAGCGCAACTTGGTTGCCGGCGAAGGATGGCTAGCAGGATCCAGAGGGTTGGTGCCAGCCAGGAATTCCTCTAGATTGCTATAGCCGTCATTGTCGGCGTCCGCGGAAGCATCGTCCACCATCGGATTTAGCCCATAAAGCTTTTCCCATTCGTCGGGCATGCCGTCCAAATCGCTATCTTTAGCGCCGGTTTCTTGAAGGGCTGGTTGCAGGGCGCCGCAATCTTTAAATGGGCACTCCTTGGCGGTAATGGGGATGGGGCGCCCGCAATTGAAACAGGCTACACGGGCTTCAGCCACCATCATGCGGTTGGATCCATAACTCATTTGCACGGGCTCGGATATTCGTGATAGGGTATCGTAGAGAACAGATGTATCGATCGGCTGCGAATTTTGTGGAGGCACGTCTGGCCGATTCCATTGGGCTGCGGCCAGCAGCTTGCTTTCGTGGTCCACAAAAACAGCCAAGAGAATGGCTGAAATCAAGAGGATAAAAAGAACGATAAATAGAGCCAGCTTATCGTAAACTCTCTTGATCCACTTGCTAATGCCACTAGCATTCGGATTCATCTTCATCCTCATTTTCGGCCAGGCGTAATGACCAGCTTGGGGCTGGTGTTATTCCGCCGCGGCTGCTTCTTTATTGAAAACCAATGAAGGCGCGAATTGGTAAACATCTAGCTCCAGTTGCAGATTAACTAATTCCTTGCCGATTAAAATCTTGCGTTCTTGAATGGCGGAGGGCTCTGGCGCCACTGGCGCCGCCGCCGGACTGCTGGCAGGCATAGCGGAGGTCATCAGCAGCGAGGTAGTCACTGTGAACATCGGCAGCCTGGCCAGCAAATTAAGTAGATCTATCGCCGCCGTTTCGCTGGCCTTTATATTCAGCCAGAAGTGCTGAACCGAATACAGAGTGTCATCGGGCCACTGTTCGCTAGTCTGCCAGGCAGCTGGTGTTGGCGTTGGCGGCGGCGCGCTGCGCCGGCGGCGCGCGCTAGCGTCCGACTGATCGTTGGCCTCAAATTCCTCGCGGGTAATCGAGAGCAATTCGCTAACGCCGGCGCGACTTATAGCCTGGCATAAAGCAGTGATTATTTTTAATTGTTGGGCTAGTCGAGGGATATCTTCCGCCGCCGGCGGCTTGCCCAGAGTGTAGCGGTCAAAACCAAAAGCGCATTTAGCGGAACAGGTTATCTTGGAAGTGTTTAATTGGTTGCGGATCTGGCGGAGCTCACGCTCCAGCAACGACATGAATACTGCTGGTTGCATGGCCTGAGGCTCGATCTGTCCCGCGCGCAGCGTTTCATTTAACTCATCGTAGCCGTCTAAGATATCATTGAAGTTCTCGGTTTCCTGGCGCACGTTTTCAAGGGAGGGGTAAGGGTTGCGCCGATCCAGCTGTTGTTTGCGGTTCATGACCATCTGCAACGCGTTTTTATCGTCGCTATATTGGCGGATCGCCGCATTGAGCTTCACGCTGACGATAATCAAGGCCATCAAGATCACGGCGCCAGAGATCTCCAGCATGATATATTTTTTAAATAGCCTTAGGTTCATAAAGCGAATTAAATCGGCTCCTTTAATTCAATCAATACGGTGAATTGACGAGCGTAATCTTCCGGTTTAAGCATGGGCATTTCTTCGATATCAGTTTTTTCGGTGAACAGCGCTGAGTCGCGCAATTTATCTCTGAACTGAACGATTGATTTATCGGTTGCCTTGTCCATAAAAATCATGCCTTTTATGCGAATATGCGTGGTGGTGCCCACGCTATGAGCTGTGTCGGCCGCGCCGCCGGGCGCCGGCTGGCGCCGGCCGGTTGGCCCGGCGCTCTGGGCGGATCCGGATTGCTCCAACGGAGCCAGGGATAACAACCACATGCCTTCGGGCATGGCGCTGTGGATATTCTCCAGGATGTTTAACCAGAGCGTGCGCTGATGAACCAGATTGATTAGTTGCTCCGGCCGAGTTTTGATCTGTTCCTTTTTGGCTTCGATAGGCTTCAATAAGGCTTCAACATTTTCCAATTTAGTTACAGCGGCTTGGACCTTCTCCTTGCGTTCCGCTAGCCGCCCGGCCATGGTGAAGAAATAAAACCACCAGCATAGAGCGATGAAGACTAAGCCGACGGCGGCCGCTATCAGATAAGGTTGCTTTTTAATAAAAGATTTTTCCGCGGCGATCTTCGGCGGCAGCAAGTTGATTTCTACTGGGCAGGGCAACATCTGGCGTAGGCCTAGCCCGATGACTTCGCCCATGACATGGGCGCAGGCGCCAATTTCATCGGTCGAGATGGCTTCATGTACCACCACATTGCGAAAGGGATTCAGATATTCCACGTTCACCTTGAGCTTTTCTTTGAAAAACTCGTCGGTGCGGGCGATGGCCGAGGTGCCTCCGGCCAATAGCACACGGTCCGGTGTGCTGCCGCCATGCTGGGTGCGGTTAAAATTAATTGAACGCTCTACCTCAACATGGAGTTGGGTCAGGGCACTGCGCACGGTCTTGGATACCCGGGAAATCACCTTATCCGAATAATCTTCATAAGCGCCGCCGAAGGCAACTCGGGCATGGGCCCGCTTGAGCTCTTCAGCATCTTTGAACGATAAATCAAATTCTTTCATCAACTGGCGGGTGATCGTGTTGCCGGTGCCCACGATAGGCAGGGTGCGGGTGAACAAATGGCCTTCTTCGATAAATACCAGATCGGTGGAGCGGGCGCCAATATTAATGACCAGAGTACAGCCTTCCAGCTCTGGATAATTATAGCGCACGGCGTTGTAGAGGGCTACGGGAGCCACGTCCACCAGCTCTGTCGGCAAGCCGGCCGCCTCAGCGCAATCGGTCAAGGTTTGAACTATCTCGGTCTTGACCGCCACCAACATCACATCAAGCTCAACCGGAGAAGAGCCGATCAACTGATAATCCCAAACTACTTCGTCGATAGGAAAAGGCACATTTTGCTGAGCTTCATATTGAATGGTTTGAAAGACCAGCTTGGGCTTGACCGGCGGCAATTTAACCAGTCGCAGGAAAGCCGATGGCCCCATGATGGAGAGGGCCGTTGGCGCGGGCGCCAGTTGTTTGTCCTTCATCACCGACTGGATCGCATCGACGATAGCCAGCGGCATCTCGATTTCATTATCCGGCTCGAGCCCCAGCGGGCGGACGGCGATATTAAGCAGCTCCAGGCCAGTGGCGCTGCCACGAAACTCCGCCATCTTTAAGTCGCTGGCACCGATATCTATCGCTAATACGCGCTTAGGTCCGAAAAGACTCATAACGCTCCAGCCAATTAAAAGCTTGCCAATTGTGTAATGCGCCGATCCCTTAATATACCAGCGCGGTTTACCAAAACTTTAGAGGTTAGAAACAGTATTAATTTGCGCTATTTTCGGCGACTACCTTGGCGCGCCTCTGTTGGTTTACTTCGGTTTTAGCATAATGAAATTATCATATGCCACAAAAGCAAAAGGCGTCTGCGAACGATCTAATAGGACGTCGGCCACAGTCTTAACCGAAGTTCTTAACCACCAGCCTTGAGGGGTAGCCGGATTGCTGGCAGAGGCCACTCGCTCTCCCTTGGAAAAGATTTCCACTGCGACACCAATCACATTGCCATGCCGCTCCAAGGTAGCAGGACGCAGGAAAACATTGCTAAGATGCTTGTTGCCCTTGGGGATATCCAGGTAAGTAAATGTGCCCGTAAACAGCAGGTCTTGATCGGTTTTTGGATTACGCACCTGCACGTAATAGCGGAATTCAAGCTCATCAGTCCAATCGGCCTCGGTAGCGAAATATACACGCAGCGAACCCCATTCACGGACCACGGAACTGGTTTCAACAGGGCTAAGCACATAGACTGGTGTCTTGACTCGCCCGGTTCGTCCAAGGCCCTCAATTTTTTTAATCTCCACCTTATTGGCAACCGTGCTGGGCGCCGTGGTATAAGCCTGACGCGGTCCTTGGGCCGATGCTGTTGTTGCGCAAAGCGCAAGGCTAAAGGCAAGTAATAGGCTGCTACGGTATAGTTTCTTCATGGCCCTACTCCTCTGCTGAAGTAATAAGTAATAAAACATCATTATAAAATTTAACTTAGGGATGTCAAACTATTCATCATGGCCAGCCATTAAAATCTGCCGGCTTAACTTCTTAAGGTATTCCCAGCGGACTCAGGCCGAGCGAAGGTTTGCGCAATGCGCCACAGGCTTTTAAAATTGATTCAATCATTGAGCCACTGAAAGGAGCGCTTAATCAATTCACCGGTGTAGGGATCGCGCCACACAAGGGCCACGGCGCGCTGGCGGGCGGCGTTGCGCGGAATATGTCCGGCCGAGGCCGCTTGCGCTTCAATGATGATCATGAAGAGACTTTGCCGCAGGTTGAAAAGCCCGGCAGTGTTGCGGAAAAAAGCTTCTTTCTTCAATTCATTATCCGCTCCGAACTGCTCGAAGTCGGAGTCTGTCAATCCTCGACCCAAATCCGCCAGATTAGTATAAAAACCTTTGGTCACAGGATTGTCCATAATTCTGCTGGCTATCAGGTGTGCTTTATCCATATCCAAGAGCGTCGCGTGTGGATCGCCAGGATATTGATCCAGCGGCATCTCGACAAAGCAGGCTGCCAACGCATCTACGGCGACGTTGGTATTGAAATTTACTAACCCGCGGTTGGTACTGGTGGCATAAATGGAGTCGGGCATATTGGTGTCTACCTTGAATACATCTAGAACGCGGTGTAAATCGGGGCCGTAGAGCTTGATGGTGCGCCAAGGAGCATAAGCCAAATAGCCCAACTCAGCCGCCGATTGCAAGGGAGCATGGGCGCTATACATTTCTATACCCTGATCAGGGTCAGGATGATTGACTAAATGATTAGTAGAAGTCTGATATTCTTTCACCCAAGGATTGACTTCATTTAATGAATGTTTATCTGTTTTCCGCCAAAACTCACTATTCTCACTATTGCTGAGATCTTCATTAAAGCGTGGATCCAAGCATTCCAAGCACAGAGCTGCGTCAACGTCCATTTGCCATTCATAGGGGCTTAGGCTATTCATTGTCGACTGGCCCTTAGCATTTTTCCTGGTTACCTGGGCTTTCTCAAGTTTGACCGTAAACTTTTCGGGATCTTTATTATATGTGACTTTCTTATCCCCATAGATCACCTTGAAAGGTTGTGACGTGGGGCTCCCTTGGGTATCGAATGACAATGACACTTCTACCGGCACGATGTCAGCCGCAGATTCGAAATTCACTAGCGCGTCGAAGGTGTAGCCTCCCGCGTCATGGCCTAGAAATGGATACCATAATTCAAATGCGACCTTAAATTCCACGCTCCACTCTTCGCTTCCATTTTTTTCCTCTTGAGTTACTTTATTGGTAAATACAATTTCATTAATCATTGGCACCGGCATAGTATCGGCATTTGCGTAATCAATTAGTCGGGTATAGAGCTCCTTGGCTTCCTCTGGGCGAAAGTTCAAGGCGTTGAAGAAGGCAGAGGTAATTGCCTCGTGGCGCTCAGACTTGGTCAGCTCGCCGGCCAAATTGATCGGCATGCGGCATTCTTTATTTTCGGGATCCCAGTATCCGGGCGGGCAATAAGAATAGACGCAAAAATTCGTCGTAGGTGCACAATTATTCAGCTTAGCTAATTCAACGAGGTTTTCATAACGTACATGCTCCGCACGTTCATTTGTAAAACCATTCGGTAACTCGCCTAATAGTTGTTCAATGGCTATTTCGTTTGGGTGCCTGCCGCTGGCTCGATCAGCGCCGCCTACAAAATTGGCATCTAATAGGCCGGAACAGTTGAGGATCAGGTAGCCGACTCGTCCAATAAGATTGTTTTCAATCCCTGATGGAGCGTTTTTGTTGGTGACCTCCGACCCAATTTCCACCCAATGACTGGCTGGATTGTAATCGATGGCGCTCTTCACAGCATTCGTTAATGCGCGCGGGATGAAATAGGTTGCTGAATCATTGGTGGCCAAATCCAGTAGGGGTTCGGTATAGATCCTGTTTGCTTCGGGGGGGGATGATGAATTGGTTACCGACCAGCGGGGATAGTGAGGCTGGCCATCGGGATCGCTCAGGTTATCGTTAATATAGTTCATAGCCCGAACCAGGCCGACTTGCGCCAGATGCCGCGCGCGGACGCTGTCGGCGTAGTTGCCAGCAGCCAAGCGTTCCGTGCGCACGGAGACGGCAAAAGATACTGCCAGAATCAACATGAGCGAGAGTGCACCCAGCACCAAGATCAGGGCGACTCCAGAGGTGGAGTTGTCGCTTAACTTAGCGGCGCGTGATTGATGGTTAGATAAGGCTATTTTAACGCTCATATCTGGTATTTCGTTTCTTGCATTTAATCTAATGTTATTGACTTTTAGAGCTGTGGCGATTGTTGAAGTAGACTCGACTTGTATAACGCCGCGCATTGCGCGCCACAAATTTTACCCGCTCGGAGCTGCTATCATTTGGGCTGCTGGAAAGGTTAGCAGCCTTGAGCGCGTCTTCATTGCCCAGTACCGTTAGATAAACATCCACGGCCACGGGCAGTTGCTCCAAATCGTAAGGATAAGGAAGCGTAAAGTTATTGTTCGTTAGATCTTCAACACTGGCATAGGCGTAGAACTGTAGGTCGACTACATTGGTCACCAACATTTGAGCTTGAGCGCTATCCCATTTCGGATCATCTTTATATGGATTAAAACTTTCTGTTTGCCAGTATTTAATAATTTGTTCTTCATGCTTAAACAACGCGCTGCGTAAAGCCCGGCCGGATTGAGGGTCTCCTTGAGGGTCTCCTGCCAGGGTCACAAAAAGCAACTCATTGCTGCTCAATTGAAACCTGATGGCATGGTCTGGTGGGTCGTTGGCTTCAATCGGGCCGGCGACTGCCTGGGATAATTCCTGGGCGATGAAATCCACAGCGGCCCGGCCGGCGGTATTCATCTCCGCGCTCTGGGTGCCAATAGTCCACGAAAAAGATACTTCCTGGAACATATTGGCTATCATCAAGACAATCATTGTCACCAGCGTCATTGCCAAAATTACTTCCAGCAGAGTGAAGGCGTTTGACTTTGCGCGCCGCGCCAGGGGGGCTGTTTTGCCAGAACTTAAAATAGCTATAAAAGCGCCTTTAATTTTTAACCAAGTGGCACTGTTTGATTTATAAAGGATCAGTTTCATTGGGGCTTATTGTTAAAAAACTCTGCGTAAAAAATGCTTGGGGCTTTAGTGGTGCCCCACTGGCCGCTCCAAACCCATAATGTGGCCGTCTTGATGTTGTCGCCTCGGGTCCCGAGCTCCAGTCGGTAACGGAGGGCATGATTTATGATGTCAGGATCGCTTTGCCAGTCATTATTATAAATGTTAGTGTACACATCCGCGCCGCTAAATTCCGTTGGCTCCACTGTTGTAAATTTGGCACTGGCCGCAATCGGCAAAGAGATATCTTTATTTAGGGCGTCCCAGTCGTCGTCGGCGACGGTGCGCAATCCGTTTAAAACCTCATCGGCGAAAAGCGCGATATAGGTATCACCGATGGACCGCGCGTTTTGATCCAACCCCATGGGGAAGAGCGCCAGAATGGCCAGAATGCCCACTGAGACCACCATTAAGGCCAGCATTACCTCAATCAAATTGAAGGCTTCACGCCCAGCGCGCAAGACTGGCTTAGAATGATTAGGTTGCGGCATGTAATTAGCGGTTCTTTGTTCCATTGCAGCTTCGGTAATTTTAATGATGCTCCGTGGTTTAAACTTGATAGCTATTGGACCTTAATGCCTCCCGTCAATCCCAGGATTTCAATGTTTCTAACAGCGCCGCCTTCGCGGGTCAGGCTAATTTTTTTAGTAACATCTCTACTGGCCAACGAACCGTCGGTTTTAAAAGTGATTTCCCCGGTGCCATTGAATGTTACGCTGCTGGGCAAGTAATTAGTCGCTTGCAGGAGCAAGCCATTTTGGTCGCAGGCATAATAATAGCTAGTTTGGTAATAGAAAGTTACTAGTTCCCGATGGGTGATGGCCCATTGGCGCGATTGAGCCAGCATGGCCCGGACTCCGCTTACGGCGCCGCGCAGATCGGCGCCACGTCCCATGCTATTGAATGCTGGCACGGCAATCGAAAGCATTATTGCCATGATCACCATCACCATCAGCAGTTCAATCAAGGTCAAGCCACGCCGAACAATATCACCAGGCCGGCGGGAGCCTGGCGATGTTCGAAAGGCAAACAATATAGTCATGGTGCCTTGCCAGATCATCTCTAAGGTATTTAGCCGGGTTGGTCTCATTTGGTTTTTTCGCCAGTTCGCCAGGAAGATAAGTCCATGTTCAAATACTCAACGCCATTGGTATATTTTAAAGCGGAATTTTGGCTGCCCCATGACCAGACCCCGGCCCTAAAATTGCCACTAAAATGCAAATAATTCGTCATGATTTTACCTGTTTGATTGGTGAGGGGGAGGGTCAGCGTATTTGGGGGTGTAGTTGCGGGTTTTCCGTCGGCGGTTACCGCTACTTGGTTATCGCCGTCTTCATCCATGATAATGGCATAGGGCCGGCCCCATGGATCAATGTAGGAACCTGGAAAACTGGAGTTGGAAAGTGCCGTTTGCTGGGCTTGTAAAAATACCATTGCGCGCGGGTTATCGCCTATTAGCGCCGCGATAACCGCGGCATTGTTGAGTGCATAACAAGTATCGGTTATGGCCTGAGATTGGTTGGGCCATTCGCCATAAACGGCATGGTAAGCTTTGAGGGCCATTTCAATATTCTTAATTTCCATCATCGCTTGCTTTTCGCGACCCCATTCGCGGCTTTTCAGTACTACTGGAAACAACATGCTTATTAGAATCGCAATCACCAGGATCACCACCAGCATCTCAACGAGTGTAAAGCTCAGTCGTGCCCCAAGAGAAGCGCTCGATCGCTGCGTAAGATTATAAGTCTTTTGTATCATAGTGTGTTTCCTGGAAATCCGCCGCCGTTGGGCCTATTCCCAGCTTTTGTTTGTAATGACCTGTCCGGCTACGTTGGTAGCCACCGACCAGACGATAACGCTTTTGTAAATGGTCTTTCCCTCATGCTTAATCTTATTATCAAAATCGTCATCGAAAGCCACTTGATAGCGGTTGCCCCAGGGGTCCCTAAAATTATCTACCGTGTTGGTGCCTATTTCAAAAAAAGCAACTTTCTGTGGATTATTGCCGATCAATTTTTCAAGACATTGATTGATGTTGCCATCTTTGCCCGGCCAGCTCTGGTTTTGATTGCAATATTCATTGCAGGCTAGCGCCAGATGTTTGGCAGTGATAATGGCATGGCGTTGCTTGGCGATATCCTTGGTAGGCAGAAATGATGGCAGGGCGAAGCCGATTAGAATCGCAATGATGGAAATAACCACTAGCAGCTCAATGATTGTGAAAGCTGATGAGCGCCGGTAGTAACTTGGGCTAAGGCCCTTAGAGATCAACCTTGAGTTGAATGATGGCGGAATAAATTTGCAAATCATCGTTATACCTTTGATTGTTTTCTGTTTAAGCCAAGCGCGATTATTGGCGCGGCCTGCCGTCAGTTTGGGCCTGGCGGCATTTTAATGGGTTATTTGTAATTGAGGAAGTAATTTTGCCTCACGCCCACGTCGTTTTGCAACTAGCAGCAGCACTTAATTGATCTAGCCCAGGGGCGCGTGCTTATGCAATTAGCTAAAACCCTTTATCCTTATCCCAGGTAGTCAGGCTATAAGTCGTGCCGTTGGTGCATTCATATTTCCACTGAAGCCCTGAAACAGGGTCAATGGCCAGGTAGCGATTGACCGGGTCGCCCTTAAGATATACGCCGCGCACAATCCCTCTATAATCCTTGGTCTCGCCAACATAGCCTGATTCCTTGGTAGCGCCTACAACATGTTTCCAGGCCAAATAGCAAATCGTCATTAAGGGGAAATCCATAAAAGCTGGGCGGCCTTCAGATTCAGGCCGCATTTTCAAGGGATAAACCAGGCGGTAATCAACATTATATCCGTTCTTGCCAAAGGGTAGATATTCAACGCCTGGATTTCCTTGGGGGTTGATGTTGAGATCGCCTTTCAGATCGAGATTAGTGGTGGTATTTACCAAGTCTACGGCGCGGAAGATAAGTGGCACATTGCTGGCAGTATCGACATCAGTCGTCCAATGAGTTGGGTAATGGCCGGGATCGCCCACTATAGGATATTCGCCATAGACGGCACGGTATTCGTCCAAAGCCGTCCGGATTTTCTGCTGTTCTATGTCGGCTTTCGCTGCCCGGGCGCGCCAGTTGGCGTAGCGGGTTACTGAAATAGTAATGCCACTCAATATAACGATGATCAACATCACCACCAGTAGCTCTATTAAAGTAAAGCCAGGTGGAGCGCTGGACTGAGCTGGACCAGGATTATTAAGTAACGGAACGAAGCGCATGGTTTTTTTGTGCTATAATCTATTAGCAAAATATCTTATAGAGCATCGCAGCGACGATTTTTTAATTTATTGACCCAGAAACAGGCGCCGGAATTCGCTATCGGGCGCGTTTGAGGCGATCGTGCCGACGCGGCCATCCATGGCCAGGTAGTTGGCGATGTAATTGGTGCCACTGCGGTGGTGATAGCCGATTTCCGTATGATAACTAACATCGTTTTTTAGCGGTTGCTTTCCATCCGTGCCGGCATCTTGATAGAGTTCTTTAACCGCCGCGCCAACGGTATCTTTCTCCATCATCCACTTGCTGGTGCCCCACTTGATGGAGGCTCCCCAGCCTTGCGCAGCGTTCCAATCAATAAAGGCAAATTGCGAATCTTTTAAGTCGCTTTTTCTTTTATTCAAGGCATTCCCGTTAATCGCATAAGAACATTTTGCACCAACATAATCCAGTTGATAACCATCATAGCTGTTATAAGACAGGCCTTTGAAAGTGCGTGAATTGGTTTGAAAAATGGCTTGATTAACTTCAGGGCAGTGCGCGCTGTTTGCATCGACGTAATCGTTGATAAATCGTTGATAGTCATGGCCGCTAATGCCACCGATTTCGCTGCCCATATGACCCTGTAAGCCATGATCGTATCGGCTGATATCAAAGCCGTCTGAGGCTCTGTCGGCCATAATTCCTCCAGGAACGTTAATCCCGCAGGTAGCTCCTTTTTCGCCGGCGGCGCTTGCACGGATAAAATATGTGTCCCAATCCGATTGATATTTGCCCATGGCAACGCCGAGTTGCCGTAGGTTATTCCGGCAGTGTGTGGCCCGGGCATGATCACGGGCATCAAAGATACCCTTCAAGAGCAACCCCGCTAACATGGCGATGATCACCATTACCACCATCAGTTCGATCAAGGTGAAGGCTTGGTTAACCAGCTGCCTAAAGGAGTTGGCAGTCTCCGGTTTTAGTTGGTGACGCGCAGCTGGCATCAAGAGGTTGCCAGAAGTTTGTCTCATCATGAGTTTCCCGTGGGTTTTATGATTAAGGCCCAAAATATGTTTAAGGCACTAGAGGTAACCCGCTCACCGCTTTGTAGCCAGGCGCGCCCCACCATTCGGCTACGGCCAGGGATTGGCCTGTCAAGGTGCGGATATACCAAAGGCCTAAGGCTTCGTTGTAGACGGCCAGATCGTAGACGCCATCGCCGTTGTAATCGCCGGGCACTGGCAGGTAGCCAGGCGCGCCCCACCATTCACCCCAAGCGATTTGCTGGCCGGCGACTGAGCGAATAAACCAGTAGCCGGTGGGTTGGTGATAAACCGCCAGATCGTAGACGCCATCGCCGTCATAATCGCCGGGCACAGGTAGATAGTCGGGTGCACCCCAACTCTCGGCCCAGGCGATGCGTTGGCCGGCCAGATTACGAATATACCAGTAGCCGTCCTTGATGCCATAGACGGCGAAGTCAGCTTTACCATCGCCGTCATAATCGCCGGGCACAGGCAGATAGTCGGGCGCGCCCCAGCTCTCGGCCCAGGCGATCCGCCGGCCGGCCAGTGACTCTATGTACCAATAGCCATCAGCCACGCCATAGACAGCCAGGTCATAGGTGCCATCGCCGTCATAATCGCCGGGCACTGGCAGGTAGCCAGGCGCGCCCCACCAATGCTGCCAGGCGATCCGTTGATTAGATAAATTACGAATAAACCATAGGCCTGTCTCGGCATGATACATCGCCAAGCTAGCGGCGTTGTTAGCGCCATAATTTCCGACTACTGGCTGGAAGCCATATCCACCCCAGCTGGCGCCATAGAGCAGCCGCGCGCCTTCCAGGGAACGAATGTACCAACGGCCATCGCTCTCGTGATACACAGCCATGTCGGAGCGGCTATCGCCGTCATAATCATTGATCACGGTTGGCGCGGCCTGATTGGTGCTGATCTCGATTATTTGGCCTACGCGGCGGGCGCTGTTGTTATTAGGCCTAGGATCGCTCAAAGCTGAGGGCAAGCAATGATCTACCCGCACAAAAGCATAATAACGCCCGGCCGGCAAGTCGGGGATCGTCAAGAGCTGCCGGGTGGCCTGGTTGAGCGCGATGTTGACGCTGCTATCAACGCGTAGTGGCACGCCTTTAACATAGCTTCCAAAGCAGACCGCATTGGCGTCGAGGGTCGCATTAGTGGATAGATAAAAATCGGCTTGAATCAAATTGTGGGGAGCTTCCATATCGCTCATGCCATAGTTGGCCAAACGATAGGAAACGGCAGAGGGATGGCTGCCAGCAGCCATAGCTGCCGGCAATAATACTAGATCGGACACTCCGATGTCCACTAAGCCAAGCGCCTGGTAACCGCTGTCGCCATTGCTGAACTCACTAATAAAAATATTGGCGCGGGCCTTAACCCAATAATAATATATCTGCCCGGCGATCGCCGAGATATCCGCATAAGAGTTGGTCGTGATGCCGCTAGCCAGCTTGGTTGCCGTTAAGGGGTCGGCGCTGCGGCTGCGCCATACTTCATAAGAGGCGATGCCCGCGGCCTGATCCCAAGAGAGCAATACATGTTCGGTTGAATTGCCGTCGCTGGCGGTCAGGCCGGTTGGCGCCGTCAAGCCGCGCCAACCGAAATCAGCTCCGCTGAAAAGGCTTATGCCCGCCTCGGTGAGCGTTCGCGCCCAGTAATAATATATCTGGCCGGGCTGCGTATCAAAATCTTCTAAACTGGTGCTGTCGGCGTCAACGCTTTGGATCATGATAGCATGGTTGGTATCGCTATCCATAGAGCGATAAATTAGATAAGCATTAGCAACTTCAGCGGTATGCCAGGTTATCAAAATCTTGTCTGAGTATGTGCCTTCGCTGACGGCCAGACCTGTCGGTTGGCGCGGCAAGGTGCCACCGCTATCCACCTGGCTGAAATCGCTGGTGCCATAGGAGTTTTTGGCGCGGACCCAATAATAATAGAGTGGTCCGCGCAGGATCTCCAAATCGGTATAGTTGGTCATAGTGGGGTCGCTATAGAAGGTCTCCAGCCGCAGTTCGGCGGTTTGGGTATCATTGGTTTGGCTGCGATAAACCTGATGCGCGGTGGTGTATTCAGTATCGCCGACTACCCATTCCACCTGAATCTTAGAGGCGTAAAGATTGTCGCTGGCCGAAACCGCCGCCGGCGGCGCCAAGGCCCGCCAGCCCCAGTCGGCTGCGCTAAAATCACCAAGGCCGAATTCATTGGTAGCCTGGATCCAATAATAGTAATGGCGGCAGGGGATCAAGCCATAGTGGTTGAATGGCGCATCAGTTATATTGGTGATCAGACTGGCAGAGCTAAGCTGATTGGTTGGGCTGTAATATATAAGGTAAGTTTCGGCGCCGGCGGCAGCGTCCCAGTTAACCGGCAGATATTCAAAAGCGCCGCCCTTTTCTGCCTGCGGCGCCGGCGGCGCCGGCGGTGTGCCGCCGTAATCGTTGCTGCTGAAATCGCTAGTGCCGATCACATTGCTGGCCTTGAGCCAATAATAATATTTTAAGCCCTGGGTAATATTCGCATCCATATAATTGGTGCTGGCGGTACAAAAGATCAACTCGGCGGCATTAGTATCATCGTTGGCTCCGCGCCAGAGCTGATATTCGATAGCTCCGATGGAGGGCTCCCAAGTGATCAGGATCGCGTTGGTGTGCGCGCCGCCTTTGCTGGCTGCAACGTTTAACGGCGCTAAGGGAATGGTGCCGCCATAGGCTGATTCGCTGAGCACGCTATTGCCCAAGGGCGCCTTGGCTCTGATCCAATAGTGGTAGATCTCGCCTAGCTCAACATCAATGTTATCAAGGTAATTGGTTTGCCAAGTGGAGGCTATCTTGGCAGCCGTGCCGACATCATCGCTCAGGCTGCGGTAGATCTCATAAACCTTGGCGTAGGGCACGGCGCTCCAGTGCACTAACACGCTGTTGGTATAGTCGCCGGTCGCTCGGCTGGCCGCAACAAAGTCCGGCGGCGTTGGCCGGGGATCAAGGCCCAGCCAGCCGGAGTTCATCATATCATGGTGGAAGCGCGGCCAGGGCGCTTCCAAGTCGGGCGGCGTTGATCCATGGATCGCGTAGAGCGTGGCTTGATCGCCAGAGCCGATATAAATAGTGCCATCCATGCCGATCAAGGGTGACCTAGCCTTGGCGTCTTCCTGCAGGCCGCAACTCCAGTTGGTGGCCCCGGACTGTGGGTTTAAGGAATGGAGCGAGCTGCCAGCGGCCACATAAAGGCTGCCATCGGCGCCCAGGGCCGGAGTTGATAGGATGCTCCCCATTGACCAGGTTCTCAAGATTGAGTGCTCCGGGGCAACATGGGGATTTATCATATAAAGGGTGCCATTTATAGTTCCCACATACACCAAGTCGTTAGTGTCAATCACCGGAGAGGCCACCTCGCTATCCAGGATCCAAGTTTGGGCGGCTGTGCCATCCGGATTGATCGAGTATAATTTCTTATTTTCTGCGCCAACAAAGACAACACCGCTGGCGCTTATTGCCGGCGAGGAGTGGAAGTTAGCATTCGTTTCATGCAGCATGCCATTGGTGGCGCCTGTCAAAGAATTTAAACAGTAAAAGTTAAATGCGCCGCCGGCCGCGCCCACATAGAGATCGGCATTAGTGCCCAGCGCCGCTGAAGAGCCTAAAAACTGGTTACCTTCGCAGAGGATTTGAGCGATGCTGGTATCGGCGGATAAACGGTATAATCCAAGTGGGTTTGAAAAGCCCACTGCATCCCATACGCCAATATATAGATTGCCGTTCTTATCAATGGCCGGGCAGTTGCAGAACTTACCAATATCACTGGAATAAATGTATTCGCCACTGCTTGCATCAATCGCCCACATGTATCCTTCATCGTCACCCACATAGATCAAGCCATTTGTGCTGATTGCCGGCGATGCCATGGGGCTGCTAGACATCAAGCCCAGCGGATAGCTCCACTTTATTGTGCCATCTGGATTGATGGCATAGAGCCTATTAGCGGTGGTTGCATAGATAGTGCCATCTGGCCCCATGCAAGGGGCGGAATACATAGCGCCAGGTTCGCCGATCTCCCATTTCTTGGTGCCATAGGTCAAGGTCCCAGCCAGGCGGGAAAGGAAGCCATCTTGGGCGCCACCGTTGTAGCGGGTGCTGAAGTTGGCATCATAAACTGGAAAGTCCTTGGAGGCGGTATAGCCGGCGGCAATCACGCTGTTATCAGCAGCAATGGCGACGGCGGTGGCATAGTCGTCGGCTGTTCCACCTAAGTAGCTTACGGCTGATAGATTAGACCAGTTCGTCAAGGGCATCTTCAAGACTGCCACAAAGGCGTCCAGACCGCCATTGGGGGAGCTGTTATAGGCGTTGGGTGTGCTTGGAAAATTCGATGAAGCAGTGTGGCCAACAACTATGACGTTGGTGATTTTGGCATCGGAACTATAAATATTAGTCCCCACCGCCAGGCCCCAAGCCTTATCGTCACCGGTTCCGCCCAGATAGGTTGCAGAGACCCGATTGGTAAGGGGGGGCCATAGCGCCATGATAAAGGCGTCGCAACCTCCCGCCAGATTTTTCTGGGCGGCATTGGTGGAAATAAAGGGCCGAAAATCATTAGAGGGAGAATAGGTATAACCCGCCACAACGACATTATCGCTGGCATCCAGGGCGATGGCATAGATGCGGTCCTCATTGGTGCCGCCGATAAAGGTGGATCTATTCAGGTTAGTTAAACTGACGCTAAAGCGGCTGACGAAGGCATCGCAACTTCCCAGGAAAGTGCTGACGCAAGCGTTAGTGGTCGGAAAGTTGGAGGAATAAGTATAGCCGGCTACATAGACATCCGCAGTTGGGTTGATCGTCAAAGCCTGGATGGAGTCCTGATGGGCCCCGCCTAAAAACGAGGCTCCCAGGGCTTGGCTTAATTGGTTATTGAAATAAACAATAAAGCCGTCGCCCGCTCCGCTATAAGTCTGATAAGCCCCGCTATTGGGGGTCATCGGGAAATCGGCTGACTCGGTATAGCCGGCCAGGTAAACACTGTTATTGGGATGCAGGGCCAGCGTATGGGCGCTATCATTGCCGCTCCCGCCCAAGTATCTGGCCGAAGGATTGGCTAGATTGCTGTTAAAACGCGCTATAAAGGCATCGCGCGCTCCGCTGGCAGAGTTGAAGGCTGCGGGTAAATCAGTGGATTCGGTATAGCCAGCCACAAAGATATTACCCCAGACGTCCAGAGCTATGGCCTTGGCAACATCATCGGCGCCGCCGCCGAAATAGGTGGATACGATCAAGTTGGTCATATGGCTGTCAAACTTGGCAATAAAAACATCTTGGCCGCCATGTAAGCTCGACTGGCTGGCCGCATTGATGGGGCAATTCAAGGAGTCGCTGGCGCCAGCCACCAGAATTTCGCCCGAGCCTTGGATCACCGTCACGGCATTGATCTGGTCGGCGCCGCCGCCGCCAACGAAGGTAGAGGCCAGTAAAGGATCAATCATCAAAGGCCGCGTGGGATCATAAGCGCCGATGTTAAAGCCAAAAGAATTATCAGCCAGGACATAGGCAATGGATACCGGAATGTCACAGCCGGCATCGTCAACCTGCCAGGCTAGCGGCGCGCTGAAGCTGACATTGCCTAGATCAGTGGTTGCTTCCAGCTCTTGGCGAGCATTTAGCGTCAAGGCTTGGGCGCCTTCCAGCAGCACTTTAATTTGCTTAGGATCGGCGCCGGGTGCCACGGTGAAAATCTTTTCAACATTGTTGCCATACGCGCGTAGTTCCAGGCTGATGCCGGCGTAAATCTCTCCCAGGCTGATTATTTCATAGGCGGCTAAGCCGGTTTGCCAGTTTTGGGGACTTTGGCCCAGGAAACAATTAACAGTGGCTCCAGCCGGTTGCCCGCCGACTGGCTGGGGGTTTAGAGCTCCAGCAAAGGATTCCTTAAGCACGGCCAGGCCGACTGTTCGTAGATCAGGCAATTGGCTGCTGGGGTTAGCTTCTGGAGCGCGTTTGGGCAGCGCATAGACTACTGTGCCAGAGCGCAGCACATAGACGGTACCACCGAAGGTGCGGGCGTAAAAACGGACATCGGGATCGGCGATCTGGCCTCGGTTTTCCACGAAGGGCATGCCGTATTTCTGCGCTTGGCTCCAAGCTAGCTGTTGTGGATCAGCGCTGGCGGTTGGGGCGGCGCTGGCCAGCAAAGCGAGCAGCAATGCGGCTCCGGCGCAGGCTTGCGCGGATAGTTGAATAATGAACCTTGCTATCATTTTAGCTTTTCGCTGCGCTCATTTACACGGCATGATTCAAGCCGCGCCGTACAAAGAGTCAAAATATGATCAAGCTTGCCGTTAAAATATCACTCCCCTTTAATATTGGCAACCAATTAGTTGATATTTGAGCCAATATTTTTTATGCCCTTGACTTTAAGCAGCCCTCAGGCGTTGTAGGTTAGATCCATATTGCGGGCGGCGGCTACTTCATCCAAGCGCCCAACCGGTGTGGTCAAGGGCGCCTGCTTTAACAGCTCGGGTTGTTCGCGCGCCGTTTTGCTTAAATCCAGCATAGTCTTAATGAAAAGGTCGAGAGTGTCGCGAGTTTCGGTTTCAGTGGGCTCGATCATCATGGCTTCGGGCACAATCAAGGGGAAATAGATGGTGGGCGGATGGAAGCCGCGCTCGATCAAGCCCTTGGCGATATCCAAGGCGCGGATGCCAAATTGTCCCAGCGAGCGGGCCGAGAGCACGCATTCATGCATGCAACGGCGCTGAGCCACCGCCGGATAGTGCTGGCGTAATTTTTCTTGAACATAGTTGGCGTTTAGCACGGCGTGGTTGCTTACCGGGCGTAAGCCATCCCGGCCCAATAACAAGCAATAGGCATAAGCCCGCACCAATACGTTAAAATTGCCGTAAAAAGGCGCTATTTGGCCGATGCTTTTGGGCTGGTTGTTATCCAGAGCAAAGCTGCCATCTGGTTCCT
This sequence comes from uncultured Verrucomicrobiota bacterium, assembly GCA_964444425.1. GTDB lineage: Bacteria > Verrucomicrobiota > Kiritimatiellia > JAAZAB01 > JAAZAB01 > CAYUHK01. The sequence continues at coordinate 20,047 of CAYUHK010000003.1, forward strand.
TTACTATCCGTGCAATCGGCAGGTAAGGTTGCAGGCGCTGGGTTACCCCTACCGGTCCTGATCCGGGCCCTCCACCGCCGTGAGGCGTGGCGAAGGTTTTATGCAAGTTTAAATGGCAGATATCGAAGCCCATGGCGGCTGGCTGGCAGCGCCCTAAAATGGCATTGAAGTTGGCGCCGTCATAATACATCAGGCCGTCCACGCTATGAATGATTTCGGCAATAGCTTGCACCTCCGGCTCGAACAGGCCCAGGGTGTTGGGATTAGTTAGCATCATGCCAGCAGTCCGCTCGTTGACGGCCAGGCGCAGCCGATCCAAATCCATGGTTCCGGCTGAGGTTGAGGGGATCGTCTCTACCTCGAATCCGGCCAGCGCGGCGCTGGCGGGATTGGTGCCGTGAGCTGAGTCGGGGATCAGGATACGCTTTTTTGATCCATTGCCGCGATCGCGATGATAGGCCGCCATCAGCATGGCGCCGGTGAGCTCGCCCTGCGCGCCAGCCAGCGGCTGCAGGGTAAAGGCGGCCATGCCGGTAAGTTCGGCCAGGATCCGTTCGGTCTCATAAAGCAGCGCTAAGGCCCCCTGTACCAGTTGGGCGCCGGCGCTGGTCAAGGGCCAGCAAGGATGAATTTGTTGGAAGCCACGCAGCGCGGCGGCCGCCTCACAGGCTTTGGGGTTATATTTCATTGTGCAGGAGCCCAAGGGATAGAAGTGAGTATCCACGGAAAAGTTTAACTGAGCCAGCTTGGTGAAGTGGCGCACCACCTCTATCTCCGGCAGCTCCGGCAATTCGGCTGGCCGCGCGCGCCTGAATTTTTTATGGATGCGCGCCTGGGCTGGAACGGCTGAGCCTGCTAGCTGGGTCGCGCGCCGCCCCGGCGCACTTTTTTCATAGATCAATCGCATTAGTTCACCTTATCTGGTTTTTGATCAGCTTCTTTTTTATTGGTCGATTGGCCAGATTCAACCCTAAGGCTGTATGGCGGCGGCCAGCGCCTCGGCGAAGCGGTCAATGTCCTCCTTGGTCCGTTTTTCTGTGAAGGCTATTAGCAAACTGTTATCGGTGCCGGCGCCGTAGCGCGCCAGTGGAATGCCCGCGGCAAAGCCTTGCGCAAACAAGGCGTCAATCACAGTCGTCGCCGCGGTTGGCAGGCTGATGGCAAACTCATTGAAGAAGGGATGCGGAAATGTTGCTTGCACCCGAGGGATGGCGGTTAAGCGTTGCCAGCCATAGGCGGCATTGGCGGCACAGAGTTCGGCGGTTTCCAGCAGGCCAGCTTTGCCCAGCAAGCTCAGATAAATCAAGGCTCGCAAAGCACAATGCGCCTCGTTGGTGCAAATATTGGAGGTGGCTTTCTCGCGGCGAATGTGCTGCTCGCGCGCCTGTAAGGTTAAAACAAAGCCGCGCCGGCCGCGCGCGTCGCGGGTGGCGCCTACCAGGCGTCCGGGCATTTTATGAACATATTGTTTACGGGTTGCCAGGAAGCCCAGATAGGGCCCGCCAAAAGCAAGCGGTAGACCAAGGCTTTGGCCTTCGCCGACCACGATATCGGCGCCCGAGTCCCCGGGCGGCTTGAGCAGACCCAGGGCCAGCGGATAGCTGCTTACTATGCCCAACGCTCCGGCTTGATGGGCGGCGTTGATCAAGGCGGCGTAATCATCCAGGCAGCCGAGAAAATTAGGATTTTGTAAAACGATTGCCGCCAGCTGGTCATCGCAGCGCGCTTGAAAAGCGGCATGATCGGCCAGTCCGTTTTTTAGCGGCAGTTCGCTTAATTCAAAATCCAAATTGGTGAAGTAGCTTCTCAACATGGCGCGGTAGATCGGGTTCAGGCCGGCGTCAACCAAAACGCGCCGGCGCCGAGTGATGCGGAAAGCCATCATGATCGCCTCAAAGATGGCCGTGCCGCCATCATATAGCGAGGCATTGGCTATCTCCATGCCGGTCAGACGGGCGATGGCCGTCTGATATTCGTAAATCGCCTGCAGGGTGCCTTGGGCTGCTTCGGGCTGATAAGGCGTGTAGGCCGTATAAAATTCGGCGCGGCCGGCCAGGGCGTCCACGGCGGCCGGGATGAAGTGGTCATAAAATCCGCCACCACAAAAATTAATCAAGCTTGTGGCATTCCGGTCTGCCAGGCGTTCTAGGCGTTGAAGCATTGCCATTTCGGAAAGGCCCGCCGGCAGCTGGAAAGCATCAGTTTGCAGAGCTGCCGGGATATCGGCGAACAGGGCGTCGAAATCAGACAAGTCCAGTTCGGCAAGCATGGCCTGAGCTTCGCTGGGGCTATTGGCTAAAAAGTTTTTTGAACTCATAGTGTTGCCTTAATATAAGCAATCGAGCTAACGGCGCGCTGGCCTTAGCCAGCTGCCGGGGGCTTCTTTCTGGCTGAACCTTGGGCATAAAAAGGCAGCGTCACTACCATTGCCGTTAAGGCTCGGCCGCGAACTTCAATGTTCAGCTTCTGCCCAATCGAGCTAACGGCGCGATCCAGATAGGCTAAGGCTATTGCCGTGTTAAGACTGGGAGCGAAGAGTCCGCTGGTTACTTCTCCTACCCTGTTTTGGTCATTGAGCACGCTGTCGCCTGGCCGCGCCGCCATGCGGCCATCCAGGCGCAGTCCCGCCAGCACGCGACCTAAGCCTGAGTCCAGCTCCCGCTGCACCGCCTCTCGCCCTATAAAGGGTTTGGTTAAATTCATGAAACGCCCTTGGCCAATGCCGGCCGGCGTTTGTTCGCGCCTTAGTTCATGTCCGTAAAGCGGGTAACCCATTTCCAGCCGCAGGGTGTCGCGCGCGCCTAGGCCGGCCGGCAGAATTTGTCCCGGCGCCAAGATCAATTTCCAGAAGCGGGTGACTTCCTCCGCCGGCATAAATAATTCATAACCCCATTCACCGGTATAGCCGGTGCGGCTGAGCAGGCAAGGAACGCCCTGCAAGGTTAGCTCCTGGAAGCGAAAATAGGCCAACTCGGGCAGCTTGGTGCTCAGGGCCTGTTCCAATAGTTCCCGCGAACGGGGCCCCTGAATATCTAGTTTAGCCAGCTGTGGCGAAAGGTCGTTGAAAATGGTGCTTGGCGATAAACGCGCTTGAATCCAGGCAGCGTCGCCGGCGGCTGTGCCGGCGTTGACGACCAGCCAAAAGCGCTCGGCGCCCAAACGGTAGCAGATCAGGTCATCGAGCACGCCACCATCCTCAGCTAGTAGATAACCATAAGCGCAGGCGCCCTGTTTCAGGGATGCCAGCGATTGAGTGATCAAGCGTTCCAGATCGGCTTCCGCAGTCGGCCCGCTTAGCTCGAATTCGCCCATATGGAAAATGTCGAAGAGCGTCGCCGCCCGCCGGGTTTGCAGATGTTCTGGAATGATGCCGCGATACAACAAGGGCATATCCCATCCGGCAAACGGCACGATTTTCGCGCCCAATGCTACGTGTTCGGCGTATAAAGGTGTTTTTTTAGGGGTATCCAATATTCGATTGCCCTTCTCTGCTCGCACGGGCTCTAACTATATGCTAAGCGCTGTTTAAATGCCAACCAGAAAATGTGTCATGTAAATATTGCTTGAAGCGGACTTGTTTTAAGCCTACAGTGCTTATCATCTGTATCGACTTTATTATTAGCCCAACGCTTAACTATCGGGAACCTCGATTTATGGAAGTTATTATTCAACCAACTGCTGCCGCCGCGGCGCGCCTGGTGGCGCGCTTGATCGCTAGGGAATTACGTCGTAATCCGCGACTTAGATTGGGATTGGCTACCGGCCAAACCATGCAAACTGTCTATGCCGATCTCGTTGATCTGCATCGGCAGGAAAATCTAGATTTTGCTAAATGCCTGACTTTTAACCTCGATGAATATGTTCAGTTGTCGCCAACGAATCCGCAATCCTATCGCTACTACATGAACAAGCATCTCTTTGAACACATCAATATTAGAATAAAAAATACCCACCTGCCCAACGGCATGGCTCAAGACTTGGCGGCCGAATGCGCGCGCTATGAAAAATTAATTGCTCGCTCAGGAGGGATTGATTATCAGCTGCTAGGCATCGGTCAAAATGGACATATCGGTTTCAATGAGCCGCTTTCCGGATTATTTTCGCGAACTCGCGAACAAGTCTTGGCCGCGGCCACCATCGCTCAAAACGGGCCGTTATTCGGCAATGTCGATTTGATGCCGCGGCGGGCCTTGACGATGGGTATCGGCACCATCTTAGATAGCAAGCGTTGCGTCTTGCTAGCGACCGGCGCAACCAAAGCGGATGCCATTGCCGGGGCTGTTGAGGGCCCCATCACCGCCATGTTGGCGGCCTCGGCGCTCCAGCTGCATCCCCATTGTATTGTAGTGGTTGATGCCGCCGCCGGCGCCGCTCTTAAGAATGCGGACCGCTATCGCGAGGTTTTCAATAACGAGCCCCAATGGGCTGAGTTCCGCTAATTGAGCCTTGCCAGGCTTTGCGGCCCTCACTCTAAAATAATTTCTTGTAGCGTGCGTTTAGGCACGTGCTGGCGGCCGCGCTGGTCGCGCCAGTATCTGATCTGGCCAGCTTGGGCTCTTTCCAAGACAACCTTTTCCGCCGGCTGACCCAGCGCCAAGACCAATAAAATCTCATAGCGCTTGGCGATTTTTAGGACCCGCCGCAGCCGCTCGCGCTGTAGCGAGCCAAGCATGCATCCGCCTAACCCGGCAGCAGTGGCGCCCAACATGATGGTTTGGGCGGCAATGCCTAGATCACAGGCGCAATCCGGTTTAAGGCTGCGATCAGCCAGCATGATGATGTAGGCTGTTGGCCGCTCGCTCGCGGCCGGGCCGGACCAGCTGGTCAGATAACTGGCCCAGGCTAGGCAGGCAAAGATCTTGGCGTTGCGCTGCGGCTCGTTGGAGATCAGATATTTCAATGGCTGAATATTGCCAGCCGAGGGCGTCAAGCGTGCTAGATCTACCAGCTTGCGTAGGCGGGCGCGGCTGATGCGGCCTTTTTGATCAAATCGCCGAAACGATCGGTTTTTTGTTACCAAGCGTTTAAAATCCGAACAGTTCATCATAGCCTCCTGTGGATTATTTTTGGCCTTTATCTTGTTTTTGTTACAGCTGCTTGCATGCATCATAAAATATCACAACTATTTTAGCCAGCCTGTAGCGCTGGCAGCTTTGCCTATAAATAATTGCGCCGATACAAAAACTTTTGTTTAGTCGCTTGAGTACAATCCTGCAATCTTGACAGCTTGGGTTGCTTAGCTCATATTGCGCAGCATGAAAGTTTTGGTTACTGGTGCAAGCGGCTTCCTCGGCGCGCATTTAGCGCGCCATTGGGCTGGGCGCGGCGCGGAAGTACGTTGCCTGGTCCGGCGCGCGCGGGCGGAGTTGCCGCAGGGAACACAAGCTTTTATCGGCGATATTTTGGAGCCGGCTAGCTTGGAATTGGCCCTGGCTGGCGTAGATGTCGTTTGTCATTGCGCGGCCTTGGTGGGGGGTCGGCATAAGCGCACAGATTTTTTTCGAGTGAACTCCCAAGGCTTGGAGCATATGCTGGCGGCGGCTGGCCGCGCTCGAGTAAAAAGGTTTATTCATCTTAGCACCAGCAGTGTGTTAGGTGGCGCTACTGAGGATGCCGCCCTAGTTGAATCTGGAGACCATTACCGCGACTCAAAAGTTGCCGCTGAGCGGATGATTCAGGCAAGCCCTTTCCGTGGCATGGTTACCATCATTCGGCCTGGCATGGTCTACGGGCCTGGAGAACGCAATCTGCTGCCTATGACCTTAGAGCTATTAAAGGCGGGCCGGATGTTTGTTATTGCCGGCGGCCGCCAGAAGCTGCATACGGTTTTTATTGACCATGTGGTTGCAGCGGTGGCCGCCGCCGGCGATCGACCAGTCGCTGCCGGCCAGGCCTATAACATAACCGATGGCCGCCATCCCAGCATGCTAGAGTTCTTGGAGACCTTGAGTCGCGCGGCTAACTTAAAAAGTAAGATTCGCAGCATTCCCTATGCACTGGCTTACGCGGCCGCGTTGGCGGGAGAAACTTGGGAAACACTCTCTGGCCGGGAATGGTTTTTTAATTTACGTAAGCTAAAAACCCTGATGAGGGATTTTTGCTTTTCCATTGAAAAGGCTCAAAGGGAACTGGCATACTCTCCAACAGTATCTTTGGAGGAAGGTCTCAGGTTGTTCGTCGCCGATTATGTGGCGCGGGCTCAGCCGGCGGCAGTCCATTGAAATGAGCTTAAATTTTCCAGCCATACTGAATATGGCGCGCATGGGAACGCGCCTGGTCGCGCGCGGATATGTGACGCCCCGCAAAATAACGAATGCCATTCGTTGTTTGGCGCATCCCTATCTGGGCAACGTGCTTTCTAGCGGCTGTCCGCCTGTATTAGCGATCGATCCGGCCGCGACATGTAATTTAAGATGCGTGGCTTGCCCCGCGGGCAATGCGCCGGCCGCCCCGTTTAAGAACATGGATTTTTCCGCCTATACCCAGGTGATTGATCAGGTAGCTCCCGATGCCTTGGCGGTCTTTCTTTATGTTGTGGGCGAACCTTTCATGAATAAGGATCTGGCCCTCTTTATCGAATATGCGCACCGCCGGCGCCTCTATAGTATGGTCAGCACCAATGGACACTTCATACATACGCCGGAACAGGCTGAGCGTATTGTAAAATCTGGTCTAGACGAGTTGATCATCTCAATTTCAGGACTTTCGCAAGCAGTCTATGAAAAATATCATCGCAATGGGCGCATTGCCGTGGTTCTGAAAACGTTGGATGAGCTGGTAGCGGCGCGCGCGCGGCTGAAGTCCAAGACGCCGCGGATCAATATTCGCTATCTCAAATTCTGGTATAATTTAGAGGAATGCTCTCAGGCCAAGGCCCATGTCATGCGCGCCGGCGCCGATGCCTTTGTGGCTCGCACGGCGCGCGGCGATATCGCCGCCGATATACTCGGTCCTCAGCTGGCCGCCGCCGTGGAAGAGTATCAGAAAGATTTTCTTGTGCCCAGCCTGCCTGCCAGCCAGCCTGTTAGTCAGCCGCGCTACCGCCGTTGTCTTTGGCCTTGGTTGATCGGGGTGGTCAATTGGGATGGCGCGTTAGCTCCCTGCACGCAATATCCATGGACCAACGATGTTAATGCGCCTAACTATCTGGGCAATGCGTTCGGGGCTGGTGGATTTCGTGGCGCCTGGCGCGGCAACCGTATCGCCGCGTTCCGAAAGCGCCTGCTGAATAAAAACCAGCTGCCGGAGTTCTGTCAAAACTGTATCCGTTCCGTAGGATTTGGCGACAACACCTAATCGCGCGCTGGTGGTTTAGTTGGCTGGCGTCGCCGCCCCAGTCGCGTTTGGCCGGCCGCGAGCATTTTCGATAATGCCTTGCGGCCGTGCAGAAGCCATAGTTTCATAAACTCTGCTAGGGTGAAGAGCGGGCTTGACTGGATTGCAATCGCTCGGCTTGGGCAAATCTCGTAGCAACAGCAACAAGCGATACAGAGCTTATGCTGGAGCTTAGGCGCCTGTCCGGCGACTTGAATCAACGCGCCAACGGGACAAGCTTTAACGCATAGACCGCAGGCTTTGCAGTTGGCCAGAATGCGCGGGCGGATCCACAAGAATGGCGCCAATAAAGGTTTGAGCCAGTTGGGCACCACCTTCCCAGACATTGCTTTCGGGAGACGAATAGCACGCAAGGCGATTTGTTCGAGGGGGTCGCCAGATAATTCAATAGCATCCCAACGCGTTTGGCCGGCTGCGGCCTTTTGCAGGTCGTCAAAATAAGGCACCTGGCGCGGATCAATCCCCAGTAAGTGGCATAAGGCCGTATCGAGCGCCACGCCATCGTGGGCCGCGGCCAGAAATCCCAGAGGAGCGAGTTGGCCGGCCAGGGGACCGCTGCCTTCCATAGCTACAAT
>CAYUHK010000003.1:27966-50938 GCA_964444425.1 uncultured Verrucomicrobiota bacterium
TGGCATCGGTCACAGTCAGGCTGGGGCGGACAATCGTGTAGAGTTTGGCAAGTAAGCGGCCGAACTCGGTGGGGTTAGGGAAATGCTTGTGTAAAATTGTCTTTTGGTAGCCAGGAATAGTGCCATACATATTCTTGACGGCATTGGTTAATACCGTCAGGACATGAGTTTTTAGTTTCGGCACGTTGATGAGAACATCGGCGTCTAGAATAGGTTTAGCAATGGAAAAGGCCACGCCGTTGAAGCTAAAACTGCGCGAGCCAGATCTTTCCAGATTAATCAAAGGGACTTGCTCGCTGGCGCACATTGCTCGAAAGCCAGTAGCTTCCCAAACCTGTTCGATTTGAACAGCGCTGGCGGAACTGTCGGCCACGACCGGATTGGCGCCGGCGCGTTTGATCAAATGAATTAGGGCGCGCACCACTTCCGGATGGGTTGTGATCATCTCGTCGGGAGCATGGCCTGAGAGCAGATTGGGTTTCAAGAGAACTTTTTGGCCGGGAGCCACCAGGTCGCTGAGGCAGCCCAGCTGTGCTAGCAGGCGTTCCGTGGCAGCCAGGACTGTTGTGAAATCATAGCTCTTACAATTAACCAGCGCCACCTTAGCGCGAGCAGGCATATCGCATCCCTTCCTATTGCTTGGTCTAGCTGCTGCATTGTTGAGCCGGCAAGCTTTAGAAAAACCTTAGCAAAGTTATCTATCTGATAATAGCTTTGTTTCAATAGTTCTGGCCCTAATGATTTTGGGCTGAGCAAGTTAGGGCCTGGTTTTTGATTATTGCACTCATATCCTAGTGGCCTAAGTCATTGATTTTTTCAGCCGGGCGATAAACATGCCGTTGCAGTTACCCATCCATGGCCAGATCCAAATTGGAGCAGCACAGCTTTCGCCGCTGAGGGGATGTGCCGTCGTTTCCAGCTGAAAGGCAGGTTGATCAGCCAGAAATTGTCCCAGCACCCCGCTGGTTTCATCCGCCGTTAAGGTGCAGACGGCATAGACTAAGCGGCCGCCCGGACGGACTTTACCCGCACATAGTTTTAATAGCTCTAACTGCAATTTAGCAAAATCGGCTACGGCGCTCGCTGCGGTTCGCCAGCGCGCATCGGGATTCCTGGACCAGGTGCCCACACCGGAACAGGGAGCATCCAGCAAGACGCCATCAAAGGCCTGGCGCGGGGCGCTGGCGGCTGTTGCATCCCAGGTTTTCGCGGCGACCCGCGCGAGCCTGTTGCGCAAGACACGCCGGCGACATTCTTGGATCATAACGGCACGCGTATCGGTGGCCAGAATGGATCCCGAGCCTTGCATAAGGTCAGCTAAATGAAGGCTCTTGCCGCCGGCGCCAGCGCAAGCATCCCACCAGCGCTCCATTGGCTTGGGCGCACAGATAAGGCCGACGCATTGCGAGGCCAGATCCTGAATTTCTACATGCGGCCGCGCCGGCCAATCTTCCAGGGCGGTTCCGCCTGGAAGGCTAAAGGCATTAGGCAGAGTCAGGTGCCGGTTAGCCGCGGGGTATTGCTTGTTTAAGTTATCCCAGAAATCTGGTTGAGGCTGCTGGCGAATTCTCAACCAAGTTGGTGGGCGGATTTGAAAGGATTGCAGGCAGCAATGCCAATGTTCATGGCGGGGCGTTTGCCTAGGATAAAACAAGGCCTCAGCCAGCCAGCTTGGCACTAAGGCCGCTCTAGCCGGCGGGCCATCTTGGAGCCATGGCGCTAGCCTCTGCGATTTCTCCAATAAGCTCAGAGCGCCCAGGGGTTGGGGAGCAGTGCTGCCAGGGGGGTAAAGATCGATTAGATATTCGATGGCCGGAGATAAGGCGGCCGCGTCGAGGCACCAGGCTAGGACAGAGTTAAGTTCATTCGGCTGGCTAGGATTGGGCAGCCAGCCGCGCCAGCGGAACCAGGCAAAAGCCAAGGTTGATAAAAAGCGCCGGTCGCGGGAGCCATATTCCCGATGTTGTCGATAATAGTTAGCCAAGTGGCGGTCCAAGGGATATCCTTGAGCCACCGCCATATTGGCATCGTGCAGCAAGGTCAAAGCTATCTGGGCCTGTTTGCGCGCGGCATGCAGAGGCACTGTTGTGGGCATGATGCTTTCTTTTTGCTTGTGTTAGATCAATAAATTCTTATTATCCTGGGCGCATACAGCTAAGGACTATTATGGCCGAAGAACTTGCATTTGTTTTAATCAATCCTTATACGATTGCCAAGTCTAGAACTGGCGGAGTTATAGGCCGCTTCATGAGTCGCACCGGGTTAGATTTGGTAGCCACCGGCATGTTTGCTCCCAGCCGTGAGCTGGTGGAGGCATATGCTCAATTGATTCAGCAAAGCAGCGCGCTGGAACCGGAAGCCCGTCAGTTGATTGCCAACTATGTTATGAAAGCTTATCTGCCGGATGCTGCCAGCGGGCGCCCGCGGCGGGTAATGATGATACTCTTGGAAGGCGAAGATGCCATCCGCAAGGTATCTGAGGTTGCTGGGCCGGTAATCATGGGTGGCGGAGAGACCATTCGGGATACCTTCGGCGATTACGTTGTAGATGATGGTGGCCAGATCCGCTATTTTGAACCGGCGGTGTTGATTGGTTCCAATCGCGAGGAAACCAGCGCGACGCTCAAACTTTGGGGCCGTTATTTCGCCAGCGATGGCGGCCTGCTGAAAAACGCGCTGGATTTCGCTACCGATACCCCTGGTTGGCAGCGGACTCTAGTTATCATTAAGCCGGATAATTTTCGTTTTCCTACGGCCCGGCCTGGCAATATCATAGACCTGCTCTCGCGCTCAGGGTTGCGCATCATGGCAGCCAAGATCCACTGTATGAGCGTTTCTCAAGCCGAGGAGTTTTATAAACCAGTTAGGGCGACCCTGCGCGAAAAGATGAAGGAACAAGTGGCCGAACGATCGGTTAAAGCGCTTGAAAAAGAATTTCATCTAGAGATCCCTGCTCATATAAAGAATCTCTTAGCAGAGCAACTGGGGCCATTGTTTGGCGAGGAACAGTTCAATCAGATCGTTAAATTTATGACGGGCTATTATCCGCCTGATTGCGCCGTCGCCGATAAAGCGCAAGATGGCTGCCAGAAATGCTTGGCCTTGATCTACGGCGGCGTGAATGCTGTCGAGAAAATCCGTAAATTACTAGGAGCCACTGATCCCAGCAAGGCTCAGCCGGGTTCTGTCCGCCGCGAGTTCGGTCATGATATCATGATCAATGCTGCTCACGCCTCCGATTCCACGGAAAACGCCGAGCGTGAAATAGCCATCATCAAAATCTCCGAAGATTTAATCAATCTCTGGATTCGCAAGCATTACGGCTAAGCGTCCGGGCGTCCCGCCGGCAATCAACCACAAGCTCCAGCTGCAGACCCGGAGAGCTCAAGAGGGCCTTGCGCGCTAATTGCCTGGAGAGCGTATTTGAGGCCGCTGAACCAAAGGGTGCTCCCGGAAGGACTCGAACCTTCATCTCTCACGAGACATGGTCCTAAGCCATGCGCGTCTGCCGATTCCGCCACGGGAGCTAAAAAGTTTAATTGGCATTGGTTTGCTATATCAGCATGCCTGCGTAACTATATTTTTAGCAGTAAATGCTCTGCTTGCCTATTCCTTTATCTGAAATTTTATGCCGACCGCAGTTTGGCGCTGGCGTGGAATAGCTAAATCGAATAGCTTAAGCGCGACTATCTGCCCAAGCTATTTTGGATTTATAATAAAATCCCTGTCTTCGACCTTGAAGATTATCTTATCAATCTACATACTAAACAAGACGCGTAAAACGCGCTATGGCCTAGCTGCTGTATCTGAAAAAAATAAAACAATGAGCGCACGCTTCTTGCAATGGCTAGCAATGCTTATCATCCTCAGCGCTGGATCTAACGCGTTGGCGGCGGATAGTAACCAGCTGCCTGAACCAGTCGTCAACTCAGCGCCTGCCCCGGCTGCGGCCCTGGCGCGGCTGGGACATCCATTGAACCTGGAGCTGGGTCGCGGTGAAAGTTTGGCCTTTATTTGGATCGCACCTATGTGCATGTGGGTGGGACAGCACGAGGTCAGCAACGGACAGTACCGGCGTTACGATGCCAGCCACAACAGCACTAACCTGTTTGGCCGGGATATGAACCAGGATATTCAGCCGGTGGTGCAAGTTTCTTGGGATGCCGCCAATAATTATTGCAATTGGCTGAATCGCCGCTACGGCGCATCGATCCCATCGGAATATATATTTCGTTTGCCCAGCGAACCGGAATGGGAAACCTATGCATCTTGCGGTGATCAGCGCATCTATCCTTGGGGCGATAAATGGCCACCACCCAATGATTATAACTATCGCGGCGAGGAAGGTTCCGGCTTGTTATACGCGTTGTTTCAACGAGAGAAATTTATTCGTGGTCATAAAGACAGGTTTGTCATTACCGGCCCGATCACGCAAAGCGGCTTGAATACATGGGGACTTTATGGTGTGGGCGGCAATGTTTGGGAATGGTGCCAAAATTGGTTTGATGCAGAAAAGAAAACTCGCCCGATCCGCGGCGGCGCTTGGAATAATGAGCGGGAAAACACGTTACAAGTGGCTCACCGCGCAGCGGTTCCGCCGGCTTGGGCTAACGAATGTATCGGCTTCCGCGTTGTCATTGGTCGCCGCCTAAGCGAGCATTGAGATCACCTGGCGGCGCGCCTGCAGAAGGATTGTGCCTCCTAAACTGGAAGCGGTTTTCCGAGCCCTGCAATAAGCGTTGGATATTAGCTTTATGCCGCCAAATAACCAGAGCGCACAGTAATGATAAAACGCTGGAAATTAACCATTCGGTTTGGAAGCATCTAAACCAAGCGGTTATGCCAACAGCTCCGGCGGCAACGATCGAGGCCACCGAAACATAACGCGTTGCCACAAAGACTACTATCCATATAAGTAGTCCTAGTCCGGCGATAGCTGGAGCTATTCCCATTAACGCCCCTAAGCTGGTAGCAACGCCCTTGCCACCTTTGAAGCCAAGATATACTGGCCAATTATGGCCGATAATTGCCAGGCAGGCGTAGGCTATCGTTAGCACTGGTCCATAGCCATGCTGATCTAGCAAGCTCAGCGCTAATCGAGGGAAAATCCAGGCGGGAATGAATCCCTTGAGCGCGTCGCAGCCGAAGGTCAGCATGCCCCAACCTCGGCCTACTGAGCGAAACACATTGGTGGCGCCGATGTTGCCGCTGCCAACCGTTCGAATATCCACGCCGTTAAAGCGCGCGATCAAATAGCCACAGGGCACGGCCCCCAGCAAATAGGCCAGTAGGCCCCCGCCGCTAAAAATAAAAAAGGTTATCAGCATGATTTATCTTGCCTAATTTTTATGCGACCTTAGAGGCGGCTGGTAAATGAAGCATATTAACATAAGGTTGCGCCCAGAAAAGCCTTTCTTTACGGTCAAACGATCTTGTCTGGCCAACCAAATAATGCATCCGGAGTGCTGGGTTAGTCCAGCAAAGAGAAGCGGAATGTCAAGAGGGCCTCGGATTCAATCGGCTGATGTTTTTTATGTATAGGGATGAAAGCGGCGCGGCGGACAGCATTGATAGCCGCCTGATCAAGAAGGGAAAAACCGCTGGAATTAACTACTTCGGCGGCGCTGGTTTTTCCCGAAGGCATTATGAAGGCGCGCACCGTAACGACTCCCTCTTCCCCGCGTAGACGGGCGCCATGTGGATAAATCAAGCGGATACAAGATTTCAAACGCGGGGTCTCAGCAACTCCGGGATTAGCGGTTCGCGCGACTGCGGCGCTGGCGGCTGGATGGTGAGGTTGGGTGGCCGCGGTCCGTAGCCCTATATCCAACTCATCTTTTGATTCTACAACGGTAGCTGCAGGCAGCTCAGATTCTTTTTTAAGGTCAAGGGCCGTTGGCGCGCTGGGCGCCGCCGCCATCGGCATAATTCCGCCGCGAATTGTTGGGCCCAGTTCCAGGCAGAACTCTCCCGATTGAAAGGCCGGCACCAGCCCAGCGCAATGATTAGACCATAGGCCAGCCGCGCCAGCTAGGATGGTTCCGTGCAGGAGCAGAGATACCATGAGTTTATTAGCTATCCCCTTACCTATATTCATAAAAACTGATTTTTCAAGGCATGTTATACCGATCTGGTCTGATTGCCAAATATTTTAATCTGTGTATGGAATTCCTGGTAATCATTAAAAGCTGGCCTTGATGCCGCCCATTAAACTGGCGCCGGGCATGGGATAGCCATTCAATAATTGATACTGTTTGTTTAAGATGTTGTCGGCGCGCGCGAAAATCTCCACGCCTTGAGCAACAGTCTGGGCGGCATAAGCGCCCAAGGTCATAAAGCCACCTAATTCTTCGGTATTGGCTCGGTCAGTATAAACTGGGCCGCTGTATTGAGCATTCATGTTTAACTTTAATCCCCAGGGACTTTGATAGCCTAGCGTGCCGCCAATTTTATGTTTTGATCGATAGACCAAGAGATTGCCATCATAATCGTTACTAGTATCCTTGGCGTCGAGCAGGGTGTAATTTAGGCTGCTGAATACTCCGGGGGCGATCTGTATTGTTAATTCCGCCTCCAGACCCTGCAGGAGAGCGTCATCGACATTTTGTGCCTGATAGATGCCTTGCCCATTATCGAACCAGCTGATCAAATTATTCATATGGCTTCTGAAAAGAGCAATGTTCAAGGAGCTTTTTTCTCCTAATTGTTGTTGGCAGCCGAGGTCATAGCTAATAGATTCTTCGGCTTTGAGGTCTGGGTTGCCTTGGGTATAGTCATCTTGCCAATACAGCTCATTAACCGTAGGCCCTCGAAAGCCACGACCGAGCGAAGCTCTGAGTCTGGTGGTCTCGCTTATTTTATATAGTCCGCTTAATTTGGGGCTAAACTCAGCTCCCCATTGCGACTGGATATCGCAACGCAATCCGGGTGTGGCGATGAAGCGCTCCAGGAGAGATATTTCGTCTTGTAGAAAACCGGCGCCGGTGAAGAGATCACGATTGCCGCCGATCGTTGAAACAGCGTTGGCATCCTTGAGATTCACATGGTCGTTTGCCAGATAAATGCCGCCCAGGAATAGATGGCGTTCGCCCCAGGGCTGGGTATGCTGGATATCCACCCCGGCCTTCTGGTTACGATTAATATTATTCAGAAAGCTATCGGGATCTTGATAGTGCTGCCAGTCCTGATTAATAAAAATCTTACTGGTGAGCCAAGAGTTGGTTTCGAATTCATATGTATGGGTTAGATCAAACCAGTATTGCCGATCATATTGCTTGGCATTAGGCGATGGCCAATAGGTTGCGCCGGGCACGCCTTTGTTTTGTCGCGTAAAGCCGGAGTTCAAGGTTAGGCGCGATTCTTGAGAAATATCATAGCTGGCCTTGCCAGAAAGATTATAGGCATCGTAACTGCTGTTTTTTCGCCAACCGTCCGAAGCGTTTTGGCTGAGCGTGATCAGATAGCCAAACTCGCCAAAAGAGGCGCCATTATCCAATTTAAGCAGGCGCGAGTTTCTGGTCCCGTAGGAGGCGGCCAGATCGGTCTGAAACTTTTCAGGTGGGTCTTTGCTGATAATATTCACTACTCCGGCCATGGCGCCGGCGCCATAAAGCACCGAGCTGGGGCCGCGGATCACCTCAATCCGAGAGATCTGATCGACCGAGATCATAGCCAGATCCACTTGCCCTAAGGAAGGAGGATTCAGCGGCCGACCATCAACCATAACCAGCACTTGTTGGGGGGATGAGCCGCGCAGGGCGATGCTGCTTTCCGCGCCCATGGAGCCGCAGGGTTTTACCCGCACAGCGGCAACTTCGTCGAGGACTTCATTCAGGCTTGGCGCATTCAATTCTTCGATCCTGGTACTTGGAACCACCGTAGCGCTAACTCCCACGTCGCGGCTCAGCCGGGGTATACGGGTCGCGCTCACCACAATGCTGGCGGCATCGTCCGGCCTGGTTCCTGTTGCCGTCTGCTTAGCGGGCATTTGAGCCAGGCTATTTAGCGGCATGAGCCAGGTCACGACTCCTCCGATTGTCATTAGCAATATTTTTTTAATTAGCTTGTTGATGGCATGGTTAGCTTGCATGAAACGAATTCCTCCTTTAAATGAGTTAATTTTTTTAATTAGCTTGTTGATGGCATGGTTAGCTTGTATGAAACGAATTCCTCCTTTAAATGAGTTAAACTGATGCTTGAAAATAAAAAAGCCTCCAGCCTCTCGCAGCGAGAGACTGAAGGCGACCAATAAGAGAATTGAGCCCTCATCCTCCTCAACTGCGAAAGAGTGAAAACGCCTGCCGGCGTTTCCGCGATGAGCGTGAAGGGCAACGTCTTCTGGCTTCCGGCCTCAATCCGATAGATCTGCCTTCCCCACCGCTTGCGCGGTCAGTGGCTAGATGAGTTTTTGCGTGGCGCTTGTTTCGCGGCGCCATGGCATCCGGTTACAGCGGCGCAACCGCGTCTGTTTTTCACAGACTTTCGTTTGCCGCATCACACAATGATTTATCAAGGAACGATATGAGAGCCAATATTACGCAAAAGCAGCTTGCCGTCAAGTTGAATAATGGTTAATTGTTCCGGTGTCTAGCCTGAAGCTGTATAGAGAGAGCTCTCTAGATCCCTGCTTGCGCTGCCGCCCGTCAAGATATATATTCCCGCAATATAAACATGAAGCAGAGTGCACAAAACGATCCTACGGCGTTGGCCATCACAGCGCTCCGCAAGGCCATGGGCCGAAGGCTCCTCATCCTGGGCCATTACTATCAGCGCGATGAGGTGCTGCGCCATGCTGATCTGGTCGGCGATTCCTTTGAGCTGGCGCGCTGGGCGGCGGCGGCGGCGGCGGAGCGGATAGTCTTTTGCGGAGTGCACTTCATGGCCGAATCCGCTGAGATCCTTAGCTCGGATAAACAAGCTGTTTTCATGCCAGATATTAATGCTGGTTGCCCCATGGCCGATATGGCGCCTTTAGGCGCGGTGGAAAAAGCTTGGCATGATCTACAAACTTGGGGCGCTGATTGGTTGCCGGTGGTATATATCAATAGCAGCGCGGCGCTCAAGGCGTTTTGCGGAAAAAATGGTGGCTATGTCTGCACCTCCAGCAATGCTAGCCAGGCGTTTCAACAGGCCTTGGTCCAGAACAAGCGCGTGCTATTTATTCCGGATGAGCATTTAGGAGCCAACACTGCGCACGACCTGAACCTGCCGGAGACTGGCCTAGGAGTATATGATTCCAGTAGACCTGCAGGTGGCGTGGCGCCGGCCAGCCGGGCGCGGATCCAGATTTTGGTCTGGCGGGGTTATTGTCATGTGCATATGTTTACGGTAGCAGACCTTGCGCGCGCCCGCCAGCAATATCCTGACGCCAAAATCATCGTGCATCCGGAAACACCTTCAGCGACTACCCGCTTGGCTGACGCACATGGCTCGACCTCTCAAATCATTCGCTATGTGGAATCGCAACCACGGGGCGCTACAATCGTCGTTGGCACCGAACTGCATTTAGTGGAGCGCTTGGCGCGACAGCAGCGTGGTCAAAGGACTATCGTGCCGCTGCGTCCGGCGACTTGTCATAATATGAGCTTAACCACCGCGGCCAAGCTGCTTAGTTTGTTGCAGAATTGGCCGCCGGCCAATCAAGTGCAAGTCGCTCCGGCATTACGGGATCAAGCCCGTTTGGCCCTGAGCCGCATGTTAAGCTTATGAACGCGCCGCCGCTTTTTTCACTGCATGCCCCCTATGCGGCGGCCGGCGATCAGCCGCAAGCGATTGCTGCGCTGCATCATGGGCTATGCGCTGGTCAGCGCTATCAAACCCTGGAAGGCGTGACCGGTTCTGGAAAAACTTTCACCATTGCCAATGTTATTGCTCGTTGGGGACGCCCTACTCTGATCGTTTCGCATAACAAAACCTTGGCCGCTCAACTCTATCATGAATTGAAGGGCTATTTCCCCAGCCATGCTGTTGAATATTTTATAAGCTATTACGATTATTACCAACCAGAGGCCTATATTCCCCAGACTGATACCTTCATTGAAAAGGATGCCTCCATCAACGAGGATATTGAACGCATGCGGTTGGCGGCAACCAATTCTCTGTTGAGCCGGGATGATGTTATTATTGTTGCCTCAGTATCTTGTATTTATGGATTAGGGTCGCCCGAGGACTATCGGGAGATGCTGGTGACAGTGGCACCAGGTCTGGCCGTGGAACGAGATCAGCTTTTGCGTCAGCTGGTTGATATTCAGTATGTTCGCAATGATTATGAGCCGCGCCCAGGAACTTTTCGCGTTCGTGGGGATACCCTGGATGTCTTTCCTGCCTATTCTCAACAGGGCTTGCGCATTAACTTTTGCGGCGATGAGATAATATCGGTTGCCCGCCTTCAGGCCACCACTGGGCAAACCGAAGGCTTGCTGGCGTCGGCATTGATATCACCAGCGCGCCATTTCGTCATGCCAGCCAGCCGTTTAGAGCCAGCCCTACAACGCATCCAAGCCGAACTGGTCGAACGCGTCAGCTGGTTTGAGGCCAATAATAAGCTTCTAGAAGCTCAACGCATTCAAATGCGTACCAGCTATGACTTAGAAATGCTGAAAGAAATGGGCTATTGCGCCGGCATTGAAAATTATTCAAGCCATTTAAGTGGCCGCCGACCCGGCCAAGCGCCAGCGACGCTGCTTAATTATTTTCGCGGCGAATTTCTTACGGTCATTGATGAGTCGCATGTCACTCTGCCGCAGCTGCGCGGCATGTATAATGGCGACCAATCGCGCAAACAAGTTTTGATCGATCATGGCTTTCGCCTGCCTTCCGCCAAGGATAATCGCCCCTTAAATTTCAGCGAGTTTGAGCAAGCCACCAGTGCAATCCTGTTTATGTCAGCTACTCCGGGAGCTCATGAGCGCGCTGTCTCGGCACCGCCGATCCAGCAAGTTATCCGCCCGACTGGCCTGCTTGATCCTCCGGTCCATGTGCGTCCGCTAGAGCATCAGATTGACGATCTTATAGAGGCGCTGCGGGTGCGCGCCGAGCGGCACGAAAGGGCTCTGGTTACCACATTGACCAAGAAAACGGCAGAAGATTTGAGCGATTACCTAAAAGATCTTGGTTTGCGGGTGGCCTATTTGCATTCAGATATTGATGCGATAGAACGGGTTGAAGTATTGCGCTCTTTACGCCAGGGCGATTTTGATTGTCTGGTTGGAGTTAATCTGTTGCGCGAAGGATTGGATCTTCCAGAAGTATCGCTGGTAGCTGTGCTGGATGCGGACAAGGAGGGTTTCTTGCGTTCAGAGACAGCCTTGATCCAGACAGCTGGCCGCGCCGCCCGGCATGTGCGTGGCGAAGTGATTCTTTATGCTGATAGCGTTACAGATTCTATGCGGCGAGCACTGGCGGTTATGGAGGATCGCCGGCGGCGCCAAATGCAATATAACCACCAACATGGCATTACTCCGCGGGGCATCACCAAGAGCATTCAAGATAGCTTGGTCCTCAAGCAAGAGGCCGCTAGCCTTGAGCGCACAATGCTGCAAGCTAACGCGGCCGAATATGACCTGCATGAGCTGATTCAGGATACCGAGAGGGAAATGCTGGCCGCGGCGGCCGCCTTGGAATTCGAGCGCGCCGCGCTATTGCGGGATCAACTCTTCGAGTTGCGCGCCGCCGAGCCATCCGCCTCTCGGCGATCTAAGCCTAAAAGTAAGCTGCGCCGCTCAGGCCGCCGCGGATCTAGAAAGCGCTAGGCTGAGCAAGAAATTCGTTAATTGCAGCCAAGGGCGAGGAGTATGATAACCGGATCGGCTGGCGGCCTTTACGCTGAGTTAGCCTAGACCCTGCTAATTTATTCGGCGCCATCCCAACAATAAGTGCAGAGTTTTTCCTTTGGCAATCCGATCGCGGCCACCAGATCGTCCAAGTGCTGATATTCCAATGAAGTTAATCCGAGCTGGAGGCGGATGCGTTCTAGCATGGCGCAATATTTGACCGAGCCGGCAGTGGCATACTCCTTGAGATCGGGGGTAGCCGACCCTTCCAGCTCAGCGATGGCTTTACGAGCTGCTAGATCCACCTCAGAGCGCGAACGCGAAAAATTAAGAAACTTGCAGCCGAAGATCAGTGGCGGACAAGCTGGTCGCATGTGAACTTCGCGCGCGCCGCAATCATAGAGACGTTTAATGGCGTCTTTCAACTGCGTGCCGCGGACAATCGAATCTTCGCAAAACAATAGGCGTTGACCCTTAACCAGATCGTTGATGGGGATTAATTTCATCCGACCTACTAGGTCGCGCATGGACTGATCATGGGGCATGAAGCTGCGCGGCCAAGTAGGCGTGTATTTCACAAAGGGTCGGCAATAAGTAATTTTTGCTGTGTTGGCGAATCCCAAAGCATGGCCGGTGCCGGAATCGGGTATGCCGGCCACGCAGTCAACCGCTGCCTTGTTGCGCCGGGCCAGGCATGCGCCTGAGCGATAGCGGGTCGTTTCCACGTTGATGCCTTCATAAGAGGAAGCCGGATAGCCGTAATAGACCCAGAGAAAGGCGCAAATCTGCAGGCGCGTTTCCGGCGCTCGTAAAGACGTCATGCCGGTTTCATTGATCAAGACGATTTCGCCGGGGCCCAAGATATGACGCGGCTCATAGCCAAGATTGGGAAAGGCGCAGGTTTCCAAGGTGGCTGCCATGGATCCAGGTTTGGCGCCGATGATAATGGGGGTGCGTCCTAGTTTATCCCGCGCCGCGTAAATGCCTGCATCGGTTAAAACAAGCATGGAACAGGATCCGACGATGGCCTGCTGAGCCGCATGAATACCCTCTTCAAAAGAGGCTGCCTGGTTGATCAGGGCGGCGGTCAGCTCTGTGGCATTGATTTCATTGCCACCCATTTCAGCGAAATGCGTCGAACGCTTGCTGAAGGCGGCTGCTGCCAATTGCTGGGCATTCTGAATATTGCCCACCGTGACAATGGCGTAAACTCCCAAATGAGAGTTGATGATCAACGGCTGATCTTCATTATCGCTGATGACGCCAACGCCGCGGTTGCCGCGCAGTCGATTTATATCCATTTCGAATTTAGAGCGGAACTGAGCATTGGATATATCATGGATAAATCGAGTGAACTTTCCCTGGTGTTGCATCGCCAGGCCGCCGCGGTGCATGCCTAAATGCGAATGGTAATCCGTGCCGTAGAATAGGTCGTTAACGCAATCGCTAGAGCTAACGACGCCAAAAAAGCCGCCCATAATCCTTCTCCTAAAATGGATTTAAACTCGCATCCTAATAGCCGCGTGGCTTATTGAAAAGCTTTTCTTCGTAACTCATTTGGTGGCTTGCTTGCGCAAGGCGGCTTTCTGGATGAGTTCCTAGTCTGGTTAGCCTTAACATACCCAGACTTCCGGGCCATTTCAAGGAGCGTCTAATGGATAATGGCCGTAATTTACGAAGGTTTCTGCCATGGCGTTGATTTTCTCCGCGGAATGCCTCAGCGCCGCCGCCGCCGGATACCATTTGGCCATGAAGCCGCCGTGGCAACGTCCGAATTCCCAGATCAAGGAGCGCGCGTAGGCGCGGACCTCGTCCGCCGTGCCCTGCACCATCGTTTTTTGGATATCCACCGGGCACCAGAAACACAAGCGCCCGCCAAAATGTTGCGCCAGGTTTTTAAGGCCCATGTTTTCTTGCTGATCCAACTGGATCACCTGTAAGCCAGCTTCAATCAGATCGTCTAAGATCTCAACGATATAGCCGCAACTATGCAGAAAACAAAGCAGGCCAGCCTGCCGCGCTGCTTGATAAACGCGTTTATAATGGGGCTGAAAGAACTCTCGAAAAATCGCCGGCGAAACCATGAGGCGATCCTGAAAACCCCAGTCATCAGCGAACATAATGCCTTGCGCGCCCAGCGCTGCCAAGCGCTGGATGATAGTTATGCCCAGATCGCCCAGGCGCGTCAGCAGCTCTTGCAATTGACTGGGGTATAGAAAACAGTCGCTCCAGGCGGCTTCATGGCCGCGCAGATATTCCAAGCGATGGATAAAACTTAAGGGAATATTGGCTAAGACGAACTTTTTAGCAAGGTTGCCGGCGATAGCCTGCTGCGCCCCAGTGTAACGCGCAGCCAGGGTGAAGTCGGGAAAGGGGTAGTCGGCTAGTTTGGCGTAGTCATCCAGAGGATGGATCATTACCTGGCCCATGGTTGTATCATTAGGGAGTTTGCCCCAGATACATCCCCACTCGTCTTGCCCCTCGATCTGAGGTTGCCAGCTCGTGTCCTGGGCCACCTCCACATGTAGAAAATCCGATCCCCAGGGTTCCGGCAGACAGCGGGGAATGCGGTCAGGGCCTTGAAATAAGACAGCGCGCCTTACACGTTCCTGGGAAGTCATGGTCATTATCTTTAGCTTTCGGTGCGCCGGGGCGTGATTTGATTCGCGCAGGAAAACCGCAAGTGTCCTCGCGCGCCAATTTAGCTAATACTTATTTTAGGATTTGCAAGCAAGCATAAATTGGCTAATAGCTTGGAGGAAGCGCCAGCTGCGCCAGGCTGGCGCCGGTTGCCGGGCTTGATCAGCTGAAGCCTGGCGGCTGTTGATATTCATCATACTTGGGGGCTTTTGGCATGCCGCGTTTTTTTGATGCCCATTGTCATTTACAGGATGCCAAGTTGCTAGCTAGCTTGCCGCATATTTTGGAGCGAGCGCGCCGCGTCAAGGTATCTCGCTTTCTATGTTGTGGCATCAAGCCGAGCGACTGGGCAATCGTCCGGCAATTGACTCAGCAGCATCCGGAAATAATTCCCAGCCTGGGCTTACATCCTTGGTATCTAGCGGAGCGCGGCGATCATTGGCTGGATGATTTAGAGCGCTTGTTGCTGGCCGGCCCGGCCGGCGTTGGCGAAATGGGGTTAGATCATGCTTTGGCCGGGCGCAGCGACGCTGAGCAAGAGGAGGTTCTTTTAGTCCAATTGCGTCTAGCTAAAAGATTGCGCCGACCCATCTCGCTGCATTGCCGGAAGGCCTGGGGCCGTTTACTGGCGCTCTTGGCTGACGAGGGTGGCGCGCCGGATGGCGGGATCATCCACTCCTACTCCGGTCCAGCGAATTTGGTAGGCCCGCTAGAGCAAATGGGCTTTTATTTATCGTTTAGCGGTGCGATCACCTGCCCTAATAATAAACAAGGTCCGCGAGCGCTGGTGGCTGTCTCGGCGGAGCGTTTGTTGATTGAGTCCGACAGCCCTGATATGTTGCCGACAGGCCTGACCAGCACAATCAATGAGCCGGCTAATCTGCCATTGATTGCGGCTACCGTGGCTCGGCTACGCAATGTTTCCACGGCCGCGCTGGCGGAGCAAACCTATATTAATGCTGAGCGTTTACTGCGCCCTCTCCTATAAAAGATATGGAACGTTTTTGTCGTAGCGAGCAATTGTTGGGCCCAGCGGCCCTGCAGAAATTAAGAGCCAGTCGGATGGCGGTATTCGGGTTGGGTGCCGTGGGCTCTTATGTGGTCGAGGCTTTAGTCCGCGCCGGCGTAGGATATCTGCGCCTGGTGGATAGTGACGTCATCCGCTTGAGCAATTTTAACCGCCAGCTTTATGCGCTCCAATCCACCCTCAATCAGCCGAAGGTTGCCGTTGCCCGCGCTCGGGTTCTGGATATCAACCCGGCCTGTCAAGTGGAGGATCATCAGGTATTTGTTGAGGAAGCTAATCTATCAACTTTATTGCGTGGTCCCTTAGATGTGGTCATTGATGCCATAGATAGCGTAGCGCCAAAGGTAGCTTTAATAGCGGCTGCTCGGCGGGCTGGCTTGAAGGTTGTTTCCAGTATGGGCGCAGCCACCCGCACCGATCCGCAGGCTCTGCGTGTGGGTGATATCGCGGAAACTGAAGCCTGTCCCCTGGCGCGTTTTATCAGGAAAAAATTGCGCCATAGGGGGGTGGCTAGCGGGGTCAGCTGCGTTTATTCGATTGAGCTGCCCAGGAATAAATTAACAGCGCCGCTTGAGGCCGAAGGCGATACTTTCCTTAAGGGCCGCGCGCGTAATCCCATCGGCAGCCTGTCCTATATGACTGGCATATTTGGCCTGCTGGTGGCGCACCAGGCGCTGAAATCAATAGTGGATTTGGACTCGACCTTTTGCGCTCCAATCAAGGATAGCTAAAAAGCTGTTTGTGAATGCGGGAGCATTGCGCTAGACTACCAGGCAGCGCTCTAATCCTTGTAACAAAATATAGGAGCAATTATGCTCGAGAGCAAAATTAAGAAGCTCAAAAAAGCCATTCGTAATATTCCCGATTTCCCCGTCTCTGGCGTGCTTTTTCGGGATATAACTCCAATATTAGCCAGCCCGCGCTTGTTTAAGACCGCCGTTGATGTCCTGAGCGCACGGCATAAAGGTAAAGCGATTGCCGCCGTCGTAGGGGTGGAGGCGCGCGGTTTTATGTTCGGTGGCGCGGTAGCCCGAGCCTTAAAGACTGGCTTTATTCCCATTCGCAAAAAAGGCAAACTGCCCTTCAGCGTGATCGAGGAGTCCTATCAATTGGAATATGGCTCCGCTACCTTGAGCATGCATACCGATGCTCTCAAGCCGGGCGATAACGTGTTGCTTGTAGATGATTTGCTGGCGACCGGTGGCACGGCCGCCGCCGCCGTTAAATTGATTGAAAAGCTAGGGGGGCGCATTGAGGAAATCGTCTTTTTGATTGAATTGACCGGCTTGCAAGGTCGCCAAAAATTAGATTCTTACCCGATCTTTTCGGCTATCAGCTTTGAATGAGTCGGCCGGCGCGATTTAGCTGGCCCGGTTGATTAGATCGGTTGTGCTATAGCCAGCCAGCAGCGGTTGAAAAACCAGCCGTCCACCCCAGCTGCTTAAAAGGGCCTGTTCCTGACGCACGCGGGCATCTTCGTAACTGCCGCCCTTAACATGTATATTGGGTTGGATCTGCGCCAGCAAATCCAGTGGGTTATCGCCAGCGAAAGGATATGCAAAAGAGACGGCTGCTAGGGCGCGCAGAGCGGTTAGCCGAAAGTGAATCGGAAAGATCGGCCTCTGGGGACCCTTGTAGGCGCGGATAGAGGCGTCATCGTTAACTAACACAATCAGGGCATCGCCCTGTTGCCTGGCTTGCTCCAATAGACCTAGATGGCCAAGGTGGAGAATATCAAAACAGCCGTTGACCGTGACCAGGGTACGCCCGGAATGTTTATGTTGGAATTGTTTAAGATCCGTCGGCTTGGGCAAAGGCAGGCAAGCGGCGGGGTCGACAGGCACCGGAGAGGTTTTATGGTTAATCCGGTCGGCTATATCTCTGGTAAAGCAACCTGGGATAGCAGGAAAGTCCACGATGTTTTGGGCCTGTTGCCGGGCGGCGCCGCGGAGGAGATCTTCTGGCTGAGCTAAACAATCTATAAAGGTATAAGGGGCCAATTGGCCAAAATCATCGAGCCCGCCCGGCGCCCCGAAGCGGACTATGGCCGCCACTTGGCTAAGGTGCCCCAGCGCCTCCAGGCGCGCCGCCGGCGAATTCCAAATAAGGCTTTGTTCGCGCGCCGGCTCCTTGAGATCAACGATGACGCAGACACGCGAGGCCAACCGGGCGGCCTGGCGAATGATCGCTAGGTTGCCTGGTTGAAAAATATCGAATGAACCAGCGACGACAGCTAAGCTCTCATCTGCTTGCGCCAAAGATGCCCGCCAGGAACCTATGGCCTCCGCCGATATAATCTTGGCCCTATTGTCATGGGTTTGCACGGCGCCAACAAGATTAACAAGCTGTTTAGCTTAAATACAAGGATAATTGGTGTTTAGGGGTAAGATGTAATTGATCAGCCAACGGCGCGTTAGTCGCCAACCCCTGATATGGATTTAGTATTGTTTTTATGCTATTTTTATCCTCGTAATAAACGAGGCCATTAGGGGTAATAAGCTGTGCTTGGGCGGCCTGGGTCGATGGATTGCAGCAGCGATAGGCCAATTATAAGGATCTTGGCTAGCAAGCAGCGCTGTCAGTAATCTGCTTGCGACTTCAGGTCCTCAGGGAGTAGTATTTACTGCCAAGCCAATGGGCGTCATGGATTCATGCGAGCTATAAAACAACGAGTTGCCGCCTTGCGCGAGATCTTAGAGCGACACAATCAGCTCTACTATATTGCTGATGCTCCGGAGATTTCTGATAGAGAATACGACCGGCTTTATGCTGAGCTGGAATCGCTGGAAAAGCAGTATCCCGAATTGGTCACTCTACAGTCGCCTACTCAGCGGATCGGCGGCATGCCTCAACGGCAGTTTCGCTCGGTTCGCCATCGCATTCCCATGTTGAGCTTGGCCAACACTTATAATCGCGCCGAACTCTTAGCCTTTGATGAGCGTGTTAAAAAACTTTTACCCGGCGTTAGCTTTAGCTATGTGTTGGAGCCCAAGATTGATGGTGCGGCTATTGCGCTACGTTATGAGAAAGGCCAGCTGGTTTATGGCAGCACCCGTGGCGATGGCAAGACCGGCGACGATATCACCGCCAATTTGCGGGTCATCCGCTCTATTCCCGAGCTTTTGCGCAGCGACCGGCCGCCGGCTGTCCTAGAAGTGCGTGGTGAGGTGTTCATGCCGCGCCAAGGATTCCTGGCTATCAATCGTGCCAGAGAAGCAGCCGGGCTTGAGCCCTTTGCTAATCCACGCAATGCTGCAGCCGGCTCAATCAAACTGCTGGATCCCCGCTTGGTGGCGAAGCGGCCATTGGATGTTGTCTTATATGGAGTGGGCGAGCTCGATGGCATAGAGTTTGCCACCCATCGTGAGCTTATCGCCGCCTTGCAGGCTTTCGGTTTCAAGACGCCGCCACGTTCCTGGGATTGCGCCTCCATGGCGGCGGCGCTGTCGGCTTTGGAGGAGCTCGCTGGTATCCGCCGCGATCTGCCCTTCGATACGGATGGCGGCGTTATCAAAATCAATGATCGTGCGCTATATGCAGAATTGGGCACAACTGCCAAAAACCCCCGCTGGGCAGTCGCCTTCAAATATGAGCCCGAACGCGTCAAAACTCGCTTGCGTTCTATTACGCTACAAGTTGGTCGGACCGGCGTCTTGACGCCCGTGGCTGAACTGGAACCGGTCTTAGTTGGCGGATCAACCATCAACCGGGCCACCTTGCATAATATGGATGAAATCCGCCGCAAGGATATCCGCATTGGAGATCAAGTCTATCTGGAAAAAGCCGGCGAGGTGATACCGGCGCTGCTGGGGGTCGATCTTGCTGCGCGTTCAGGCCGGGAAACTATTTTCAACATGCCCAGCCATTGCCCTGTTTGCGGCGGCGTCATCAGCCATCGGGCTGGGGAGGTATCTTATCGCTGTGAAAATATGCAGTGTCCGGCTCAGTTGAAACGTTGGTTAAGGCATTTCGCGGCCCGGGGTGCCATGGATATCGAGGGGTTGGGCACGGCCTTGATCGATCAGCTGGTGGATCAAAAATTGGTTTCTGATCCAGCCGACCTTTATACGCTCACGCATGAACAAATTCGCCTTTTGCAGCGCATGGCCAATAAATCATCCCAGAACTTATTAGCGAGCATTGCCGCCAGCAAGCGGCGGGATTTTTGGCGTGTTATTTTTGCTCTGGGCATTCATCAAATCGGCACTAAAATGGCTCAAATCCTCGAGCAGAATTTCGAGGATATTGATCAGCTCATGCGGGCCGACGCCGCTCAGCTTGGTCAAATCCATACGCTGGGCCCGATTGCCGCGCAGAGCCTGGTGGATTATTTCAAGCAAGCTCGCAACCAAGCTCTGATTAAGCGTTTGCAAGACGCCGGCATTAACTTTAAACGTAGGGAAATCCCCACCGCCGCCAGCAAGCTGGCTGGAAAAACTTTTGTGCTGACCGGCCGTCTGGCGCATTTTACCCGCGAACAAGCCGCGCTGGCAATTCAAAGGCATGGCGGCAGTATTGTATCCGGGGTATCCTCAAAAACCGCTTATGTTGTGACCGGGGCCGAGCCAGGCTCCAAACTGACTAAAGCGCGTTCTTTAGGAGTTAAGGTTCTTGATGAAGCGGCTTTTCTGGCGCTGTTGGGCGATGGGCATACGAACTCCTTGCCAACCGGCTAAAAGGTCAAGCTGGTGATCCAGCCGAGTCAGCGTTAATTGCAATAGTTGAGAAATAGCAAAATAGATATTTCATCAAAGGAGATGGTCATGCGAGTTGCGGCAATATTTTCGGATCATATGGTATTGCAGCGCGATATTCCGATCCCAGTATGGGGCCAGGCTGCTCCCGGCCAACGCGTGAGCGTAGAGTTGGCTGGCCACACACGCAGCGCTAGCGCGGATGCCAACGGCAGGTGGCTGGTGCAGCTGCCGCCGCTGGCGGCGGGCGGACCCCTGGAAATGAGGATAGAGGGAACTAACTCACTGCTGTTACGCGATGTTATGGTGGGCGAAGTATGGCTATGCTCCGGCCAGTCTAACATGGAGTTTCCTTTGGCCTTGGCTCAAGATGTTCAAGAGGTTATCGCCGCCGCCCGCAATCCTCAGATCCGATTTTTTAACGTGAGCCATAGCGCTAAATTGGAACCTCAGCAGGACACTAAAGGAGCCTGGAGCCGCTGCGTTCCAGAAACAGCGAGCAATTTCTCGGCCGTGGGCTATTTCTTCGGCCGCGAGCTTAGTCGTAAACTTAATCTGCCGGTGGGCTTAATTAATTCTTCCTGGGGTGGGACTCGCGCCGAATCCTGGACTCCGCGCGCCGCTTTGCTGGCCGATGATTTTTATAAACAAATGGTTAGGGAGTATGAAAACGAACTGCGTCACCCTAGCACCGCCTCGCTTAAGCTCCGCGCCCAGTATCAGCAATGGAAGCAGAAACACTCTTGTATTAAAGATACCTGTAACGAGGGCGAAGCCTGGGGCTGGGCCAAGCCGGAAATGTCTACGGATGACTGGCAAGAAATGGATCTGCCGCGCAACTGGCAAAGTGCCGGGCATAAGTATAGCGGCATTTTCTGGTTCCGCAAAACAGTTGAGATTCCCACTGCCTGGGCTGGGCATAACCTGCAACTGAATCTTGGTGCGCTTGATAAATACGATGTTACTTATTTTAATGGCGTTCCGGTTGGCAGCCTTAGCATGGAACAACGCCCGGATGCTTGGTGCCTGCCGCGGGAATATGTGGTTCCTGGCCAGCTGGTGCGCCCTGGCCGCAATGTCATTGCGGTGCGCGTATTCAGCAATCATTCCGAAGGCGGTTTCATTAGCAAACCAGATCAAATGAACCTGATGTTAGTGGATGAATTAGGCGCTGCCGCCTCCTCGGCGCCGCTCGATCTGGCCGGCCTGTGGCGCTATAAGATCGAGCGCAATTTTGGATTGATTAAGCCACCGCCAGCGGCGCCGGAACCGCCGGGTGAAGGCAACCCTAATTCGCCCTATATGTTGTTCAATAACATGATTTATCCACTGCTGCCTTACGCGATTCGTGGTGTTATTTGGTATCAAGGTGAATCTAATTCCAATCTAGCCCGTCAGTATCGTAGGCTTTTTCCTCTTTTGATCGGCAGTTGGCGGGCGGCTTGGCGGCAAGGCGATTTTCCATTTTTATTTGTGCAGCTGGCTAGTTTTATGCCGGCGCAAAATGAACCTGGCGAAAGCCAATCGGCCGAATTACGTGAGGCGCAATCCTTGGCATTGGCCTTGCCCAATACCGGCATGGCTGTGGCAATTGATATCGGCCAAGCCGATGATATTCATCCGCGTAATAAAAAAGATGTAGGCCTGCGGCTAGCGCTGCCAGCCTTGGCCCAGGTCTATGGCTTTAAGGATCTGGTTTATTCAGGCCCGTTATACCGATCTCAGCAAATCAAAGAAGATACCATCCATTTGGAGTTCAACCATGTTGGCGCCGGCCTGAACAGCCGCGGCGGTAAGTTGCGCGGCTTTGCCATAGCCGGCGCCGATCGTCAATTCGTCTGGGCAGACGCGCGCATTGTTGGCGATAGCGTGGTGGTTTCGAGCTCGCGCGTTCCGCGGCCCGTGGCGGTGCGCTACTGCTGGGCCGACAATCCCAATGGCAATCTCTATAACAGTGCTGGATTGCCAGCCGCGCCCTTCCGTAGTGATGTCTGGCCCGGGATCACCGCCTGACCAGCCTGATTAAGCCGTCAGCGCTAAGCCTGCTGGGGCGCTCGCCCCAGGCTGCCATAGGATCGATTGCAATAGGTGTTAATATTAGGTAGAGTTGCTGGGCTTAACCTGCGCAAAAAGCGATTCTTTCAGGCCTTTAAATATAAGAACATTATGAATATTAGCAGAAGAATAAGTATCGAGTTGGTGATGGTTTTTCCAGCATCTGGCTGCGCCCCAGCGAACTTTGGCCTATGACAACTTTTCTGGGAGCGCTGATCATTCTAGTGTTGGGAGGCGCGGCTTGCCTGTTATTGCAACGAGCTGCCAAAGCGGCTCGTGTGCTTGGTTGCCTTACGGCGTTAACAGGGTGCATCCTTGGTTTAATTGTGCCCCTCCAAGTGTTGCTAGCCGGGCGGGAGTTTTCTTTTTACGCGTCTTGGTCTTTACCCTACGGAGCGCTAGCTATAGGGCTTGATGCGCTTTCCGCTTTTTTTTGCCTGCCGATCCTCGTGCTCACCGCCGCCGCGGCTCTTTATGGCGTTGAATATCTTTCGCCCATCCCTGCCATAGCTGGAGCAGCCAACTCAAGAAATGGTTCGACCAGCTCGGGGCAAGCCTGGTTTTTCTACAATCTTTTAACCGCCAGCATGTTGGTGGTGGTAACGGCCCGCAATGCGGTGCTGTTTTTATTAGCCTGGGAAACTATGTCTTTAGCATCATTTTTCCTGGTGATCTTGGAATATCATAAAGACAGTGTCCGCCGGGCCGGCTGGACCTATTTAGCGGCCATGCATGTTGGTAGCGCTTGTCTGCTGGCTATGTTCTTACTGCTTGGCCGTTCGGCT
>CAYUHK010000003.1:50948-83436 GCA_964444425.1 uncultured Verrucomicrobiota bacterium
CTGCCTCGTTGGATTTCGTTGCTTTTAGTGGCAGCATTTCTGCAGGCATGGCGAGTTTGCTGTTTTTGCTCGCTCTGGTTGGCTTTGGAGTTAAAGCCGGTGTGATCCCCCTGCATATCTGGCTGCCGGAAGCACATCCGGCCGCGCCTTCACATGTTTCCGCGGT
The DNA here is from genome assembly GCA_964444425.1 of uncultured Verrucomicrobiota bacterium. Lineage (GTDB taxonomy): Bacteria > Verrucomicrobiota > Kiritimatiellia > JAAZAB01 > JAAZAB01 > CAYUHK01. The sequence continues at coordinate 51,115 of CAYUHK010000003.1, forward strand.
CATGAGTGGTGTGATGATTAAAACTGGAATTTATGGCTTATTGCGCGTGTTGCTGATGATAGGGCCGGTGGCGTTATGGTGGGGACAGCTATTGGTGATCATAGGTATCGTTTCGGGAATATTGGGGGTGTTGTTTGCTCTAGCGCAGCATGATTGTAAACGTCTGCTGGCTTATCACAGCATTGAGAATATCGGCATCATTATTATGGCTATTGGGCTGGGATGTTTAGGCGTCACCGGCGGCTATCCGGCCCTGGCCTTTTTAGGTTTTGGTGGTGGCCTGCTACACGTAATGAATCACGCCTTGTTCAAAGGATTGCTCTTTCTCAGCACCGGTGCCGTCCTGCGCGCAACCGGCACCTCGGAAATAAATCATTTGGGGGGCTTGCTCAAACGGATGCCTTTTACCGGTTTAATGTTTCTGCTCGGCTCGGTGGCCATTTGCGCTCTGCCGCCGCTCAATGGCTTTATCAGCGAGTTTTTGGTTTATGTTGGAGCTTTGCTGGGAGTGACGGCGTTAGAAGCATCGCTAACAGCGCGTTTCCACGGCATAGCGGTTATCGCCGCCCTGGCTTTGATAGGCGGCTTAGCGGCGGCCTGTTTTACCAAGGTATTTGGGGTTGTATTCCTGGGCGAACCGCGTACCGTGCGCGCCAGTAGCGCGTTTGAGATTGGCTGGCCCATGAAAATAGCCATGGGCAGCTTGGCCTTAACTTGTCTAGGGATTGGGTTATGCGCTCCTTTGGCCCTGATGTTGGTTGCGCCGGCCGTGAAATTGCTTGTGCCACTACCGGGAGACTGGCACGGCGCCATCGCCAGCCATTGGATTGACATACTTTCTAAGATCGCTTTTTGCTCCCTGGTTCTCATTGCGCTGGTGGGGGCTGCTGCCATATTGCGCGCCCGGCTACTGCGGCGCTATGGCACCCGTCGTGCGCTGACTTGGGACTGCGGCTACGTTAAGCCCAGTCCGCGCTTGCAATATACAGCATCTTCTTTTGCCCAGCCGCTCACGGTTTTCTTTCGTGGATTATTGGGGACGCGCCGCCGCTTTGTGCCGCCCGAGGGGTTCTTCCCGCGGGCGTCTTCCTTTGCCAGCGAAACCCCGGATTTTTATCGCGAGGCCATGTATGGTCCGCTTTTTGCCTTTGTTAATAAATTGCTGGCCAAGTTCCGCTGGCTGCAGCATGGGCGTCTTAATTTATATGTGTTGTCGATAGTGCTTGCGCTGCTTGGTTTATTGGTTTGGAAGTTGAAATAAATCTATGAAATTTTTAGCTTGGCTAGAATTGTTGTTAGCCTTCTGCCTTGCGCCGCTGCTGCTTGGGATAATCAACCGCGTTAAGGCGGTTTTTGCCGGTCGGCGCGGTCGGCCGCTGCTGCAAGCATACTATGATCTTATCAAGCTCTTACGGCGCGGCACCATCTATAGCCATTCGACCACCGTTATTTTCCGTGCAGCTCCGTTAGTTGGCCTGGCCGGTTTCATGCTTGCCGCCGCTCTACTGCCTGCCGCTGGCATGGTTCGAGCTCCTTTGAGCTTTGCTGGTGATCTGTTTTTGTTTGCCTATCTCATTGGGCTGACACGTTTCTTCTTGGTCATAGCTGCACTCGACACCGGCTCAGCCTTTGAAGGCATGGGCGCCAGTCGCGAAGTTTATTTCTCTGCTCTGGCTGAGCCGGCCTTGCTGATCGGCTTGGCCAGCTTGGCTTTGGCTAGCGGAGCGAACTCGCTGGCCGATATTGCCGCTGCCTTATCGAGCGCGCTCTGGCACCAGCTGGCCCCGGCTTTCGTGCTCATTGCGCTGGCCTTTATCGTGGTCTTGCTAGTAGAAAACTCCCGCATGCCATTCGATGATCCTAATACCCATCTTGAGCTTACCATGATTCATGAGGTTATTGTGCTTGATTATAGCGGCCCGGATCTGGCCTTCATCCTTTATGGCAACGCGCTAAAACTTTGGATCTATAGCGCCTTGGTTGTACACCTTTTTCTGCCATTGACCGACCTGGTAGCCTGGCCGGCTTTCGTTGTTTTTCATGCAGGCATCTTTCTATTGGCCATACTGATCGGCGTAATCGAATCTGCTATGGCTCGTCTGAGTTTGCTCAAGGCGCCCAATCTAATTATTGGCGCTGCCGCCATGGCCATATTGGCCTTTGTTCTAACCATAAGGTTTTTTCATTGATGAACATATTGCTTGAATTTGTTTTAGCCATCCAGATTTTGATCGGTTTGGCCTTGCTTGGCTCCAGCCGACTACGGGCCATTATTAAGCTCACGGCTTTTCAAGGCATTCTGGTAGGGCTATGCCCTTTGCTGGGTTCTCTTGATCACCTCTCACTGCGCATTATCGCGATCGCCTTGATGATCATTGCTCTTAAGGGCTTGGCTTTCCCGTTGCTGCTGGCACATGCTTTGCGCGAATCGAAAACAAGCCGCGAGGTGCGGCCGCTGGTGAGCTATATCGGCTCATTGTTCGTAGGCGTGCTGGCCATCGCCGCCGCCTTTGTTCTGGCCGCCCGGCTTGAATTTTCGCTCCAGCCAAGCGTAGATCTAGTTGTGCCGGTCGCTTTTTTTCTGATTATCACGGGGCTCTTTCTCATTATCGCTCGCCATAATGCTGCCAATCAGGTGCTTGGTTATATTGTGATGGAAAATGGGATCTATACCTTTGGCTTAGCCGTAGTGCCCGATATTCCCATACTGGTTGAGCTTGGCACCATCATGGATATGTTTGTCGCGGTCTTCGTAATGGGTATCGTCATCTATCGTATCAACCAAGAATTTGATCATCTTGATTCCGATTTATTGAGCACTTTGAAAGGCTGATATGCATGCTGATGAGATCTTAGCCGCATTGTTATTGCTGCCTCTATTATTGGCAGCCGGCGCTTATTTATTTCGTTCCGCTCGTTGGGTGCTCGTTTACGGAGCTGGCGGCGTCATTCTGAATGCAGCCTTTGGCTTTGCGGCGGCAGTGCGCGTCTTAAACAAGGGGCCGTTTTTGAGTGCCGATAACTGGCTCATGCTCGACACTCTTTCGGCTTACCATCTAATAGTTATGTTGCTGGTATTTAGCGTTGCTGCCGTTGATAGTCTGCTTTTTTTTCTGCCTGATATCCGCGCTGGCCGTTTCCTAGCGCATGCTGCGCGGCGTTATGTAGGGCTTTGCTTCGGAGCCCTGGCGGCGATGATGCTTGTTTTGCTATCTAATAATCTCGGCATCGCTTGGGTGGGCATTGAAGCCACTACCTTGGTTACGGCTTTCCTGATCAACGTGCGTCGGTCACGCCCGGCCCTGGAGGCCATGTGGAAATATCTATTGATGTGTTCGGTTGGAGTCGGAGTGGCTTTCACGGGCCTTTTGTTTTTGGCGGCCGCCGGTTTGCCGGCTGGCTTGCCGGGGACGGATGCGCTGCTTTGGACCAGGCTAAGCGAGGTTGCCATCTACCTCGATCCTACGCTTTTGAAGGCGGCTTTCATCTTTATTGTCATCGGCTATGGCGTTAAAGCCGGTCTGGCGCCTATGCACTATTGGCTGCCCGATGCCCACAGTCAGGCGCCGGCACCAGTCTCGGCAATTTTTTCTGGCTTCATGATCAACGCGGCTTTCTATTGCATTCTGCGCTTTCTGCCGATTGTTGAAAGCGCCACTGGTGGCGATGGTTGGGCGCGCGAGATCCTGCTGATCTTGGGATTGCTTTCGATTGTGCTGGCTGGCGCATTCATAGTTGCTCAACGCGATCTCAAGCGCTTGCTGGCCTATAGCAGTGTTGAGCATATCGGGATAATGGCCTTGGGAGCTGGGCTTGGAGGAATTGGTTACTTTGCTGCCCTGCTGCATATGTTGAATCACGCCTTGGCTAAATCGCTAGCCTTCTTATGCGCCGGGCATCTGGGCGAGCTTTATGGAACGCATGATATGCGCCGACTATCCGGCATTATTCGTGTTGCTCCATCTTGGGGAATCGGGCTTAGCATTGCCATCCTCACCTTAATAGGGGCGGCACCTTTCTCGATTTTCTTGAGCGAGCTCTTGATCTTAAAGGCGGCCATTGATGCTGGCGCCTGGTTGGTCGCCGCTGTTTTTGTTGCTGGCTTAGCAATTATTTTTGTTGGCGTTCTCCGTCAACTTATTTCTATGGCTTGGAGCCCTGCGCCTGAGGAGCTTGCCGGAAAGGCTGCTGGCTCGCCTCTGGCCGCTCTGATTACGCTGCTGCTAGCAGCTGGTTTATTGACTTTTGGGATCTGGCTCCCGCCGCCTTTGCTGAGCGCCCTACGTTTGGCGCTGCAAGTATTAGGGGGTGGATTATGAGCGCTTTTGTTAGCCTGCATAACGAAAGCGCCCTGCCGCGTCAGGATATCCCGCGGCTCCTTATGGAGGACTTTAGAGAAACCATTATCAACGCCACAGCCAATGGCGCTCGCCTGGCCTGTCTGATGGCCTTGCCGACAACTACGCATGCTTGGCAGTTACTGGCTGTGTTGGCGCGCGCGGCCGAAGGCGATTTACTGATCGGTTCAAGCGAGCTTAAAGATTCATATCCGGCCTTGACTCCCGCTTGTCCTCAAGCTCACCTTTTCGAGCGCGAAATCGCCGAACAATATGGGATAACACCTAGTGGGCATCCCTGGTTGAAGCCGCTGCGCTTCCCATTCACTGCGGCGCGCAAGCCTCCCCTAGCAGTCTGTGGCGATATAGATTATTTTATGGTGACCGGCGAAGAAATTCACGAAGTTGCCGTTGGTCCAGTTCATGCCGGCATTATCGAGCCAGGTCATTTTCGATTTCAATGTCATGGTGAGAATATCATTCATCTCGAGATTGCGTTAGGCTATCAACATCGCGGCGTGGAGAGGGCCCTGATTGGTGGGCCGAACCAGCGTACTCTGCATTACATGGAAACGCTTGCTGGCGATAGTAGCATCGGCCATGCCAGCGCTTATGCTCAAGCGCTCGAGGCGCTGGCTGATCAAAAGGTTGCGCCGCGCGTGTTAAGCATTCGTGCCATTGCTCAGGAACTGGAGCGGGTCGCTAATCATATCGGCGATCTGGGCGCTTTGGCCGGCGATATAGGTTTTCTGCCAACCCAGTCTTACTGCGGCCGCATTCGTGGCGATGCGCTTAATATGACTGCGCTGCTATGTGGCAATCGCTTCGGGCGTGGTTTGATTCACCCAGGAGGGATCGCTTATGATTTGACAGCCGCCGCCGCTAGCGAGCTACTCGGCCGCTTGGAAGGCGTGCAGCGCGATGCCAAATCAGCGGTGGATTTGCTTTGGTGTACGCCCTCGGTTATGGCCAGGTATGAGGGTGCCGGCGCACTATCCTTAGATGTTTGCCAAGCGCTAGGGATGGTTGGGCCGGCCGCGCGCGCCTGCGGCGGCGCCTTAGATGTACGTTGTGATCATCCTTACGGATTGTTCCAGCAGATGCCTTGGCCGATGAGCAATAGCACGGGCGGCGATGTATTGGCGCGGGCCTTAGTGCGCTGGCAAGAAATCGAAGTCTCTTGCGATTTCTTGCGCAAAAACATCCCGGCCGTTCCCACAGGATCATTCCGGCAACCGCTTGGCCGCTTGCGCCCAAATCACGTAGCCGTATCGCTCACTGAAGGCTGGCGAGGAGAGATATGTCATCTGGCTTTCACTGACCAAGCAGGCAAATTGGCTGCCTATAAAGTAGTTGATCCATCTTTCCATAACTGGTTTGGGCTGGCCTACGCGCTGCGTGGGCAACAAATTTCGGATTTTCCGCTCTGTAACAAAAGCTTTAATTTATCTTATTGCGGATTCGACTTGTAACCTGGGGAAAGAGAATAGCTATGTCCTTCATAGACATTGTGCGCACTCGTATTAGTCAAAAATATCGCACCATCAAATATCCTGCGGCGCCGCCGCCCGAGCTGCCGCCACTATTTGCCGGCCGCCCCATAATCGATCGCGCCGCCTGCCAAGCAAATTGTCAGATTTGCCTTGAGGTTTGCCCAGTAAAGGCCATTTATCTAGAAGGCTCACCTAATGGTGCTAGCGCTAATGCGAGCGGCGCCGCGGGCATTGCTCTCGATACAGGTAAATGCCTATTCTGCCGCGCCTGCGAAGCAGCTTGTCCACAAGGAGCAATCCATTTTACGCGAGAGTACCGCTTGGCCTCCAGCGATCGTGAAGCGCTGGTTGTGCGCGCCGCTTCAGCGGCGCCTCCCGCGGCCTGCAACCAACGCATCCAACAGCTTTTTGGCCGCTCGCTCAAACTGCGTCAGGTTAGCGCTGGCGGCTGTAACGCTTGCGAGGCCGATACGAACGTGCTCAGCACGGTTGGATGGGATCTGGAACGGTTTGGCATCCAATTTGTCGCTTCGCCGCGGCATGCCGATGGCATACTCATCACAGGGCCGGTCTCGGAGAATATGCGTTTGGCCTTGCTTAAGACCTACGCGGCGGTTGCCGATCCGCGAGTGGTGATCGTGGTGGGATCATGCGCCATTGCCGGTGGACCGTATATCGGCCATGCCGAGGTGCATAATGGCGCCGCTGATCTCGTGCCGGTTGATCTGTACATTCCAGGCTGCCCACCCCATCCGCTTAGCATTCTTGATGGGCTGTTGCGTTTGCTCGGACGCGTCAAAGAGTAGCCTGGCGCTCAGCCAACTTAATCTACGAGATCCAAGATCCTGTTAAAACGAGCGTCTAATAAATTGGCGGAAGGGGAGGGATTCGAACCCCCGGCGGCTTGCGCCGCGCCGGTTTTCAAGACCGGTGCTTTAAACCACTCAGCCACCCTTCCTCAATCAGGCTTCCGGTATGTTTCAAGGTTAGGCCATCGCTAATCTGAGTTCAATCGAAAACACTAATGCCATGCTCCAAGCCGAAGAGCCGCTACCTAAGCCATGCATCACTGGCGCTAAGCTTGGGCCACAGGGGCGCCAGTTGGTCCTATTGGCCCAGAGATGATATTTCAATGTTTCTCGGCTAGTGCGCAGAAAGGACTTAGCCTAAAGCCAGGAAAAATCTTGGCCTGTTGTCGATGGACCAAGGGCCCATCGGCTGGCCGTTAGATTTAATCTGGACAAGATAATCCGGCCAGAGGATACTGCCAAGGTAACGGGCGGACTATCGGCTCGCCTTCAGGCGACCTTAGGATAAGATACTAAGCATTAAGCCATAGGGCCAGCTAACTTATGCAGCTGGGCGAGCTCCATGATACTTAAGATGATTAAACAAAAGGAGGGCTTGGCGTGAAACCTGCTGGCCGATATTTGGTGATGGTGCTGAGCGGTATTCTAGCGGTGACTGCGAGCTGGGCGGCCGGCGACTCAAAGATGAGCGTCCAAGTTAGAGAAGCCCAGCTAAGAGATAAACCTTCTTTTTTAGGCAAGCTGCTTGGCACGGCTGAGTATGGTGATCGCGTGGATTTGCAGGCATCTCAGGGAGACTGGCTGTGCGTCAATCTGCCGGATGGTCGGTCTGGCTGGATGCACAATTCGGCCTTAACGGCGCAGAAGGTTGTCTTGCGTGCCGGCGAGGAGCAAGCCAGGCTGAGCGCCTCTAGCGACGAATTGGCTCTGGCAGGCAAAGGTTTTAATTCTGATGTGGAAGCCCAGTTTAAGAAAAACCATCAAAACATTGATTTTTCTATGGTGGACAAGATGGAGAAAATAAAAATTACACCTTCAGAAAAGAACGCTTTTCTTAAAGCCGGCAATCTGATTCCACAAGGCGCCAGATGATGAAAATACCTTTACGCCAAATTGCTGGAGTATTCTTAGCGCTGTTGACTTTGGCGACGCTGCCGGCCTGTGAGACCTTAGATACGCTTTCAACAGTAGGTAGTGCGCTGGGGCAAGGAACAGGAGTCTTAACCTCCCAACAGGCTGAGTCGGTTAAAAAAGCCGGCGCGGCTCTAGCTAAGACCTTTGAAGCGATGACTCCGGAGCAGGAATATTATATAGGCCGCAGCGTGGCGGCAGTGATCCTCAATCAATATCGGCCGCTTAATAACGCTGGCGCTAATCATTATCTAAATTTATTAGGACAGACTTTGGCTGAATTTTCGGATAAGCCGGAGACTTTTGGCGGCTACCATTTCATGATTTTGGAAACAGAGGAAGTCAATGCTTTTGCGGCACCGGGCGGCTTGATATTCATATCTCGTGGCATGCTAAGATGTTGTCAGAACGAGGACGCCGTGGCGGCAGTATTAGCGCATGAAATTGGACATGTGCAGCAGCAACATGGCCTCCAGGCGATCAAAAAGAGTCGGCTGACATCGGCTCTGACCATTCTGGCAGCGGAAAGCGCTAGATCCTTTGGTGGCGAAGAGTTAGCCCAGTTAACCGAGGCATTCGAAGGCTCGATCAATGATGTAACGGCAACTATGATGAATAGCGGTTATGCGCGCAGTTTTGAACGCCAAGCCGACCAAGTTGCTGTGGTTATTCTACAACGTGCCGGCTACAACCCGGCCGCGTTGGTGGCCATGTTGCAAGAGATGCAGAAGCATTTGAAGCCCGGTGGCCGAGATTTTGCTCAGACGCATCCTGCGCCCGCCGCCCGCATTGCTGATATCCAGAAGATGCTCGGCGGCGCTTTAGCCTCAACTGCGCCTGATCGACAGGCGCGGTTTATGCAGGCCATGGATAAGCTTTAAGCTCATTGTCCCCCACTACTCCCTCCAGCGCGGGCAACTTCGACTTGCGGTCAGCTGAGCTAAACTTTACTGCCGGCGGCGGCCGCGCTGCGCTTTAAAGTTGGTTGCGATGGAGTACTAGGGCAGTACGGCTGGGAAGGTAAACCTTGACCCAGTGCCGTCCATGCATATCGGCCGCAGTTAGATAAGTTTGTTTCTCAAGCACCAAATCGTGGCCGCCGAAGCAGGGCGCATCGGTATTCAAGACCAATCGATAGCTGCCTGGAGTGGTTTCCACGCCATAGTCTAGGCGTGAGCAGCTGGGATGGAAGTTAAATAAAAACAACAGGTCGGCGCGTTCGAATCCCAAGATCAAATTGCTATAATGTTCCACGCGCAATATGGGCGGATAATGTTCTAGGAATCCAGTCAAGCGAGCCAATTCAAGCATAGCCTTATCGAAATCAGCTAGAAAATGATATAGCAGCTTGGGATCATCTCGTAGATGCCATTGGCGGCGAGCGTAATGATATGACCAATCATTGCCCGCGCGCGGAAAATCTATCCATTCCGGATGGCCAAATTCATTGCCCATAAAATTTAAATAGCCGTCGCCTGCCGTAGCCAGGGTCAGCAGCCGGATCATCTTGTGTAAGGCTATGCCGCGGTTCACTGTTAGATTGCGGGTCTGCAGCGACATGTGTTCATACATATCTCGTTCGATAAGGCGGAAAATCAAGGTTTGGTCGCCAACCAGTGCCTGGTCATGTGATTCAACATAACTGATGGTTTTCTCGTCGTGGCGCTTATTGGTTAACTCATGCCACAGCTTGCCGATAGGCCATTGTTCGTCGGCTGATTCCTTGATGAGCTTGATCCAATTATCCGGGATGCCCATAGCCAAACGATAATCAAAGCCGATGCCGCCATGCTCGATCGGCGCGGCCAAGCCGGGCATGCCGCTGACGTCTTCGGCAACTGTTATAGCATCGGGTCGGATAGTATGAATGAGCTTATTTGCTAGGGTCAGATAAGTTAGGGCCTGTTCATCTACATTGCCGTCAAAATAGTCGTGGTAGGAGGTAAAGGCTTTATTCAAGCCGTGATGGAAATACAACATACTGGTGATGCCATCGAAACGGAAGCCATCCACATGAAACTCGTCCAGCCAAAAGCGGCAGTTAGAGAGCAGGAAATGCAGCACTTGAATCTTGCCATAATCGAAGCAGCGTGAATCCCATAGTGTATGGAATCCGCGTGGTCCATCATGAAAATACTGATAGATGGTGCCATCAAATCGACTTAAGCCTTCCAACTCGTTGCGGGCGGCGTGCGAATGAATCAAATCCATGATGACTGCTATGCCTCTGGCATGGGCGCTATCGATCAGTTCCTTGAATTCTTCCGGCGTGCCGAAACGCGATGACGCCGCAAAGAAATTGGTAACATGGTAACCAAAGGAACCGTAGTAAGGATGTTCTTGAATCGCCATGAACTGGATGGTGTTGTAGCCGGCCTCGGCAATCCGCGGCAGGACTCTATCTTGAAATTCTTGATAGGTGCCCACCCGGCCTTCTTCTTGGGCCATGCCGATATGGGCTTCATAAATCAACGGAGCTTGCGCCGTGCGCCGAGCATCTGGATATTTCCAGATATAGGGCTTGGGCTCCCAGATTTGAGCGTTAAAAATTTTAGTAGTTGGATCTTGTAGAACTCGGCGGGCATAGGCTGGCAGCCGATCAGCGCAGGCGTTCTTCCAGTGAACACGTAAGCGGTACAGGTCGCCATGCGCTAAGGCCGCCTCCGGCAGTTGTAATTCCCAAACATGGTCTTGGCCGAGTGGCTGAAAGGCGAAGGCGGGCTCCTCCTGCCAGTTGGTGAAAGTGCCGATTAAGCTAATGGCGCTGGCGTTGGGGGCCCATTCTCGCAGAACCCATCCTGAGCTGGTGCGATGGGGGCCGAAATATTCATGGCCCGCAGCGAAATCGGCCAGCGACATCGTTCCACCGGTTAAGCGTTTTTGCAGAGCTTGCCAGCGCAAGTTTCGTTGGGTAATGGAATCAGTAAAGGGCTCCAAATATGGATCGTCTCGTACGATTCTTGGAATTACGGAAGCCATGGATTGGGCAGCTTGAGGCCTATGCCTGGGCTTGGCTGGAGTATTCATGTCTAGTCGCCCTTGTGGCCATAGGAGCTGACGGCCTCAAACACAAAATAAGAACCATGGAATCTGTGTAAGCACGCAAGCAAGATTTTTTTGCTTGAATGGGCTTGCCGACTTCAATTTCGTTCCAGCTGGGGCTCTTCTGCCCAGGTAATAAAACCTGGCAGGGATCGCATCCATTCATCTCCAGCCGGCAAGGCGCGCGCCGTGAATCCGTAGCGCCCAGTGGCACAACATTCGATACGGCAATCAAAAACATATTGGCCTTTGCCTAAATCCTGGGCCATTTTCATAGTCCGGCGGCACCCGGTCGCGATTTGATTGGCAGTTGTCATGGGGCCATAATATAGCTCTATAACAACATCTTCAGGAGTAAGTTCACCTAGAAATGCTGTAACTGTTAGGGTTAGCGAGTTGCCAACCCGTAACCCGCTAGGATCGGCTGCTGACATGGGCTTGCCCAAGCGCAGTTGCTTCCATAAGCGCGCCAACCGGCTATATTGTTGAGCGAGCTGATTGGCCTCCGCCGCATCATGCTCAAGCAATTTTCTACCACGTTTTAATGCCGGGATATAAAAGCGCTCTTCATATTCACGGACCATGCGATGGCTGCTGAAACTGCCAAAGGCCATCTTGATGGATGCTTTCATCATAGCGATCCATTCGGAGGGCAGATGATCTTCGGTTCGTTCATAGAACATTGGAATAACCTCATTTTCTAGCAGGTTGTAGAGCGCTTGGCTTTCCACGGCATCCTGATAAACGGCGTCTTGATATTCTTCGCCGGCGCCGATGGACCAGCCACGTTCTGGGGTATAGCCTTCATCCCACCAGCCATCTAGAACGCTCACATTCAGGCCGCCGTTAATGGCAGCTTTCATTCCCGATGTGCCGCTGGCTTCCAGCGGGCGCCGCGGCGTATTTAGCCAGACATCCACGCCCTGGACTAAGATGCGGGCAACATCAATGTCATAATCCTCTAGGAAAATGATCCGTCGGCAGATATTGCTATGGCGAGCAAAATGTACAATACGTTTAATCAATTCCTTGCCGCCATTGTCATGCGGATGGGATTTGCCTGAGAAGATCAGCTGGATCGGGGTGCTGCCGCTTAGCAAGGCTTCCAGTCGCTGGGCATCTTGTAAGATCAGCTCGGCGCGTTTGTAGGTGGCAAAACGACGAGCAAATCCAACTGTTAGCGTATTGGCGTCTAAGGCCCCTCTAGCCAATTCAATATCGGTTCTACTGGCATGACGTTGTTGTAAGCGTTGGACATTCAATTCGCGGCATTTGCGGATCAAGCGCGCACGACCCATCTCACGCGCCCGCCAGAGTTCATCATCAGGGATTTGATCAATCCGCGCTGACATAGCAGGATCGCCCGGCCGGATCTGCCATTCAGGTCCAAGGTAGCGATCAAATAATAAGGCATTTTCTGGCGAGAGCCACGAGGATGTGTGCACGCCATTGGAGATTGAGGCGATAGGTGTTTCATCTTCTGGTATTCCCGGCCAGAGATGATGCCACATACGGCGAGCGGTTGCGCCATGAAGCTGGCTTACGCCATTGCAGTACTGCGAAAGATGGAGCGCTAGGACTGTCATGGATACAGGATCACTAGGGGTGGCTTGTGGAGGGCGCCCGAGCGCGAGCACCTCATCTACCGTCATGGGCATAATTTCGTGCAGCGCCTCAAAAAATGGGCGAATCATATCTACAGGAAATTCATCGTGACCGGCGGCCACCGGGGTATGGGTGGTGAACACATTGGTGCGCGCAATTATTTCTAGTGCTGCTTTTTTATCTAGCTTGTGAACTTGCAGCAAATGCGCTATCCGCTCAAGGCTAATAAATGCGGAATGGCCTTCATTCATATGGCAGACTTGCGGATCAATGCCCATGGCCAGCAAAAGGCGCATGCCGCCGATCCCCAAAACAATTTCCTGTAACAGACGAGTTTTTAGATCTCCACCATATAGATGGGCGGTGATATTGCGAAGTTCGGGCGTATTCTCAACAACATTAGTATCTAATAAAAAGAGAGGGATGCGTCCGACCTGCGTTTTCCAGGCAATCATTTTTAAAACGCCATCCGGAATGGGCACGGATACGCTTAGTTGGTGGCCTTGAGCGTCAAGAACTCGTTCCAGAGGAAGATAATAAGTTTCGTTTTCAGGATAGGTTTCTTGCTGCCACCCATCATTGTTTAGATATTGTCGAAAATATCCAAATCTATAAAGCAGGCCAACCGCCACCATTGGCATCCCAATATTAGAGGCTGCTTTCAGATGGTCGCCAGCCAAGACGCCCAGCCCACCCGCGAATAATGGTAAGCTTTCATGAATGCCAAATTCGGCAGAGAAATAGGCTATCGCATCATTAGTTTGATAAGTAGCATTGCGGTTTTCTGGCGGGTTGAGGACATCAGTTTCGTAGGCTTCTTGGACTCGTTCCAGGTGTGCTATAAAACTTTCATCGTTGCAAAGCGCATCCATGCGTTCCTGAGGCAGTCGTCCTAAAAATAATACGGGATTATGACGACATTCCTTCCAGAGCTCGCGATTAATACGCCGGAATAGCTCGATGGCATCGGCATTCCATGACCACCATAGATTGTGCGATAAAGATTCCAGAAAACGTAGTTTTTCGGGAATAGCCGGCGCGACCGTAAACGTTTGCAATCCCTTCATTAATCCACTTTCATAATGCTATTCAAGGTGCCTAAAGTATTACGCACCCAATTCTGGCATTCAGGGTCTACTATCCAATTGCCGTTGATGATAAATTTATATTCATATTCACCTTTAGGCAGCATTAAAGTCAGTGAATACTTGCCGGTATTCCGAGTATCCTTCATTTGATGTCGGCTCGGGTCCCATTGATTGAATGTGCCTGCTAGATATACTTCGCTTCTCGGTTGGGCAGCCACTTGGAACGCAACGCGTTTAGCGGGATAAGCTGTTTTTTTAGTCCGTAATGCTCTTTTCATGGTATTCCCCCCTCTTATTGTATCTGGCTTAGCCTGGCATTCCGCCAGTTTCCCTCAGCATATCCAGATTGCCCTAGTTTTCCTTATTTCCTTTATCTGCCTATTATTGTAAATATCCTATTTCGCTTTTGCAATATAAATTTGGAACGTTGCCAAGGCTTGGATAGATTGCTATGACAGGCTGATGGGCTGCAGCGGATTCTTAGATTGTGATTGAATAATGGCGGATTGCAAATCATTCTTGCCCTAAAAACAAGAAACCCCATCATTAATTATATTATGCCTAGGGTTTGGTTCTGAGAAAGGTGTCATCTATGAATCTTAAAGGCATTGTGTTGGCTGGTGGAACAGGTTCGCGCTTGATGCCGTTGACCAAGGTTACCAATAAACATTTGCTGCCCGTCGGCCAAAAGCCGATGATTTTTTATCCAATCAGCAAGCTGACCGGCGCGGGAATCAAGGAAATTTTGCTGGTTACCGGAACCGAGCATATGGGCGACATGGTGACCTTACTTGGATCAGGAAAGGATTTTGGGTGTAGGTTCACCTACAAGGTTCAGGATGAGGCTGGCGGTATTGCTCAAGCGCTAAGTTTAGCTGAAAATTTTTGCCAGGGTAGTCCTATGGCAGTCATTTTGGGCGATAATATCTTTGAGGACTCGCTGAAATCCTATGCTGCGGCCTTCTGTGCCCAGCAAAGGGGCGCTCGCATTCTGGGCAAAGAAGTCAGCGATCCAGAGCGCTTTGGTGTAGTTGAAGTGGCCGGCCACCGAGTGCTATCCATAGAAGAAAAACCTCGCATTCCAAAATCAAGCATCGCCGTAACCGGAGTTTATTTTTATGATGCTCGAGTTTTTGAGATAATCCGGACCTGTAAACCCAGTGCCCGTGGCGAATTAGAGATCACCGATGTCAACAAGGCCTATATGGAGTTGGGCGAGCTGCAGTTGGATATGTTGTCGGGCTGGTGGAGCGACGCTGGCACTTTTGTGTCACTTGCGTATGTTAATCGATTGATAGCCGAACGCCCACCTAAAGATTGATTTTTTCTTAGTAAGATTAGCAGCTTGTTGGCGCCAAACGCTTAGATTGGATAGTTGCCATTATGAAGAAATCGGTATCTATTTTAGGTGGCCGCGGCATGTTGGGCACTGATTTAGCCGATCACTTAAAGCAGCATGGTTTTGCGGTGCGGGTTTGGGACCTGCCAGAGTGGGATATTACCCAATCCGCTGATCTGACCCAAGCTTTGCAAGATGCGGCGGTTGTGGTGAATTGCGCTGCTTTCACCAATGTAGATAAGGCGGAAACACAAGCCGCTGCTGCCATGGCGATTAATGCAACAGCCGTGGGGAGATTGGGGCGCCTGGCCCGGAGCCAGGATGTATTCGTGATACATGTTTCCACGGATTTCGTTTTCAATGGCCAGGGCAAACGCGGTTATCAGGAAACAGACACTCCCGAGCCAATTAATGCTTATGGTAAATCGAAATGGCTGGGCGAACTGGCACTTTGGGAAAGCGCCTGTGACCACGCCATCATACGAGTGGAATGGAGCTATGGCAGGCATGGGGTTAATTTTATCACTAAATTTCTTAAACGTGTGCGTACAGGGGCGGAACTGAAAGTAGTCAATGATCAATATGGATCGCCCACTTGGACGCTCGAGATGGCCGCCGCGATTCGTTGTTTGATCCAAGGACGCCATCAAGGGCTATATCATTTTGCCAACGCCGGTTATGCCTCCCGTTACGATGTAGCACGTTTCATTGTTAAACGCTTGAAGTTAACCAATAAAATCATGCCTTGTTCCAGCAAGGAATTTCCGTTGAAAGCGGCCCGGCCTAATAATTCTCGCTTCAACATAACCAAAATTAAAGCCGTGCTCGACCATCCCGTTCGATCCTGGCAAGCGGCTCTCGCCGATTTCCTAGCAGCCAGATAGCTGCTGCTTGCTTGCGTCGATACTGGCGCGGCCGGCCAAGTTACTATGCCTGCGTTATTAAATGCTAACTACTAGTTGGCTTGGTGGTCTGGCATTAAAAAAGGCTTTTACTTGATGTCTTCTTGCCTACAATTGGCTTGTATTAACTGCTGGCTCTGCTGGAGCCTAGCCTGCTGCTCTGATTTATAGCGCCCTATGCGATAGATTATTAAGCAAGGACCTGCATGCCTCAGGACACCATAGCTGCAATAGCAACTGCTCCGGGAGAGGCTGGGATAGCTATAATTCGCGTATCTGGTCCAGCTAGTTTATCCATCGCCGACCGCCTTTTCTTTTCCTCAGGGCGCCCTCCCTCCCAACGCGCTCCTTTTACGGCTGCACATGGCTGGATAAAAAGCTCCACTAGAATTATTGATGAAGTGATCTTGCTTATCATGCCGGCGCCACATAGTTATACGCGCGAAGATGTGGTCGAAATTCAATGTCATGGTGGCAGCATATCGGCGCGCCGCATTCTTCAGGTTGTTTTGAGAGCCGGTGCGCGCCCGGCTGAAGCCGGAGAGTTTACTCAGCGCGCATTTCTTAATGGGCGTATAGATTTGGTTCAAGCCGAAGCCGTTTTGGACTTGATTCGGTCGCGTTCAGAGCGCGCGGCCAAGGCGGCTATCGAACAGCTGGAGGGGAGCTTAAGCGATTCATTCAACGATATTTATGATAAGCTCATAGCTGTTAACGCTGACTTGGAAGCATTGCTTGATTTCTCTGAAGATGATATCACCCCGATTTTAATTACCACGGCTGCATCCCAGCTAGAGATCATCCAGAAACAATTATCGGCTTTGTTGGATACCTGGGAAGAAGGCCATCTCCTGCGCGAAGGCTCCTTGGTAGTTATCTCCGGAAAACCGAATGTTGGAAAATCAACATTATTTAACAGATTATTAGGCAAAGACCGGGCCATTGTATCAGTTAAGCCAGGCACAACCAGAGACGTTATTGAAGAAACGATGATCTTAGAGGGTCTGCCTATTCGTCTGGTGGATACGGCCGGGTTACGCCTATCTGAGTGTGATATCGAAAGCGAGGGCGTTCGCCGCGCCCGCCGTTATATGCAGCAAGCCGATCTGCATTTATATCTTGTAGATGTATCACGGTTATTGGATGAAGATGATCAAAATAACATCCAAGGACTTGACCCATGCCGCAGCATTCTGATTCTAAATAAATCTGATTTGGGCGACCAATCGCAGCAATTTAATATAAGGGGGTATACTAGCATTGTCTCCAGCCTGATCCGCCCAGATGATTTGCCGGAAATACGCAAAATAATATTAAGCAAATTAGGCGCGGGTTTAAATAGGGCGCCTCAGGCGGTGATCTCTGAAAGGCATAAGGCCATTCTCTTGGTTGTGGCTAGCGAGCTTAACGAAACGTTGAACATGTTGCGCGCGCGCCAAGATGACCTCATAGTTTTATGCACATCAAAAATAAGGACAGCATTAGAACGGCTTGGCCTGATAACCGGAAAAACCTATTATGATGAATTGCTTGCCGCGGTTTTCTCAAAATTTTGTATCGGCAAATGACGCGTATCTAACCAGCCTTATATCAGCTATAATTCATAGCTTATCTTTAGCCAGGCCCCTTTGAAGGAGCACCGTGCCTTAACTTAGCTTACTGGTTTTTTATCTCCCCAAGGCCGCTTGGTTATAATATCATGCTAAAGGCCATTGGTTGCGGCATGAAGATTGAATAATCAATGAAACCAGGGCTAACAGGAGAAGCATATGAGCCTGCATGATGATCTAAGGACCATGGGCCAGCATGCCATCATTGCTGCCCGCGCGCTAGCTATGATCGGCGCTCGGCAAAAGAACGCCATTTTAAATGCCATGGCGGATGAGATTATCCAAAGTCGAGAACTGATTCGGACTGCTAATGATCGAGATATGCAGGCTGGTCAAAAAGGCGGTTTGGATTCGGCCATGCTAGACCGGCTGCAGCTAACCAATACTCGCATTGAAGCCATGGCCGAAACTATTCGAGCGATAGCTAAATTGAAGGACCCAGTTGGACTAACCATACGGCGTTGGTCGCGACCTAATGGTCTTATGGTCCGCAAAATCCGTGTGCCCATTGGCGTCATTGGCATTATCTATGAATCTCGTCCTAATGTCACGGCGGATGCAGCCGCACTTTGCCTAAAAACTTCTAATGCTGTTATCCTGCGCGGTGGCAAGGAGGCGGCCGCCTCCAACCTTGCGATTGTTCAAGCCCTTCGCATGGGCGGCGCGCGCCAAGGCTTGCCCGAGCACGCGATCCAATTGATTACGCTGCCAGGACATGATGCTATTCGTGAGCTAGTCCAGCTGCAGGGTTTGGTGGATCTAATCATGCCGCGCGGCGGCGCAGCCTTGATTAAGATGGTTATGAAACATGCTCGCGTGCCGGTGATCAAACATTATGAGGGAGTCTGCCATGTTTTTGTGGATGAAAGCGCTAGATCCAAGATGGCGTGGCCGATCATCGAAAACGCGAAATGTCAACGCCCTGGCGTATGCAATGCCATAGAAACCCTCTTGCTGCATGCAAGCATAGCGCCCAGTTTCTTGCCGCGGGCTGCCCAGAGACTTGCTGAGCATGGTGTGGAATTACGCGGCGACGCAGCCAGCCGAAAACTTGTTCCAGCCATTAAACCAGCCACCGAAGCCGACTGGTATGCTGAATATCTAGCCTTGGTTCTAGCGGTGAGGATCGTGCCGTCAGTCCAGGCTGCCATCGAGCATATCAACCGTTATGGCTCACATCATTCTGATGCCATCATCACCGAGTCCGCTGCCGCCGCGAAGCTATTCACACAAAAAGTTGATTCGGCAGTTGTATATGTTAACGCTTCAACCCGTTTTACCGATGGCGGGGAGTTTGGCATGGGCGCGGAGATCGGCATCAGCACCGATAAACTGCATGCCCGCGGTCCTATGGGGCTGGAGGAGCTGACCACTTATAAATATGTTGTTAGCGGGCAGGGACAGGTGCGCCGCTAACTCAATTGATTCCAGCTTTGGCCGATCTTTGCCTATGCTGCCGTTTATTTAGGGGGCTTTTCCAGAGGCTGGGTCTCTGGCTGTAGTGTAGCCGGAAGAGCTGGGCTGGATTCTTCTCCCTCAATAATCAGCAAGGCGGGAGCGGCTTCGCCCTGCTCCTGCTTGAATTCACGTTTTGCCAGAGGCAGCTTGGAGCGTGGTGTAGCATATGGATTGGTATTACGACGCTCAGCATTCAGATCTAATAGCGTTAGACCATACTGGTTGGCTAGCCATTGCCATTCTCGCTTATTGAATTTTAGGGGTTGGTCTAAGCCATTGATCAAATCCGCGACGTTCAGGGTTGGCAGCCGTTCAATATTGGCGCACCAGGGCATGCTGGAGAGCAATTCCGCCGGCACGATTTGATCATCGCCAATAATTATTGCCTTTTGAATATTGGTCTTTACAAAAGTCTTGTCAATAAAATTAGGCAAGCTGATGTATTGCCAATCGGTTCCCGCACGGAGGTGTAGTATAGGCTCAGCGGTTTTAGCCTGGCCATGGTAAGTCACTATCAGCAGTGGGCGCAAGCGGGCCGCATCCAGAGCCAGCTGAACTACGCGGGGCCGATCTGGAATAATCAACAAGGTTTGATGTTGTCTGGCGGCCAAGGCCATGCCCGAAACGCTTTCCAGCGCCCAACCTAGCATGGCCAAGATCAGCATTAGATGGGTTTTATTTTTCATAATAGGCCTCTCTGCTTTATAAAGGCTGCTTGGTAAAGCTCAGTATGGAGTAAATAATACTACAAGACGCTTATGTTCACAAGGGATTTTCGGAAGCAGATTATTTTAACTCTTTTTCAAGATTTGTTTGAGCTGCCGCGTTAGCAGCGGCAGGATTTGAAATAGGTCGCCCACCAGGCCATAAGTCGCTACCTTGAAAATGGGAGCATCCGGGTCCTTATTAATTGCTACAATGATATCGGCAGCGGACATGCCGGCCAGATGTTGGATCTGGCCGCTGATGCCGCAGGCGATATAGATTTTTGGGCATACCGTTTTGCCGGTCTGGCCCACCTGATGAGAATAGGGCATCCAGCCGGCATCCACGGCAGCGCGAGATGATCCTATGCCGGCGTCTAAAGTTTCGGCCAGCTCCCGAATCAACGAGAAATTATTTGGCGCCTGCAAGCCGCGCCCGCCGGCTATGATGATATTGGCTTCGGCGATGTTAGCAGTGGATTCTGTCTCAGCTACGAACTTGAGTCGTCGCGCTCTTGATTGCAATAGGGTGGCAGATATTTCCTGGATTAAGGTTGTGCCGGTCCGCTGTGGATCCTTAATGGCTTCTGGCATGACTTTATGACGGACAGTCGCCATTTGCGGGCGGTGGTTAGGGGTAACTATGGTGGCCATGATGTTGCCACCGAAAGCAGGGCGTGTTTGCAGCAAGTTGCCCGACTGCTCGTCAATCGCCAAAGCCGTGCAATCGGCTGTCAAGCCGGCCTTAATTGGCACGGCGACGCGCGCCACCAGACTGCGACCTAGCGCTGTCGCACCGCAAAGCAAGGCGTGGGGCTTATGCCGCCGGATCAATTCGATCAAAACAGCGGCATAGGGTTCATCCTGAAAATAATTCAGTTCAGGACGATCTACAAGGTAGACGTTATCGGCCCCGCGCTGACATAGCTCGGCCGTTTGTTCAGCTATTTGATGCCCCAGCAGCACGGCGCATAATTTCATAGAAAGTTGGTCGGCTAACTTGCGACCCTGGCCCAATAATTCGTAGCTGATCGGCTGGATCTTGCCTTCTTGTTGTTCCACAAAGACCCAGACATCTTTATAGGCGGACAAATCGGTTTTAGGCTGTTTTTTTTCTCGGATAACAATGGCCTTGAATCTTTTGCAAGCCTCTAAACAGGCGCCGCAAAGGGTGCATTTATTCAAATCAATGACGGCGATTTTTTCCACTAAGGTAATGGCGCCAAAAGGACAGGCCTTGACGCATAGGCCGCAGCCTATGCATTTTTCTTTAATTACACTAATCGGTATATCTTCCATGGCTATTTCCGTATTCTTAGGCATTGGCGGCAATGATAGCTTCTTTTAGCTTATCTAATAATTGCGACACTATTTCTTCAGGGTCTCCTCGGAAGATGATCCCGCCGGGTCGGGCTGGTGGCGTAAATATTTTTACCACCTTAGTGGGAGAGCCATTCAGGCCCAGCAGCGCCGGGTCGCATTCTAAGTCGCTGGCTTGCCAGCGAACGATCTGAGCCTTTTTAGCCGCTATTTTGCCTTTCAATGAAGGCAAGCGCGGCTCGTTGATTTCCTTGACCACCGTTAGCAGACAGGGCAAGGGGGCCGTGATGACTTCATAGCCGTCCTCTAAAAGTCTTTCGGCCACGATGGTCTGCTGGTCCAGCGATTGGATTTTACGGGTATAGGTTATTTGAGGCAGGTCTAAGTGTGCGGCAATGCCTGGGCCAACCTGGGCCGTATCGCCATCGGCCGCCTGTTTGCCGCAGATGATGATCGAGTAGTCTCCGATTTTTTTTAGCGCCTGGGCCAGGGTATAACTGGTAGCCCAAGTATCGCTGCCAGCAAAGGCCCGGTCCGAAATAAGGATAGCTTCATCCACGCCTAGCGCAATGGCCTCGCGCAAGGCGTTCTCGGCTTGAGGCGGCCCCATGCTGATGGCGGTAATCTTGCCGCCCAGTTTTTCTTTGAGCCGCACCGCCTCTTCGATCGCATATCTATCAAAGGGGTTGATGATGGAGGCAACCCCCTCGCGGATCAAGGTGTTGGTTTGCGGATCAATCTTAACATCCGCCGTATCGGGAACCTGTTTAACGCAAACAATAAAATGCATGTTCGGGCTTTTCCTTTAACTGCTCTGCTGCTTTAAAAAAGAAATTGTATTCAACCCCAGCAATTTTGCAAGTGGATTGAAAGGCTTAAAATCGAATAATGATTGTGCCAAGATACGTCTTTATTTCATAGCTTGTTTTATGATACGCTTTATCAAATCAGGGCTCTTTGTGTTGCAGTGAGTCGGTGTTATTTTTTTGGCGCCAGGCGTTTGACCGTTTGCCAGAAGCATCGCTAAGGCAGATTTTTATATTCAATATATAGTAGCCGAGAGGATACGGATGAAAATCGCGCTGTTGATTGGAGATGGCATGGGGGATTATCCCCTGGATAAACTGGGCCATAAAACGCCGCTGCAGGTTGCGATGATTCCTAATATGCGGCGGGTCGCGGCGGCGGGAATTACACGCCTGGTGACCACCATCCCCGAAGGCATGACCCCAGGCAGCGATGTAGCTAATCTGAGCATTATGGGCTTCGACCCTAGAATGTATTATTCTGGCCGGGCGCCCATTGAGGCAGCCGGCATTGGCCTCAAGCTGGCGGCGGATGAGGTGGCCTTTCGTTGTAACTTGGTAACGATTGAAGCAGAGCTTATTAAAGATCATTCCGCTGACCACATCACTACGCCTGAGGCTCAGCAACTAGTTGCCGAGCTTGGCCGGCAACTGGGTCGCGCCGGGCTGCGTTTTGTTGTTGGCACCAGCTATCGTCACCTGTTGATCTGGAAAAATGGGCCGGCCGACCTAATCACTACTCCACCGCATGACGTGCTGGGTCAACCGGCCAATCGCCACGCGCCTCAAGGTTCACGGCGTGATGAAGCTATCCAATTAATGGAAGCCTCAAAGCTGATTTTGGCGAAGCATCCGGTTAATCTGGCGCGCCGTCAAGCCGGCAAAAATATGGCCACTCAAATCTGGTTATGGGGTCAGGGGCGCTGCACCGCCTTGCCTGCATATGAAAAACTATTTGGGCTTACTGGCGGAGTGATTTCGGCTGTGGATCTGGTGCGTGGAATCGGCCGCTTGGCTGGCTTGGAGACGCCGCTGGTGCCTGGCGCCACCGGGTTTATCGATACTAATTACCAAGGCAAGGTTCAAGCCGCTCTGGATATCCTCAAGCGTAAAAACTTTGTCCTGATCCATGTGGAGGCGCCGGATGAGTGCGGACACATGGGCGATCCGCTTAAGAAAATTGGAGCTATTGAAGCCTTCGACCAACAGGTCGTTGGCCCGATGTTGCAGGGGCTGCAGGCGCTGGGTTGCCCTTATCGCCTGATCATAGGAACAGATCATCGCACGCCGGTGAGCGTTCGTAACCACACGCGCGATCCTGTCCCGATGGTGGTTATGGAAGGGCCGCTTAAAATGGCTTTGGCCGAAAAACCTTTTGATGAATCGGTGGATGCCGGCAAATCGCATGAACTGGTATTCGAGTGGTTAAAAACTGTTCTTTCCCAACGTTAAAGCCTGATGAGCTAAAGAGATCTGAATGGAGTGAGCCAGCTGATGAAAAACGTGTTTAAGTTCACTGGAGCGGTATTGCTATTAACCGGATTATCGGGCTGCGTTACAGACTACGAGGCCGGCTCCCGCATGGCGGTTCGCGAGGATATAAATATTCTCCGGGAGGATTTGAATCGTACGCAGGGACGCGTGGAAACAGTTGAATTAGAGAATCAGCGCTTGGCCAGCGAGTATGCCAAACTTAAGACCACTGCCGCCGACGCTAGAAATCAAGCGCTTATGCAAGAACGCTTGGATAACCTGGAGCGGCAGATTCAAGCCATGAACCAGGCCCGCGAAAAAGATAAGCAGATCATTGTTGATCAACTCAGCACTAAGATCGTGGAGATCATGAATCGCCCTGTAGCCCGCAGCGGGGAACATATTGTCGCGGCCGGCGAAACGCTTTCCTCAATCGCCTTGGCCTATAAAGTTAAAGTCAATGCGATCATGGAAGCGAATGCTCTGCAAAATCCTAATAGCCTAAGAATCGGGCAGCGGCTAATCATTCCCAAATGAATCAACCTGGCTGTTGGCGCCGTCGCGGCGCCGCGTTGGCTTTGCGGCCCGGGCGCGTTTGGGCTGCCACATAGAAGCCAGTTTGGCCAACGATCTGTTCCAGCTCGCGAAACAGGGGCTCTGAAGGGGTGACGTGCAAGGAGCGATCCGTGCTTAAAAATACTTTTTCTCCAGCGGGAAACTGCAGGCAGACTGTGACGGGAATCGGTCCGGGATGTGCTTGTAGCAAGTCTTTGATTTTGGTGAGCAGTGTTTCTTTAGCATTAGCCGCTGCTAAGTGCAGGCTAATGTGCTCTGTGAAAAGCTGGGGCGCTTGATCCAGGGGATAGGCCTCAGTCAGCCGCATGGTTGGCATTTCCTTATTATTAGCTAGCGTGCCGCAAACCATTACGGGAGCCCCTTCCACCAGTAGCTGGCCATATTCAGCAAAGGCGCGCGGGAAGACGAGGACCTTCAAATCGTTTTTCATGTCCGTGATTTGAATAATAGCCATAAGCTCTTTTTTGTCTTTGGTAACCGTTTGTTCGACCTGCGTCACCAGCCCGCCGATACGGGACATGCTGCCCTCCGCTAACTCAGCCAGATCAGCTACAGTGGCTAGGCGATATATTTTTAGTAAACGTTCATATTGCGCCAAGGGGTGCCCGCTGATATAGAAACCAAGCAATTCCTTTTCCGCAGCAAGCAATTCCTTTTCCGGCCAGGGGCAACAATCTGCCAGCACCCCTTCAGCGCCGTTAGTATCAGGAGAATCAGCTGGCAGCTCGAATAAATGACCCTGTCCGGTTTGCTGGTCACGGCGGATTGATTCCGCACGGCGCATGGCTAGTTCTATGCCTGTAAATAGTCGTGCGCGGTGCATGCCTAAAAAATCGCCGGCGCCGCAGCGCACCAAAGTTTCGATTACTTTACGGTTAATCAAACGGGAATCCATGCGCAAACAAAAATCCATCAGGCTTTTGAAGGCCCCGCCGGTTTCGCGTTCGCGGACAATGGCCTCAGCAGCACCCTCTCCCACGTTTTTTATTCCAGCAAGCCCAAAGCGGATGGCTTTATCCAGTGGCGCAAAGCGTGTCATGCTGGCATTGATGTCGGGAGGCAAGACGGTTAACCCCATGCTACGAGCTTCATTTAGCAAGATGGGGATTTTATCGGTCTTACCGATTTCACTGGAAAGCAGGGCGGCCATGAATTCTTCCGGATAATGCGTTTTGAGATAGGCGGTTTGGTAGGCCACCATGGCATAGCCAGCGCTATGCGATTTATTGAAGCCATAGCCGGCAAACTTAGCGATATTATCGAATATTTTTTCGGCTTTGCGCGCCGATAGGCCGCTGGTTTTATGGCAACCTTCAATAAAGGTTCGCCGTTGCTTTTCCATTTCCTCTGGTTTTTTCTTGCCCATGGCGCGGCGTAAAATGTCGCCCTGTCCCAGCGTGTAGCCAGCCAATACATGGGCGGCTTGCTGCACCTGTTCTTGATAGAGCATGACGCCAAAAGTTTCCGCCAGGATGGGCTCTAAGAGCGGGTCATCATAACTGATTTTTACCTTGCCGGCTTTACGAGCTACATAATCGTTGAGCATGTTCATGGGACCAGGTCGGAATAGAGCTACCAGGGCAAGAATGTCTTCGAAACGGTCGAGCCCAATACGCCGCGCTAAATCTCGCATACCGGCGCTTTCCAGCTGAAACACGCCGGTTGTATCGCCGCGCCGTAGGAGTTCAAAGGTGGGCTGGTCATCCATGGGAATCGATTCAATATCTAGATCAACTCCTTTAGTTAGTTGTACCAATTTAAGGGTTTCATCAATAACTGTCAGGGTTTTCAATCCCAGAAAGTCAGCTTTGAGCAGTCCCAGAGCCTCGATGTGATCCTTACTATATTGAGTGATGATTTCTCCTGATTTATCTAAGGCCAGCGGCAGGGTATTTACCAGCGGCTGTTCACCAATCACAACGCCAGCGGCGTGTAAACCGGCATGGCGCGGCAAGCCTTCCAGCTCGCGTCCATATTCCAAGATTTTTCTGGCGAGCGGGTCCTTTTCACAGGTTTTTTTTAGTTCGGGGTTTAGTTGCAAGGCATCTTCTAATGAAATGTCGATAACTTCCGGAACCATTTTTGCTAGGCGGTCGCAGATTGGCAGGGCGATTTGGAGCACGCGACCCACGTCTCGAATGACGGTCTTGGCGCCGAGCGAGCCGAAGGTAATGATCTGCGCCACATTATCGCGTCCATATTTGGTCTTTACATAATCGATCACTTCGCCGCGCCGGAATTGGCAGAAATCAATATCGAAATCTGGGGGGCTCACCCGCTCTGGATTCAAGAAGCGTTCGAAGACCAAGCCGTAACGCAAAGGGTCTAGCCCGGTGATGCTTAATGCATACGACACTATACTGCCAGCTCCTGATCCGCGTCCGGGCCCTACGGCGATTTTGCGTTCATGTGCAAAGCGGACAAAATCCCAAACTACCAGAAAATAACCCAGGAAACCGGTCTTCTCGATCACCTCGATTTCATAGTGCAAGCGCTGCAGAATCATGCGCTCGCGTTCGTCGCGCGGTTTTTGTGGATTAGCGATGCCGTAACGGCGTTTAATGCCTTCATAGCAGAGTTTGATCATGAAGCTTTTTTGAGATTCGCCGGCAGGAACCGGAAAGGCAGGAAAATGTAATTGGTCGAAATCAAGCTTCACATTACAGCGGCTGGCAATGGCCGCGGTATTTTCGATCGCCTGCGGCTGGTCATGAAAAAGCTTGGCCATGGCCGCTGGGCTTTTCAGATAAAACTCCGAGGCCGGATAACGCATGCGGTTAGGGTTGCTTAAGACGGTGCCGGTCTGCATACACAAAAGCACCTCATGGGCGGCGGCATGGCTTTGTTCTAAATAGTGTACATCATTGGTAGCGACCAGCGGCAGGCCGGTGCGCCGCGCCAGCTCCAACAATCCGGCGTTCACTCGTTGCTGTTCGGGCATGCCGTGATCCTGAAGCTCAAGAAAAAAATTATCCCGGCCAAAAATATCGGCATATGCCCCGGCTCTATCCACAGCTGCCGGCAGGTTATTATTAAGAATATTTTCCGCTATTCGCCCTTTTAGGCAGGCCGAAAGGCCGATCAAGCCTTGGTGGTGTTGCGCTAGAATATCCAGATCAATACGCGGCTTGTAATAAAACCCTTCCAGATGCGCGGAGGTGACCAGTCGGACCAAGTTGGCATATCCGGTTGCATCGGTTGCCAAAAGCACCAGATGGTTGGCAGAGGTTTTTTGGCCGTCCGTTTTGCGGTCTCGGCGGCTGCCGGGTGCTTCATAAACTTCGCAGCCGAGGATCGGTTTAATGCCTCTTGCTTGCGCCGCCCGGTAAAACTCTATCAGGCCATATAAAACGCCGTGGTCGGTAATAGCCACCGCGGACATGCCAGCCTGTTGGACTGCAGCCATGAGCCGATCAATGCGGCAGGCTCCATCGAGCAGGCTATAACTAGTATGCAGATGTAAATGAGTATAAGGCGTACGCTTGGCCATGATGGTATATCTTTAAAGAGCATTGGGCCGGGCGAGCATTGAGTAGCACTCAACCTTGACCTTGCCGAGCTGAAAACTGCCTGCTGTAAACAATGGCGGATTAACGCCGATCGAAAGAGACTACCTCTTGCAAGCTAAAATCATCTAGACAGAATTGGCTATCGCCTGCTGGCAGAAGAAACGTTAGATAAAAGTTGAGAGCTGTCCCCTGCTGCGTGCCGGGGCAGATAAAAGTTATTGTTTTTTTCTGCCAGCTTCCCGCCGGCGCAAGATTCTCTTGTATCTCTCGGCGTTGCGAATAGGGCGGGGTGGTATGGGTGCCTGGAAAATGTTCTTGGGCAGTCAAGCGGCAGTTAACCGCGCCGCCTATCTGGATATAGGAAAACGAAAATTCATAGCGTTGGCCAATCACCATAGGCAAAGCACGACCACAACCGATCAGTCGACCGCCTATAGTATTGATGGCACTTGATTTGGGATTGCGGGTCCATCCGAGATAATCTTTTACATAGCGGAAATACATGAAGTATTGTCCAGCTAGCGGCCGGATGGGTTGCAGGCTGGATTTCAAGTTGATTTCCTTTTCGACGCTGAGGAGCACTGCGGCATTGCAGCGGTCTCCGATGGTATCCTCAATACCCAGTTCGGGGATAGAGGAGTGGCCGATGCCGTTCCACCAATTAGCTGGCGCCAATAGGTCTTTATCGGTATCTATGCCTTTAATAGGCTCGATGGTGGGAAAGGAAGGTTCCTTTTTTGTGCCTTTATTCAAGGCGATATAAAGCATTCCCTTGGTGGAGCCTAACAGGATATCAACCAATCCATCTTCATTCCAATCACAAGGAAACGGATTGCTCATGGTATCGAAGACATCCTTTTTAGCGATCTGCAAAAATCTATCGAATTCCAAGGCGGCCGGAGCCTTGGTGCCTTTGAGCGTAGCCAGCATGTCTGCGCTCTCTATGGATTTTGTATTACCTTTATACAGGCGGATATGTCCGGTTCGAGTGCCACACATCAAGTCGGGCACACCATCGCCATTGTAATCTAATATAGAGGGGGTCAGTTGCTCAAACCCTTCTCCATAGGCTAGATAAAAGACTCGGTCTGGCTTGAAATCTGGCCGGCTGCGGGATCCTTGGTTAAAAACAATCCGGATGCTGTTAGCCGAATAAGAACCTTCTCCAAGCAGCAGTTCTGGTTTGTGGTCTTTGTTCCAGTCCGTTACCCAGGGGCTCATATAAATACCTAGCAACATTGGCTGCTTGCCCAACATCAGTTGAGGCAGTCGCGCGGTAGGGTCATCTACCGCATAACCGGGTTTAACATAGCGGGGGACACCCATTGAGCGCGTGAATCGGGGCAGGTGCGCGCCGCCCGTATTTTCGAGCACCACCACGTCGCCATAAAAGGTTCCAATGATGATATCATTGTCGCCATCGCCATCCCAGTCGGTGACATGGATTTTAGAAGCCCAGCCTATGAAGGTGGGGATCAGCGTGGCGGTTGTAAAAACAGGTTTACCTTTTTCACCTGAATTGAAATAAATCCATAAAAATCCATATGTGTCGCCAACCACTAAATCCTTTAATCCATCATTATTCATGTCCACAAAATTAACGGATGGCGAAAATAGCGTATTGGCCATACGCCCAACATCGTTTAAGACCGGGAAAGTTGATGTCAAGACATGCAGGTTGTTGTTGTTATCTACGCCGTCCCAGTAGTTCAACAGAGGGCTAGTAACTTCTCCATTGGCATTGCTGGGAAATAATTGAGTCCCTGGCGGGGGGCCGGCTGGCCGATCGCTGGAAGTTGACACAGCTGTTTGAGTCAATGCCGTTCCTGAACATAATAACACGGCAGCGATTAAGGTTATTCCTAAATAATTTTTCGGGCGTAAGCTTAGCATAAAATTATTTCCGTTTATCGGCCGCCTGGCGCTGCTGTAACTGGTCGGCCGGTATTCATGCCAGTAATCCCCTTATCAAAAGTTCGATGTATATGCGCCGGGGGCTTATTGCTGGTTGTTGGTGCGTTACGGGTTTTATCTAACGTTGGCTGTTGCGGAGGTTGGACGCGCATTTCTGTTTGCTTGGGCAGTTCTAGCGGCAACAGCTTCATATATTTTTGATAACGAGTTAACAGATGCACCACAACGTTAATGCCGAACTTATAGGCGTCGCGCACAGTATCATCGTTGATGTTACGATATAATACACTGGTTGTTTGACGGGGATGGCCTAAATGCGGGCCATACACATTACGCCAAAGCGGTTTATCAGCTAGGTTGGTGCTTAAATTGATTATGTTCCATTGAATTTTGCCTTCATTGTTCAAACGCGTCTCCCAAAAATGGCCATAGCCATTCAAGGTGTAAATCACGGCCAATTCATTGCCGATATTGATCATCTCAATTGGTTCTGCGTAATAGTTTATGCCGGAGGGCATGCCAATATTATCAAAAAATGTATCAAATACTGGATGATCGGGTGGCACATCCTGGAAATCTCGATCTGGTAATACGCGCTTCATTTCACGGCGAAAGGCAATATCGAAGCGGGAACGTCGGCCGGCCAAGGCGCTGTCGGCCCATACCGCGCCGCCTAGCATCAGGTAATCGCGAATATTTTTAACCTCCTGATCTTTGAGTCGGAAATCCTTATGGCCGGTCAAATAGATGAATGGTGGTTTCAGGGTGAATATTTGGTCGGTGCCGATATCCAGCACTTCGGGGTGTAAATTGGCTTCAATGCGATTTCTCGACCAAGCTCGGATCTGCAGCATGAGATTATTTAAATCTTCGGGGTTACAGTTCCAGTCGCCCTCTTGATATTTGGCCTTGAAAATAGTGAAGCGGGCACGGACAGCTCTGCCCGCACCGTGTCGATAAGTGCCACTTGGCCCCCCGGCGCCGCCGCCCCCGCCGCCGCTGCTTCCCACAACTCCGCCAGCGCCGCCTACCAGCCAGCCTCTTTGAAAATCTCGGACGCCTACTAACCGTTTAATTTCGGCATCGGCGATTTTCGCTCCCATATCCGTGCCTACCTTGACCTCGATGGCCCCAATGGTCGGCGCCACGACTGGTACCGAAGGTTGAATATAGGTTGAGGGAGCACTAACGGTTAAGCGGGTGGCGGCTGACTGTCTAGCAGATTGCATGGTTGATTCCGTCGCCGTGCTGCGCACGGCTACCTCAGTAGTCTGTTTTGCCGCCGCCGATCCTGCCGAGATGGCCTGTTGCGGCATGGGCGGCGGGGGCGGGCCAGGTGGTGGCAAGACTAGCAAGGCCTCACCTTCTTCAAAAGTGCCCCGGATAATCTGATAATGCGAAACAACTATAGGGCCCATTATCAACATCAAAACCAGATAAATTGAAGCGGCAATGATAAAATAACGGGATTGCAAAATGGGTACGAACATCCGCACGACTAAGCCGCGGGTCGCCACCATTCGTTCCAGCAATTCAGGGTTACGCAATAAATGCAGTAAGTTTTTGGCCATGAGAGCATCTTTATTGCAGATTAGCGTTAAACGAGAGATTTTTTACGCCAGCCGCGGCGCATGTGCTTAAGACGTCGGCGATTCTTTGTTGACGCACGCGCGGCTGAGGATGAACGACAACCGGTTGCTTATCACCAAATAAATTGATGGCCTGTACAAGCTTGGCCCTGACCATGGGCAATTCCACGTCATCAGGATTGCCCAGCGGCTGGTTGTTACAGAATACTTGGCCACCTTCATTAATCGATATTACGATTTCCGTTGGCAGCGATTCTATTTTCTCAGCGCCGCCGCCGGGGATCATCAAGCCTAGATATTTCTCTTCCACATCAATCCGGCCGGCAATGATGAAATACATAAGCAAGATCATCATGCAATCAATCATCGGCCCTAATTGAATGGGGGTATCTAGCTCTTTTTCCTTTTTTAGACGCATAATTCCTCGTTTGCCCGCCAGCGGCCTGATACTAAGGGGTTGCCATGATCCCTTGTTCATCAGCCGTTAGGCTGCCGCGTTCTTTTGTAGAGATCATCATGTTAGGAACATCGGCCGCGGCAACAGCCGCCATCACCTGTTGAGTGTATTCATACGGCGTCAGCTGATCAGCCCGAATAACTACACGGAAATCGCGTGGATGCAGTCTGGCGTTTCTTTGAATAAGGTCTACCAATTCGCGCGGATCGGATAATATAATTGGCCCGGCCTTATAGGTGGCTTCTCGCAAGCCTTCGTTCCATTCAATATCTACTAAGAAACGCCCTTGCTTGTTTTCCTCTTTAATGCCTTGTCCTAGTCGCGGGACCGGCAAGTTAACATCCTTGCTGAAGCGGATGGTCTCCAATTTGCTGCAGCTGATGTAATAGAGCAACAAGATCATCATGCAGTCGATCATGGGACCCAGCTGGATCTCGCATCTGGTCTCATCATCACTATGTGAACGGGAAGCCATAATTCAGTCTATTATTCCCACTCTATATCGGTTTGGCAGTGTGGACATTGTTTGGCGCCCACAGTGATATTTTTGCCACAGCTTGGGCAAGCGATCGTTTCCGCTGCTGGCTTACGGACGCCCGCAGCAGCCGGCGTGGGCGTGCGGGATGGCCCGGCAGCCACAGCTGCACTGCTGCCAGAGCCGCCGCCTGAGTATTCCGCCCTCATTTCCGCTGGCACTATCACCATATCAGGCGTAATTTCCTCGAACTTAATGTAATCAAGCAATGAGGTGATCAGCAACTGCACTTGAGCAATAACAGCTTTGAGCCGGTTGGTTAAAATATAAAATAGATACATGGCCACAATGGCAATTCCCAAACCGGTCCAAGTTACGATCAGGGCTTCGCCGATATCCCCAGCCAGCTTAGCCGGGTCGCCAGTGGCGCCAGCATAAGCCATCTTATTAAACGCACCAATCATCCCTGAAATTGTGCCGAATAGCCCTAATAGGGTGTTGACCGTGGCATTCAGATTAAGATAAGAATTCTTGACCTTGAATTTATCGAATTCGATATCGGAAGCATCTAAAATCGCCTCTTTAACGGCGGCTTCTCCCTTGGTGATTTTCTCTATTCCTGCAGACATCATGCGCGATATGGGCGAGGGATTATCCATGCAAAATTTCCACGCTTTGGTGTAAT
>CAYUHK010000004.1:0-78261 GCA_964444425.1 uncultured Verrucomicrobiota bacterium
TCTGCTACCTGAACGGCAAAGCTGGGCTGGGTGGCCGGGTCGGTTTCGGCAAAGTTTATGGCAGGTAATTTCAATTGCCGCCCGTAGATCGCTGCCACTTCCCGGGCAATGCCGATAATGCTTAAGCAATCTGGTCGGTTGGGAGTTATCTCGATGGTCAATACTGTTTCCGGCGGCCCGATGATGTCCGCCAGCGCCGCGCCTAGCGGCGCGTCGGCCGGTAATATCAATATGCCGGAATGATCATCGCCTAATCTCAATTCATCCTCGGCGCATAACATGCCTTGCGAATCCACCCCTCGAATTACGGCCGCCGCAATGGTCTGACCATTGGGCAGCTTGGCGCCGACTTCGGCCAGCGGCGCTTTATCGCCCACGCGGAAGTTGTTCGCGCCGCAAACCACCTGACGGGTTGTTTGGCCATTAGCCACTTCGCAAAGCAATAGATTGTTTGCGTTAGGGTGCTGGCGTATATCAATAATTTGGCCGACTACCACGCCGGGCCACTCGCCGGCAACCGTTTCCAAACTTTCCACTTCCAGGCCGGCAAAGGTCAAGCGCTGGGCCAATGCCGCTGGCGCATCCTCAATCTCCACGTATTCTTTAAGCCAACTTAAGGGAACCCTCATGGTTGTAACTCACATTGTGTGCTCAGCCATTCGCATTCATTACTAGTTTCTTGATATGCTGAAAAACTTTTTACCATGCTGTTTGCGTGGGTAAGGCCCCAGCCGGCCATAGCTAGCGCGCTAGGCTAATTGTCTTAGAAAACGGATATCATTGTCATACAGTAAACGGATGTCATGAATATCAAATTTAACCATAGCGATGCGCTCGACGCCCATGCCGAAAGCGTAGCCGGTGGTCGTTTCTGGATCATAGCCAACCTTCTCAAATACCTTGGGGTTAACCATGCCGGCTCCGGAAATCTCGATCCAGCCGGTGTTTTTGCAGATGCGGCAGCCGCGCCCGCCGCAGGCGTGGCAGGAGAAATCGTATTCCACGCTTGGCTCAGTGAATGGGAAGAAATGAGGCCGGAAGCGGACCTTTACGTCTGGGCCCATCAATTCGCGCGCGAAGTAGGCGATATCGCTTTTCAAATCAACCATGGAGACATTCCGGTCGACATATAGGCCTTCGATCTGGTGGAAGTTGGCGCTATGCGTAGCATCCATGGTGTCGCGGCGATAGCAGCGACCGGGGGCAATGATACGTACCGGCGGCGGCTGCTGCTCCATCACGCGGATTTGCACCGGCGAGGTCTGGGTACGCAGCAGCTCGCTGGATGATAGCCAGAAGGTGTCTTGGGTATCGCGAGAGGGATGATCGGCCGGCGTATTGAGCGCGTCGAAATTATAATATTCGGTTTCGATATCCGGGCCGTCGGCTACGCTAAAGCCCAGCTTGCTGAAAATATGGATGGTGGCTTCGATGATCTGGCTGATGGGGTGGCGGGTGCCCAGTTGGCGCCATTGGCCCGGCTGGGTGGCGTCGAAAATTTGCTCAGCGCCCCCGCCGCCCGCCGGGAAGTTGGCGCGGCGCGTTTTCAGCAGCGCGCTCAATTCCTGTTTAAGCTCGTTGGCTATTCGGCCGATGGCTGGGCGCTCGGCCGCCTTGGCTTCCTTTAAGCTCTGCATGATTTCGGGCAGCAGACCTTGGCGGCCCAGGTATTTAATGCGGATCTTTTCCAGCTCATCCGTATTGGCGGCCTGCTGGGTTTCTTGCAGCGCCGCCGCTTTTAAGGACTGCAGTTCATCTAGGTTTTTCACGGATATCCCCATGATTGGATTAACCGGCCTAATATCGCGTTGTATAAAACAAAGCCGGGCTTAAGTCCAGATCATTCCGCGCCGCTCAGCGTTTTGGGGCCTTTGGCGATCTGGCCGTGCCTAGGCGCCGGCGGTTTCCGGGAATTTTAGCCAGCTCGATTTTTATTATTGACAGGTTACGCTTTTGTTTCTATATATAGAAACATCATGAATACCTCATTGGCAGAATATCGGCGCCTGGCCGCGGAACATGACTTGGTTCCGGTGTGCCGCGAGTTGCTGGCCGACCTGGACACGCCGGTCTCGGTGCTGAGTCGCTTCGCTGAGTGCCCCAATGCCTTTTTGCTCGAAAGTATTGAAGGTGGCGAAACCTGGGGCCGCTATTCCTTCATCGGCGTTGATCCGCAGCTGCTCCTGGAGGTGGATCATGCGCAGAGCTCGGGCGCCGCCCTGACCCAAGGCTTGCGCGCTATCTATCAGGGCTTGCGGGTCGCAACGCCGCCGGGCCTGCCTCGTTTTTTCGGTGGGGCCGTAGGGTTTATCGCCTATGAGGCAGTCGGCGATATGGAAAAGCTGCCACTCCCCAAAACGCTCAATAGCTCCATTCGAGCGGTCAGCCGTTTCCTGAAAGTGGATAAACTGGTGGTCTTTGATAATCTACGCCATACCCTTAAAATCATCGTATGTTCGCGCCCGGCGGCGGCGCCTGGCGGCTGGGAGCAGGCTTATGCTCAAGCTCAGGCACAAATCGAAGAGGTGGCCGAGATCTTAGGCCGGCCGGCGCCAAGCGCTGCAACCAAGGTATATCCAGCAGTTGAGTTTCATTCCAATATGAGCGCGGATCAATACCGCCAAATGGTGCTGCGGGCCAAGCAATACATCAGCTCCGGTGCCGTGATTCAAACTGTGCTTAGTCAACGATTTAGCGCTCAGACTAACGTGGCGCCCTTACAGTTATACCGTGCTCTGCGCCTGCTCAACCCCTCACCCTATATGTATTTTCTGAAAATTGGCCAGCAGGCACTGGTCGGCTCATCGCCGGAAATCATGGTGCGGCTGACCGGTCGGCGTATTGAGTTGCGCCCGATTGCCGGCACCCGCCCGCGCGGGGCGACCGAGTCGGAAGACCGTCGTCTGGCCGATAGTTTATTATCGGACGAAAAGGAAAAGGCCGAGCATGTTATGCTGGTGGACCTGGGCCGTAACGATGTCGGCCGGGTGGCGCAAACCGGCAGCGTTCAGGTGCGCGATTATCTGACGCTCGAGCGCTATAGCCATGTGATGCATATCGTATCGCATGTGGAAGGCATGTTGCGTGATGGCACCGATGCCCTGGACGTCATCCGAGCCACTTTTCCTGCGGGAACCCTAAGCGGCGCGCCCAAGGTTCGTGCTATGGAGATCATTCATGAATTGGAGCCTGAGCCGCGCGGCGCCTATGGCGGCGCGCTCGGCTATATCAGCTACTCTGGCAGCATGGATTTCGCCATCACCATCCGCACCTTGGAGATTGCTGCCGGCCGCGTAGCGGTGCAGGCCGGTGCCGGCATAGTTTATAATTCGGATCCGCAGAAAGAATATGAGGAGACTTGTCATAAGGCGCGGGGCCTGTTGGCGGCGGTTGACTTGGCCGCCCGCGGGCTGCGCTTAGAGCAAGCCGCGCCTTGAGCGGCGCTTAATTGTCTGGAAATTGTTATGATCATCTTAATCGATAATTACGATTCTTTTGTCTACAACATGGCTCATGCTCTGGAGGCGTTAGGCGCCGCGACAACCGTTCTGCGCAATGACGCGCTCAGCCTTGATGAGCTGGCCGCGCATGCGCCCCGCGCCATAGTGATATCTTCTGGCAGCGGCCTTCCGGCGCAAGCGGGGATTACCATAGAGCTGATCAAGCGTTGGTCTGGCCGTTGCCCCATCTTGGGCATCTCGCTGGGGCATCTGGCCATTGGCGCCGCCTTTGGGGCTGAGCTGTGCCCGGCCACCCGCGTTATGCATGGCAAAACTTCGCTGATTCATCACCGCGGGGTCGGTTTATATCAAGGTTTAAAAAATCCTTTCAGCGCCGGGTGCTATCATGCGCTGGCCTTACACCACGATAATTTACCAGCAACTTTAGTCATAGAGGCTACCGCGGATGATGGCGAGATAATGGGGCTGCGCCATAGCCAACATCCCACCTATGGTCTGGGATTTCATCCCGAGTCAGTGCTGACGCCTTCGGGCAAGCGCTTGTTTAAGAATTTTCTCGATTTGATCACCCCGTTGCCCCTAGGCCAATCATGAAACACGTTTTACAAACACTGCTTGATCGTCGGGATCTAGACCGCTCTGCCATGGAAGCGGCATTTGATAAAATCATGTCGGCTGGCTTAAGCGCCGTGCAGCTGGCGGCCTTCATCACGGCCTTACGCATGAAGGGCGAATCAGCGGAAGAATTGGCCGGCGCGGCAGCCTCGATGCGTCGGCATGCCAAGCTGATTGATACGAATGGGCTAGCTCTGGTGGATACCTGTGGGACCGGCGGCGATCAGGCGCATACCTTCAATATCTCAACCGCCGCCGCCTTGGTGGTGGCTGGCGCTGGGGTGCCGGTGGCCAAGCATGGCAATCGCGCTGTAACCAGTCGTTGTGGATCGGCCGATGTGTTGGCGGAGTTAGGTCTGAACGTCACGGCGCCGCCGGAAGTGGTGGAAGCATGTATCCGCGAGGTTGGCATTGGGTTTCTATACGCGCCGCAGCTGCATCCGGCCATGCAACATGCCAGCGGAGTGCGCCGCGAGCTGGGCATCCGCACGATTTTTAACATCTTAGGCCCCTTGACCAATCCGGCTGGCGCCAAGGGTCAGATCCTAGGCGTCTACGAGCCGGCTTTAACCGAACTGTTCGCGCAGGTATTGTGCGCGCTGGGCAGTCGCCGTGCCTTTATTGTCCACGGCCATGACGGCCTCGATGAAATCACGGTCACCACCAGCACCCGTGTTAGCGAGCTGCGCGCCGGCGCCGTCCATACCTATGAATTTGATCCCTTGCCGTTGATCGGCGAGTATTATTCCTTAAACGAGTTGGCCGGCGGCGATCCGCCCTATAATGCCGCGATCATCCGTCGCGTGCTGGCGGGGGAGGCCGGGGCTTGTCGGGAGGCAGTATTGCTTAATGCCGCCGCCGGAATCATGGCCGGCGCTAAAGCCGATTCCTGGGAACAAGCCATGGCCCAGGCGCGCCAATCCATAGATAGTGGCCGTGCCGCCACGGCCTTAAGCCAACTGATAGAATATTGTCGTTGATGGCTGGATCAGCTGGAGCTATGAGGATGAAAAATTTTTTATCCATGGTTATGGAGGAACGCCGCCGCGATGCCCGCGCCGTTCTGACCCAGGCGCCGCTCCAGCAATTGCAACAGCAGGCCTTGGCGGCATTGGCCGCGCCGCCGCGGCGCTCTTTTATAAAAACCTGCCGCCGACTGCGCGCACAAGGATCAACTCCGGCCATCATCGCCGAATTGAAGCGGGCCAGTCCAACGGCCGGCCGCCTACGTCTGGATTATCAGCCGGCGGCGCTGGCGGCGGAATATGCCCGCGCCGGAGCCGCGGCCATTTCCGTCTTGACCGAGCCGCGCCATTTTCTTGGCTGCGCCGCCGATTTACAGCAAGTGCGCCAAACGGTCGATTTGCCGCTGTTGCGCAAGGATTTCATCAGCGAGCCCTATCAAGTGATCGAATCGGCTGTGCTGGGTGCAGATATGGTGCTGTTGATAGCGGCGGCGCTGGATTTCGCAACTCTAAAAGCCCTGGCCAGTTTGGCCGCGCAACTAGGCTTGGAGGCGCTGGTGGAAGTGCATAACCAGGCTGAGTTAGATAAAGCGGCGACCTTGCCAGGAGTTATCCTAGGGGTCAATAGCCGCGACTTGATAAGTCTGCGCACCGATTTGGCGCTGGCGCGGCGTTTGGCTCCAGCGCTCCCGGCTGATCGGATGGTTATCGCTGAAAGTGGCATCCGCTCTCCTCAGGATGTTGAGGAACTAGGCGCTTTGGGATATCAGGGTTTTTTAGTTGGCGAAACGTTAATGCGCGCCGGCGATGTTGGCGCTCAGCTGCGCGCGCTGCTGGGCTCATATCGCGCCGCCCCGGCGGGCTTGGCGGAGGATAGCTGATGAGCCGCAAGGTGCAAGTCAAGATTTGCGGCTTAACCAATTTAGACGATGCGCGGGCGGCCCAGGAAGCCGGCGCGGATTTTTTAGGCTTTGTTTTATATGATCGTTCGCCGCGTGGGATCGGCGCTCGGCAATTACGCTTGATTGCCGATCGTATGCAGGGAGCCTGTAAGCTCATTGGGGTATTTGTTAATGACTCGCGCACGAGCATCATGCAGATCGCGGCCGATTGCGGACTATATGCCGTTCAAATCCACGGCGTCGAGTCCGCCACAGATTTTAAAGCCTTGCCGATATTGCTTTGGCGCGCTTTGCGTTTTAGCGCTGGATGCTATTGTCCGGCGCCGGCGGATTGGCCAGCCCAGCGTTTTCTTTTGGATGCGGCGCCGCCGGGCCAATATGGCGGTAGTGCCCAGCTGGCGGATTGGCCGGCGGCCGCTGCTTTGGCTTGCCGTTATCCTCTTATGCTGGCCGGCGGCCTGACCCCGCGCAATGTTGCGGATGCTATTCGTTGGGTACGTCCGCTAGGCGTGGATGTGGCCAGCGGCGTAGAGCTGAGGCCCGCTAAAAAGGACCATCGTAAGGTAAAGGCCTTTATTAAAGCCGTTCACGATTGTCGGATAGAGCCAAGGCTGCTAGGATCCGGCATCAAGGAGAATTGATTTATGCAACACGGCCCAGACGCGACAGGACACTTTGGCATCTACGGCGGACGTTATGTGGCCGAGACGCTCATGCCAGCCTTGATAGCGCTGGAACAAGCTTATCTTCAGGCCCTGGCCGATCCTGCTTTCCTAAAAGAATTCCAGACTCTACTGCGCGATTACGTGGGGCGGCCATCGCCGCTTTACTTGGCCAAACGGCTCTCGGCCGCTTATGGCGGGGCAAGCCTGTTTCTCAAGCGCGAGGATTTGAACCATACTGGCGCGCATAAAATCAATAATACGCTTGGCCAGGCGCTCTTGGCGCGGCGCATGGGCAAGCAGCGCCTGATGGCGGAAACCGGCGCTGGCCAGCATGGGGTGGCCACGGCCACGGCGGCGGCTTTATTGGGCATGGAATGTACTGTGTACATGGGCACTGAAGATATCCACCGCCAAGCGCCCAACGTCCAGCGCATGAAATTTCTGGGTGCCCAGGTCCATGCTGTCTCCAGTGGCACAGCCACGCTCAAGGACGCCATGAGCGCAGCCTTGCGCGCCTGGGTCGAGCGCGTGGACGACACCTTTTATGTGATCGGCTCGGTGGCCGGCCCGCACCCTTATCCGCAGATGGTGCGCTATTTTCAAAGCGCGATCGGCGAGGAAGCTCGCCAACAAATATTGGCTAAAATAAAACGCCTGCCAGATATGGTGATCGCCTGTGTCGGCGGTGGCAGCAATGCTGCTGGAATCTTTGCCGCTTTCTTGGAAGATGCGGCTGTCCAGCTGGTTGGGGTAGAGGCTGCCGGCTTCGGCCTGCCTAGCGGTCGCCACGCCGCCAGCATCAGCGCTGGTCGTGTAGGCGTTCTCCATGGAGCCAAGTCATATCTATTGCAAGATCAGGATGGCCAGATCCTCAATGCCCATTCGGTCAGCGCTGGCCTGGACTATCCGGGCGTGGGCCCGGAACATGCTTATTGGGCTGATAGCAAGCGGGTAACTTATACGCCCATCAGTGATGCCGAGGCGCTGGCCGCCTTCGATGACCTAACCAGGCTGGAAGGTATTCTGCCGGCCCTGGAATCCAGCCACGCCCTGGCCGAAGCTAAAAAACGTGCGCCGCAGCTGGGTCGCGCGGCCGCGATAATTATTAATCTATCTGGCCGTGGCGATAAGGATTTGGACCTTATTATTGAGTATGCCAAAAAACATGGAGGCTTTCCCATCCCGCGCTGATGCGTCCGGCGCGCCCAAACAACACCCACGAGGTCAATTATATGAATCGTATCGTCAGTACATTTGCCGCCCTGAAGCGTAGGGGCCAAAAGGCCTTGATTGGCTATCTGACCGCCGGTGATCCGGATCTGGAGATATCCGAGCGCAATATCCGCGTGGCCCTTGAAAACGGCTTGGATATCCTGGAATTGGGCGTGCCCTTTTCAGATGCCACCGCCGATGGACCGCTGATCCAGGCGGCCGGCCAGCGAGCCTTGCGCGCCGGAACCAACTTGCCGAAGATTTTTGATATGGTGCGGCGGCTCCGTCATACTTTTGCGACGCCGCTGGTGCTGTTTAGCTATGCTAACCCCTTGCTGACTTATGGTTACGCTAAGCTTTGTGCTGCCGCCGCTGCCGCCGGCATTGATGGATTCCTGGTGGTGGATATGCCCTTTGAGGAATCGGCCGAATTGCGCGAGCATTTACGGCGTCATAATCTGCTGCTCATACAGCTCATTGCGCCAACTACCTCTTTGGCTCGCGCCGCTGCCATTCTTGCCCAGGCCGACGGCTTTCTGTATTATATCTTGGTTAAGGGCGTTACCGGCGTACGCAGCCAACTGGATACTAGCGTTGGCGCGCATATTGCTGAATTGCGCCGGCGAGTTAATATTCCTATAGCGGTAGGCTTTGGCATCAGCAACGCTCAGCAGGCCCGCCAAGCGGCCGGCTATGCTGATGCTGTAGTGGTTGGCAGCGCACTGGTTCAGGCCGCCCAAACAGGCCAGTTGGCGAACCTACTAGGCCAGCTAACTGCGGCCGTGCGCGGCGTTGGCAGGGGAGCTGATTGATTTATGATGGCGGAATATATCTATGGCATAAATCCGGTCTTTGAGGTATTGCGCGCGCGCCGCCGGCGGATTCATCGGGCCTATTTGCAGGAGGGCTTGGCAACCTCGCCGCGCCTGAAAAAACTGGCTGAGCTGCTAAAGGCGCAGGCCTTGCCGCTGGAACAGGTATCTAAGCAACGCTTGTTTCAATTATGCGCCAGCAAGGAACATCAAGGCTGTCTATTACAGACAACCTCCTATCCCTATGTGTCGGGCGAGAGCTTGTTGGATCAAGCGCGGCTGCTCTTGCTGGATAATGTTGAGGATCCTCAAAATGTTGGCGCCATTCTGCGCAGCGCCGAGGTGTTTGGCTGGTCGGCGGTGCTGCTTTCCGCCAAAGGTGTGCCAGCGATCTATCCTTCAGTGGTCAAGGCCTCAGCTGGCGCTACGGAATATCTGCGGATCGCCCGCGATCATGCCGCCAATGTCTATGTAAAAAAGTTGCAAGCGCTGGGCTATAGCGTGCTGGCGCTGGATCAACGTGGCAAGCAGGATATCATGACTTTGCCCAAACACGTTTTTAGCAAACTGCTCTTAGTCATTGGCGGCGAGCATCGCTCGGTGGGCCAATATATTCTCAATCAGGCCCAGTATGTCGTTAGCATAGGCCAGCGCGGCCGGGTTCAATCCTTGAATGCTTCGGTGGCCGCTGGCATTGCCATGTTTATGCTGGGCGCGGCCGCGCCGCCAGCTAGCCAGAGGAGCTAGCGCTTTTCTGTTGACAGCTCGGCGGGGAATCGTAGAGTATGGCCGAGCTAGTAGATGCGGAAGAATTAAGCTTAACCAGCAAAGGAGACCGAACATTGGATTGGCAACGAATGCGCCACAGCGCGGCGCATGTTATGGCGGCGGCCGTGTGCAAACTGTTTGACCAGGTGCGCTGCGACATCGGTCCGACTACCGCTGACGGATTTTACTACGATTTTGATCTGCCGCATCGTCTGACCCCAGAAGATTTTCCGGCCATCGAGCAGGAAATGGCTCGGATAATCGCGGCTGATTTGCCTTTTGAACGGATCGAAACCACTCGCGCCGAAGCCCGCTCAATCTTACAAGCCCAGGGCCAGACCTACAAGCTGGAACGGCTCGCCGATATTCCTGAGGGCGAACCGATCAGCTTGTTTCGCTGTGGCGATTTTACCGATCTTTGTCGCGGGCCACACGTCCAGCGTTCCGGCGAGATCAAGGCCTTCAAGCTCTTATCGGTGGCCGGATCTTATTTTCGTGGCCTGGAGACCAATCCCATGTTGCAGCGGATTTACGGCACGGCCTTTGCCTCAACAGCGGAATTGGAGCAACATTTACAGCAGCTGGAGGCCGCACGCCAACGCGATCATCGTAAGCTCGGTCGCGAGCTGGATCTATTCAGCCTGCACGAAGATGTCGGCCCAGGTCTGATCCATTGGCATCCCAAGGGCGCGCGCATCCGCTGCGTCATCGAGGATTTTTGGCGCTGTGAGCATTTCCGCCAAGGCTATGAGCTGCTTTACACCCCCCACCTGGGCCGTTCCTTGCTATGGGAGACATCCGGTCATTTGGATTTCTATCAAGAAAGCATGTATGCGGCCATGGAGATTGACAATTCACATTATTATATTCGCCCGATGAATTGCCCCTTTCATATTCAAGTCTATAAAACCCAGCAACGTTCTTATCGCGATCTGCCGCTGCGTTGGGCCGAATTGGGCACTGTTTATCGCTATGAAAAGACTGGGGTCTTACAAGGCCTCTTGCGGGTGCGCGGCTTCACTCAAGATGATGCGCATATCTTTTGTACGCCGGAACAAGTCGCCTCCGAGATCCTGCGAGTGGTGCGTTTCGCGCTAAGGCTGATCCGGGCCTTCGGGTTCAAGGAAGTTTCTGCCTACCTCTCCACCCGGCCGGCCAAAGCTATCGGCACGGCCGCGCGTTGGGAGCAAGCCACCAATGCCTTGGAGCAAGCCCTGCAAGCCGAAGCCATCGTGTATCAGGTGGAGGCCGGCGGCGGCGCCTTCTACGGGCCCAAGATTGATCTAAAAATTAAAGATGCTATCGGCCGCGAATGGCAGTTAAGCACCATCCAATTTGATTTCAATACACCGGAGCGTTTTGATATCAGCTATATCGGCGAGGATGGCCAGAAGCATCGCCCTTATATGGTGCATCGCGCCTTGTTGGGTAGCCTCGAACGCTTCTTTGGCATTTTGATCGAGCACTATGGCGGCGCTTTCCCGCTCTGGTTGGCGCCCGAACAGATCCGGCTGTTGCCCCTTACCGATGAGCAGATCACCTACTCTGAGCGCGTGGCCGCCGAGCTGCGCCAGTCCAATTTCCGGGTGAGCGTGGATAAAAGCTCCGGCCGGATCGGATCAAAAATCCGCGCCGCCCAGATTGAGAAAATTCCCTATATGCTGATAGTCGGGCCCAAAGAAGCGGAAACGAACCGTGTGGCTGTGCGCAGCCGTTCCACCGGCGATCAGGGCGAAAGCACCGTGGCCGATCTGGCGCATCGGCTCCAAGAGGAGTTGGCGGCCAATGTTTGCTGATTGGGGCATGGGGCCCTAATCAATAATAAAACCCATAACCAAGAGGTATATTATTCGCACATCGATCAGAGTGAACCATAGGATTCGCGTGCTGCAGGTCCGTTGCATTTCGGAAACCGGAGAGCAGTTGGGGGTTATCTCTACCACGGAGGCCTTGCGGCGCGCGGAAGCCAGCGGACTGGACTTGGTAGAAATATCACCGGGGGCTAAACCGCCGGTTTGCCGCATCATGAATTTTGGCAAATACCGCTACGAGGAAAGCCGTAAAGTAAAAATGGCTCGTAAGCGTCAGGCCTCAGTGACCATCAAAGAGATAAAATTTCATGTGAACGTTGATAGCCACGATTATCAAACCAAACTGGGGCATATCCGTAGATTTTTAGAGAAGGGCTATCGCGTCAAGGCCTCGCTGTTTTTTCGCGGGCGCGAGAACGAACATCAAGACCTGGGCCATAGCCTGATGACCCAGCTGATTAAGGATTGTGAGCCCTTGGGTGTGGCGGAA
Organism: uncultured Verrucomicrobiota bacterium; assembly: GCA_964444425.1. Taxonomy (GTDB): domain Bacteria; phylum Verrucomicrobiota; class Kiritimatiellia; order JAAZAB01; family JAAZAB01; genus CAYUHK01. Next base: position 11,702 of record CAYUHK010000004.1, read on the forward strand.
ACGCCGCCCCGCATGTTCGGCAGTACTTTGGTAACCCTGCTGCGACCGGATAAAAAATGAAGGCCTCTTGAGGCTGAGCCGGAGCGCTTAGCCTTATGCAACTGGGGTTGGCCGGCGCCGCAGTAGCGGCCGGATGCCCAGCCAATAGCCGTAAAATAACTTGTTCAATATGATGTTGAGCAGGCGGCCCGCTCCGCGCCGACCCAGCCCGCCTGGCAAATCAAAACGCTTGCCGCAGAGCAGCTCGCGATCGGATATCTTCTTAAGGGTCAAGATGGCGGCGCGCTTGCGCCGCAGTGCCGGCCAAGCCGCCCAGGCTTCCAGGGTCCCTTGCAGAAAGGCGCGCGCCTGGCCTTGGCATAAGCAAAACAGCCCCGCGCCAGCTTGTAAACAAAGCACGGCTGGCAGTGCTAGCCAGAAGGTGCCTGGATCATAGTTCTTGAGCATGAACCACCAGCGATTACGGGTTTGATAGCGCACCCATTTGAGGCCGCGCGCCTGGCGCATATGATAGCCAGCAGTGCCTGAGACCATATAACAGGAATATCCAGATAGGCTTAAGCGAAAGGTTAAATCACCATCTTCCCAGCCAAAGAAAAAATCATCATCAAAGCCGCCTACCGCTAATGCTTTAGGCCGGTCAAATAAAGTGGCTCCGGCCGATAGGCAGCTGACCTTAAGCGTATCGCGGCGGGCGCTGTCGCGGGCGGCGATTTCGCCGGCATAGTGAATATCAACGCCGTTATATTGAATAATATCAGGCTCGGCCTGCAGGCGGATTTGCCCGCCGGCGGCCGCCACATTGGGTTGGGCGCGGAACACTTGGGCCAGGACGGCGGCGTAGGTTGGCTCGAGGATGATATCGTTATCCATGATCAGCACCAGATCGGTTGGCGCTTGCCGCAGAGCTAGATTGCGCGCGGGGTTAGGCCCGCGATTATCCGCCAGCGCGCAAATTTCCACCTGAGGAAAATGGCGTCGGACGATCGCGATAGAGTCGTCGCTCGAGGCGTTATCCAGGAGCATGACGCGCTCCAGCTGGACTTGCTCTAGGGCATAGACAGATTGCAGCGTGGGGATCAAGCTGGCCGCGCCATTGAAATTGATCACAGCTACGCACAGTTTAGGAGCTTGATTATTTGATGAGAGCATAAGATTTTTCCGTAGGCGGCAACCCCGGCGGTTAAGGCGTTAGGGAGCTGCCGGCGCGCTCGCGCGGATTTCCAGAGCATTAGGAATGATAACCGCGCCTTTGCGGCAGGCCAAGCTAGAACGTACGGCAACCCGCCGCGCTATAGTGGGGCAGGCAGGATCGCAAAGGCCCAGCTGGATTTGATAGCTGCCAGGCACAGCGTTAGTTGGAATCTTTAGCACGCGTTTCACGCGCAAATCGCGCACGTCGTGGGCGACTGGCGGATAATGGTCATCTTGAAAGTGATAACCTTTCGGGCCGTTAAAATGGACGAAGGCCACGCAGGGTTCAGGGTCCCAGTCCGGCGGCCGGTCCCAGAAATAACGGATATATGCTGAGCTGCCCGGGTAGATAGGCTTGTCCTGAATATCTAAGCTCAACAGGCGGACGCCATTAGCGAACTGGGCCAGCGGCGCTTCGGCGTGGCGGGTTAATTCATCCAGGGTTACCAAATGAAAGCCGGCGGCGATCAAACGCTCTAGAATTGGGCCAAGGATGACGGGGAGGTAGCGGCGCCCCGGCACATCGGGGTGTGCGTCGTGACCATCATGCAAGAGTATAATATCACCAGCGGTTACTTGAGAAATCATCAGCTCGAAGAGCTCCTGCTTGGAGTGAGGGTTCCAGTCATTGGCATCGGTAGACCAGCCCGCGATGGTCAGACCATGTGCGCGGCAAAAATCTTCTAGGCCAACTCCATTGATGCCATAAGGCGGGCGCAGCCAAGTTGGCTTAATGCCGGTGATTTCGCTGATCACCCTTTCGCTCGCCAGGATGTCCTGCTGGATGGCCTCGGCTGAGAGCTGGTCAAAGCGCTGATGCGCGAAACCATGATTACAGATAAGATGACCCTCGCGTGCCATGCGCTTGACTATTTCGGGATCAGAGATGGCATTGGCGCCCAGTAGAAAGAAATTGGCTCGCACGTTAAAGTTTCGCAGTATGTCCAGGATGTTTGCGGTGACTATGCCGTTGGGGCCGTCATCAAAACTCAGGCTGATCATTTTTTTGGCATTGGGTACAAAGTATATCGTAGTACCGGGCTGGCTGGAAGCTGGCGGCCGGCAAGCCATGAAATTAAAGACGCCGGCCGTCAACAGGCTTAGCAGAAGATAACGCTTGATTTGTATGAAAGAGGGCCGCTTCATATCAAACGCCTGTATGAAAATATTTGGCTATTCCAAGAAAGCTTTTTGAAGCTGGGCCTTTCCTAACTGGCTCGTTCCCTGGCTATCGGCGCCTGAGCTAATTTCGTTAATAGCGTGTGCGCGGCCGGATCGCCTTGGTCGGCGGCGCGTTGCAGCCATTGCAGAGCCTGAGGCATGTCTTGGTGCACGCCCAAGCCTACGCGTAACATGTTGCCGATTTGAAATTGGGCGGCAACGTGGCCGCCTTCCGCCGCCCGGCGATACCATTCCGCCGCCGCGCTGTAGTTTTGGGTAACCTGTTCGCCATCGTAATACATGTCGGCTAAGCGGCACTGGGCTTCGCCGTCGCCAGCGGCGGCGCGTTGGCGCACGGCTAGCAGCGCCGGCGGCTCGCTCAGCGCTGACGAGTCGACGTTGAGCAAGCGCTTAAGCATTTGTAAAAAAGCACGCATATCATCGCAAGGTTTTCAGAAAACCAGCTATCCTTTTTAACACTGCGACCTCAGCGGCGTCGGCGCCTTCATATTCCACCGAGAGAAAACCACGAAAGCCGGCTTGCGCCAGGATGGAGTGAATGCGCGCCCAATCAAAATTCTGATCGCGGCCATCCGCGAGAACATCGAAGAATTTAGCATGCACGATGGCGGCGTGGGGCGCACAACGCTGAATGGATTGATAGGTCTGCGGGCCCACCTGGCTGGTTGGCGGAAAATTACCCGTGTCTAAAGTGAATTTAAAAAATTCGTTGTCGACATCGCGCTGCAGCTTGAGCAGCTGATCGGCAGTGGTGCCGCCATGGTTTTCCATCGCCATGACAATGCCTTGGCGGGCGCCCAACTCAGCGATTTGTTTGATCGCCTGGAGCACCTTTTGATATAGGCTGCTGCCGCCAGCTTCCAGCTCGGCGCCGCTGCCGCAGAAAAAGCGTACGCAGGGCGCTCCCAAGAAGGCGGCTACCTCCACCCAACGGGCGATCCCTTCGATCTGCTTCTGGCGTTCGGCGTCGTCATCAACTGTTAAGTGGCCATCGGCGGAAACCATTGCAATGGTCAAAAAATTATCGCTGCAGGCCTTTTTAAGTTTAATGAGATAATCGCGCTGTGTGCTCGGAAAATGACAGCCTAATAATTCCACTCCATCCAGGCCCAAGGCGGCACATTCCTTCAGCCATTGTATTTGATCCATAGAACCTTTTTCGAAGGCGCGGTGATAACTCCAAGAGCTACAAGATGTCTTCATGCTATTCTCCTTGTAATTTATGGATTAATGGGGCAAAGCCTAACAAGTCAAGCTTGGAAGTCAAGCAGAAGATGTATTGTGGGCGCGCACTTGATGATTAAGCTCTAGGCCCAGCTTGGCTGGAGCGGCCTAGCTTGGATTGCAGCCTTGAAATAATAGGCTTAAACAACTATCCTTTGGCATCGCATGAGAGCTCGGACGGCTTTATTTTTTAAGCGCTATAAATCTCTCCTCAGGGTGCTGATCAGCCTGTTGCTGCTGGCTTATGTCGCGCGGCAGATTGATTGGCGCGCCGGCCTGAGCCTGATGCCGCGCGCCAATCTGGTTTTAATGGCCCTAGCGGTTATCCTGCTAACTCTTGAACGCATCGTGAGCGTGCTTAAGTGGTTCTTGCTTTTGCGCGCGCGCGGCGGCCGGATTTCTTTTGGGCGGCTATTGATTATTAATTACGTGGGCGGCTTCTGGGGCCTGATCCTGCCATCCAGCGTCAGCGCCGATATCGTCCGCGGCTATTATCTGGCGCGGACATCCGCCGGCCTGGCTCTAACGGTAACCTCCATGTTTATGGATCGGGTCCTATCGGGATTGGCCTTGCTTTCTTTGGCAGCGCTCGGCGGCTGGCTGGCCGGCAATCGTTTTGGCTTTGTGCATCATCGCGCAGTCATCGCCCTGGGCTTGGGCCTCGCCGGTCTGGCGCTGGCGCTGCTGACGCGGCCGGCTGTCTTGGGTTGGCTTGAGCGAGTTATAGCCCAGCGCGGCGGCCAGCGGCCCTTGCAACAGCGCTTGCGCGCTTGGCTGCAGTTTTGTTTGGAATATCGGCGATATCGCGGGTTGCTGGCACGAACCTTTGGGCTATCCATCCTGATGCAGGTGATCAGGGTGTTGGTGTTTTATCTGGTGGCCGAGGCTTTTCAGGTTCATATTCCCATGCTCTATTATTTATTGTTTACGCCGATCATTACGGTTTTAATCATGTTGCCGGTGGCCTTTGGTGGAATCGGCATCCGCGAGGGTAGTTTCGTGGCTTTCTTCACGCTGGTGGGGGTAGGTTCAGCCGACGCCTTCGTGATTTCCTTTACTGTCTCCCTGCTGACCATTTTGACGACAGCCGTGGGCGGGGTCATTTATCTATGCGATAAAGGCGCCCAGCCGCCGGCGCCCAGTCAGTCGACTTGAACGGCCTGGGCCAGCTAAAAATCCAATCTAAAAATTCTTGCCAAGCGCGCGGTCTTCTCGACATAATGCCTTTTTTGATCAACCCAGCAGGGAGGAATCCAGCTATGACGCTCAGCGCATCGGATCTGCGCAAGGGTTTGCGCCTGGAAATCGACGGCGCCCCTTACATCATCACCGAGTTCAATTTTCTTAAACCGGGCAAAGGCGCATCCATTTATAACTGTAAGCTTAAAAACCTGATCACCGGCGGCAGCTTGACCAAGAGTTATCGCTCTAACGATGTCTTTGATGAACCTAATCTGGACGAGCGCAGCATGCGCTATTCCTATATCGATGGCGATCAATATGTGTTCATGGATAAAAATTATGAACAGATCCATGTTGACGCCAGCGTTTTGGGCGATCAACGCTTTTTTCTAGTGGAAGATATCGAGGTGCGCGTGCTGATTCATAACGGTCGGCCGATTGGCGTGGAGCTGCCTACCTTCGTGGAGAAGACCATCGTGGAGACAGAGCCGGGCTTCCGTGGCAATACGGCTACCAACGTTCTCAAGCCAGCCAAAATCGAAGGCGGCTATGAAATTCAGGTGCCCCTGTTCATCAACCAGGGCGATATCGTCAAGATCGATACGCGTAGCGGCGGCTATAGCGACCGCGTCCGCATCGCCCGGAATTAAAATGGCCAGCTCTAGCGCCGGCCGGCGGAAAGAGCCTATGCAAGCTTCTTTAGCTTCCCACAAATCGGTTCTGGAACTGCGCGCCGCCACCCTGCGGGCCATTCGCCAGTTCTTTTGCGAACGCGCTTTTTTGGAAGTGGATACCCCGCTGCGCGTGCCAGCGCCGGCCTTGGAGTTGTATATCGACGCCATTCCCGCCGGCGGCGAATACCTGCGCACCTCGCCTGAGCTGCAAATGAAACGTTTGTTGGCAGCCGGCTACCCGCGTTTATTTCAAATCGGACCTTGTTTTCGCCAGGATGAGCGTGGCGATCGCCACCATCCTGAATTCAGCATGCTGGAATGGTACCGCGCCCAGGCCGATTATATGACGGTATTGGCCGATGCCAAAGCCCTGATCGCGGCTGTGGCTCAAGCCGTCTTAGGCCGCAGCTGCCTGAATTGGCCCGGCCGCCCCCCGCTTGAATTGCTGCCGGTTTGGGATGTGTTGACGGTGAGCCAGGCTTTTAAGAACTTTGCCGGCTGGGATCCAGTGGCCGCTTTCGACCCTGAACGCTTTGATCTGGATTTGGTAAATAAAGTGGAGCCAAACCTGTCTCTTGAGCGGCCGGTGGTACTGATGGATTATCCAGCCGCGGCCGCCGCCCTGGCGCGCCGCCGCCCCAGTGATCCGCGGCTGGCCGAGCGCTGGGAACTTTATATCGGCGGGCTGGAGCTGGCCAATGCCTGCAGCGAACTAACCGATCCCAAGGAACAGCGCGCCCGCTTCGCCGCCGCCGCCGCCGCGCGGGCTGCCCGCGGCGCGCCGGTTTATCCATCGGATGAGAAATTTCTGGCGGCCCTGGATGCCGGCCTGCCGCCATCGGCCGGAGTGGCCTTGGGGATCGACCGCCTAATCATGTTATTGACCGGCGCGACTTCCTTGGATGCAGTTCTGCCTTTTCGGTGAACTTATGAATTTCATGGAAACTTTTTTGGGGGCCTGCCTGGTGCTGGCGGCCACCGCCTTGGGCGCCGCCGGCATTTTGGCATTTCGTAAGATCGAGCGGCGCTATTTCGTGTTGATGGTGGCCTTTAGCGCTGGGGTGATGGGGTTCTCGGCCTTGGAGATGATCCTGGGAGCCTATGCCTTGACTGGCTCAGCTCCGGCCCTGAGCAGCTTCTTGATAGGCCTGCTATGTTTCTTCTTGCTTGATAGCCTGATGCCGCACGCCCACATGATCCTTACCGGCAACCCCCTGCAGAGCGCCCGCCGCAAGGTGGCTCTGCTGGTTGGCACTATTACCCTCCATAATATCCCGGAAGGGCTGGCGGTGGCTTCGGCCTTCGCCGAGTCTTCCTCACTGGGCTGGCTGGTTACCCTTACCATAGCCCTGCAAGATATCCCCGAAGGATTGATAGTCTCGGCGCCAGCGTTGTGTTATGGCGTAACCACCCGGCGTTCCTTTGGCTGGGGCGTGTTGTCCGGAGTGGTGGAGTTTCTCGCCGCCTTGGGCGGATTCCTCTTTTTAAGTGCGGTGGCTAACGCCACGCCCTGGGCCCTGGGCTTTTCCAGCGGAGCCATGACCTATGTGGTTTTAGCTGAGCTGCTGCCGGATATCTTGCGCGCTGGTAATCGCCAGACGGCGCTGGCTCTCTTTCTGGTGGGTCTAGCTGCCGGCGCTGGTTTTGCAGCCTTGCTTAGCTAAGCGCCCCCCCCTCCGGCCGCCTTGAGTTGCCTTCCTGCATTATCAGGTTTAGAGCGTGTCCCGCCTAAGTATAATTCCTGACGATGATGGTGGATACGACCCCGACTGTGGCTTGCAGGGAATCGCCGCTCAGGTATAATTCATCCTCTTGCAGGATATCTTTGCGCCGGCCAATCCCCTGGATGGGTGGCTATGAAGGGCGCCAGGGCGCTGGAGGGCGCGCGCGCCTGCGGCTCTCAAATGATGATGGCGCCGCCGGCCTGCAATAGGCGCCTGGTTTCGGCTGGGTTGACGCTGGCCACGCCGTGTTGACCCTTCCAGGCCTGCCAGGCCGCCACCCCGGCCGCTTCGCCGCATTGGTTCAGGTTGACCATGACGCGGACGGCGCCGAAGGCATCTCGATCCGCGTCCAGCATGCGGCCAGCAACCAGGACATTGAAAGCCTTTTTGGGTATCAGGCAGCTCAGCGGTATCTGGTAAAATGGCAGCACCTCGCCCTCCGGCAGCCAGCGCTCGGCAGAAAGGAGTTGGCCGGCCCGATAAACGCGCGCTGTGCCATTCAAGGCTTTAAGGGAAATGGTTGCATCGGTGTCGTTATGAATGTCCACTGGGTAGGTGCCGTTGGCGATGGCATCGGGAAAGCGGCGTCCAGCCAGCAACTCTTCGCCGCGGAGCGTTCCTACGGAATAAATATGCAGACCTTCGCGAATGCCGATTGCCGCTGGCAGAGTCTCTAGGCAGATCTGGCGCTGGGGAAATTCCATCCGGAGCATTGCCAGAATGGCTTTGATCTGGCGGCGGGCGGTAAGTTCCGCCCGGGTGATTTCATCGGCGTCGTTGCAGTCGCATTGCAAGACTCGCGTTCCAGCCAGCATATGGAGCTGGCTATTGGGAATTGACATATCCCAGTAATAGCCGCAGGGCAGGTCTGGCAGCTTTTCTCGATATTTATCCATGCATGCTTGCAGATTAAATCCGTCTGGGAAGGACCAGCCACTAAACCGGGCGCAGCTGGTTGGCGGCTGAGGATGCTCGGGGCGCCGCATGGCTAGGCCGGCGCTGCGCGTCAGCACGCCATCACCGGAAGCGTCGATAAATACTTTGGCACGAATGGCGTAACGGCCCGATTTATCCTCAGCGACAATCGCCTGCACCTGGCCGGGAGCGGCCATGACTGCCTGCGAAAAGGAGGTCTGTAGGTACAAAGTAATGTTTTTCTCGGCCATCACCATGGCATCGAGTTCCAGGGTGAGCTCCTCGGAATTCAAGCGGATACCATAATAGTCGGTCGGTTGACGGAAGGTGCTGCAGGCCGCGGTCTTCTCCAGGCGCTCAAGAGTTTCGAAGGTGAGCCCGCCGATGATCTGGCGGCTGCGCGTGATATCAAACAGCGAATGCCACATGCCGACCAGGCCCAAGGTGGCGACGCCGCCCAGCCGGTTCGACTTTTCCAGCAGCACAACCTTCGCGCCCAAGCGCGCCGCCCGCAATGCCGCAAACACGCCAGTGCAGCTGCCGCCGACCACGCAAATGTCGGCTTCAGTTTTGACAGCTAGCGTCTCGGGCGGCAGTAAAATTTTATTTTTATTCATGTTAGCCTGATTTATTTCTATTGATTAATTTCATCCTAACCCAGGTTGACTGGGGCGGCCCTGGGGCATGAGCGCGGCGGCCAAGCTGGCCAGGGCCTCATGGACTTGGCTCCAAGGTCGCGCGCCATTTTGAAGCATTATTTTAATGCGCGCGGAAGCGGCCTGGTCGGCGGTATAATCGCGGCCAGCCAGGTCGCGATCGTTGATCAGCACGATTTTACCGCTCCGCAGGGCGCTGGCGGCTATGTCCAGATTGACCAAGTTACCAGGTCCGAAGGGCACCTGGCAGACTATCACGGCAGCGGCAGCGGCGGCCAGCCGCTGAGCCTCTGCTAAGGCGGCCGGCGCGATTGGTGAAAATGGTTTTTCGAGGGCTTGCTCTGCGCCTAGCGCGGCGGCAGTTTGGGCGTCGGAATCCAACTGGTTAAGCACGCCGCAGGAGAGGCGGTAGCCGCTCAGCGAAAGTCGCCGCAAGAGCTCAGCGCCGCTGCCGCCGCCAGCAATCAAATGCACGCGCGCGTTGGTGTCACCGGCTGATTGGGGCAAGCGCCGCGAGGGCGCCACGAAGAGGCCGCCGGTTTGGTTATCCTGTTGCACGTGCAGGTCGCAGCGATAAACCTCTCGCAGGATGTCTTTCTGCAGCACCGCCGCCGGCGGGCCATCGGCGGCCACGCGGCCTTGATCTAGCAGGACCAAGCGTTGGCAGAACTCGGCGGCCAGGTTTAAATCGTGGCTGGTCATAAGCACGGTTACGCCTTGTTCGCGGTTGAGGCGTTCAACTATTTGCATGATTTCCAGCGAATGGTTTAGGTCGAGATGGGTGGTAGGTTCGTCCATCACGATCAGGCGGGGTTGCTGGGCCAGGGCCATGGCTATGATGGCGCGTTGCTTTTCGCCGCCGCTCAGGGCATCGAGGGGACGGTCGCCTAGCTCGTGCACATCTGTTTGGGCCATGGCGCGTTGGGCCACCTGGCGGTCGGCGGCGGAGGGTTGTTGCCAGGGTTTAAGCAGAGCTGCGCGGCCCATCAAGACCAGCTCGGCAACGCTATAGGCCATGGGAGTCTTGAGTTCCTGGGGCACTACCGCCACCAGCCGGGCGCGCTCGGCGGCGCGCAGCTTATTTAGATTTTGACCGAACAAGCGCACCGTGCCGCTGCTTGGCGGCAGCAGGCCGGTAAGCACGCGCAGCAAAGTGGATTTGCCGGCGCCATTAGGACCTAGCAGGGCGACGCTTTCGCCGGCAGCCACACTCAGGTTAAGGTTTTGAAATATCAGAGCCGTGCCATAGCCGGCGCTTAATTGTTGGAGTTCGCAAGCCGGTTTCATTCCAGCCACCCATGTTTGCGGCGTTGGCGCAAGAGCATCAAAAAAAATGGTCCGCCGATCAAGGCGGTGATGACGCCTACCGGTATTTCCCGTGGCGCCAAGGCCGTTCTAGCTAAGGTATCGCAAAGGACCAGGAACCAGCCGCCGGCCAGGGCCGCGGCCGGCACCAGGCGGCGATGGTCTGGGCCAACCAGGCTGCGCATGTAATGGGGTACGATCAAGCCGACAAAGCCGATTAAGCCGGCCAGGCTTACCGCCGCGGCCGTGGTCAGGGTGGCCAGACCCAATCCCAAGCCAACGGCCAACTCGGTGCGGATGCCGAGATGGTAGGCCATTTCACGGCCGAGAGTTAAGGCGTTGAGGTCGCGTGCCAGGCCCCAGATGCCCAGCATGCCGATGGCTATCAGTAGGCTACTGATCAATAGCAACCTGGATGACATTACCTGCAGATTGCCCAGCAGCCACCAGGTTATGCTGTGCAGGCCTTCGATCGGGGCTAAGGAGATGATCAACATCAAGATGCTTGAGCACATCGCGCTGATGATAACGCCGCTAAGCAGCAGCCCGTAAATGGATGGAGCGCCGCCGTGGTGTGCCAAGAGCACCACCAGGCTAAGGGTTAAGATGGCGGCGCCGAAGGCGCTCAACGGCAGCACTCCAGTGATGGCGGCCAGACCCGATACGATCGCCAGGGCGGCGCCGAGTCCGGCGCCGCTGCTCACTCCCAGGATATAGGGGTCGGCTAAGGGGTTGCGCAATAGGGCCTGAAGAACCACTCCGGAACTGGCCAGGCCAGCGCCAACCACAAAGCCGGCGATCACGCGGTGGAGGCGCAGGGCAAGGATGGCGCGGCCTATGGCGTTGTGCCAATCCAGCTGGCTAAATCCGCCGGCGCCGAGCAAGAGGCTGGCGCCCAGGATGAGAGGCGTCAGCGTCAACAACAGCCAAACCAGCGCCGGCCGCCGCCAGCTCGCTGGGGGCATATTTTTTTTACAGCTCATGGCTAATTCCAATTAGTTTGCTTTCAGTTTAGCGCAGCGGGTTTGTAAAAGCAGCATTTTTTAGTGTCGCGCCGTGCCGCGCCGGCGCCTAAGGGGCCGGGCTTGAAGGGGCTTTGGCCACTTGGGCGGATATCATCCTCTATGCATTGGCGCAGGGCGGCAATGCCTTCTAGCACCCTGGGACCCGGGCGCAAAATGGCGTTATTATCCAAGCCGCCATAAACGCGCTGATTTTTTACCGCTTGGCTGGCGGCCCAGCCTATTTGTTTGGAGAGGCCCCAGGCCGACTCCTGGTTCTCGCGCTCAACCTGAGCCATATCAAGGCAAATGATGATATCCGGATTTTGTTTAAGCACCCATTCGGGTGCAACGGTGAAATAATCGCGCGCGGTTATGCTGTTGCCAATATTGCAGCCGCCAGCTAAATCAATCAGGTCGGCCACAAAGGAACCTTGGCCCACCGTGGTAAGGGGATCGTTCCAAATCCTTACGAAAACCGTGGGCGCTGTTTGGCCGGCCAGCTGGCGTTCCGTCCTTGCGCTGCGGAGCTCGGCCAGGCCCCTTTGAATTGTTTCCGCCAAGGCTTGAGCCTTGGTTGGCGTATGGGTGAGGTCGCCAACCTGGCGAATGGCTCGGGGTATATCGTCTAACTTGGCACAGGCGATCTGCTGGTGGCGCAGGCCGATTTGTGCGAACATGTCTCTCAGGGCTTTATCCTCCAAATCAACTTCCAGGACCAGGGTCGGCTGCAGCCGCAGCAGGGCATCTAGGGTCGGCGCGCCAAAGCCGCCGACGATCGGGATGGCCTTTACTTGATCGGGTGGGTAATCGCAAGCGCTGGTGCGACCGACCAATTGGGTTCCGGCGCCGATGGCATAGATGATTTCCGTCAAGCTAGGCGCCAGCGAGATCACCCTTGGGGCTGATTGATCACTTGAGGGCGCCCGCGCCGGTTGACAACTGGTCAATAGGATTAGGCCTATCAAGAGCAGAGCGTTGGCAACAGCTCGGGCTACTCCGGCGCTTAGGCTAGAAGCTAAATGCATGAATCACCTTTGCATAGGGGGCCAGGGCTGCCAGAGTGAATAGCAGGATGCACTCGCTGGTTTCGTTGGCCAGGCCCAATAGATCTCCCGTTACCCCTCCGAAAGAGCGTCGCATCCAACTAGCCAAGGGCCAGCCCAACAGGCCAGCCAGAAGAAGGATTAAGCCGCCCGCCCAACCTAGCAGCAACAGGCTAAGCAGCAACGCCAGGCCGGCGGCACCAAGCAAGTGTTTGGGCCGAGCCTGTTTAACGAAAGCGCCGGCGCCGCCGCCTTCGGCGCGAGCATAGGGCAAGGTTACCGCCAGTAGCACCATGATCAGGCGCGAGAGTATAAAGGGTATGGGCATCCAGGTCCATTGGCCCAGTTGGACCAATTGGGCTAGGGCGATTGTTTTAAGCAGTAAGGCCGCGGCTATGGCTGTAGCGCCAAAGGCCCCCAGATGGTGATCCTTCATTATGGCCAGCATGCGCTCACGCGGGCGCCCGGGGGCATAGGCATCGGCGCTATCGCCCAGGCCATCGAGATGCAATCCGCCGGTGATCCAGGCCAGCAGAATCACGCCAGCGGCGGCCGCGCCGTTGGGCCAGCCGAGCCAAGCACCGATCAGCCAGGTTAGCCCGGTCAATAATCCGCCGATCAGGGCACCGACCAGGGGGAAAAATATCAAGGCGTCGGTTAGGCGGGTTGAGTCTTGGCCTGGCAGCCTGAGAATGGTTAAGGTTTTACATGCCGTTATTAATCCGTTCAGCAGCATAGCTAAACTCCCGCTCAGTTGAGCCAATTCGCCCTCCAGCTTATATTGAAGCAGGGCCTGCTTGCAAACCAGAAAGTCGGCCAAGCCCCAGCGGCTCAGGCGCCCGGGGCGATGCCGGCCTCAGCAAAACTGGCCATGTGATTATAGATTGCTAAGGCATCCTCGATTATTTGTATGGCGATGACTGCGCCGGTGCCTTCGCCCAGGCGCAGACCTAGGTCCACTAACGGCCGGAGATTCTCTCGCGCAAAAAAGATCCGGTGTCCTGGTTCGGCGCTCATGTGGGCGAAGAAAAGATAATCCCTTACGGCGGGACAAATCCGCATGGCCGCCAGCGCGCCGGCACTGGCAATGAAGCCATCTACCACCACCGGGCGGGCCTGGGCGGCGCCCCCCAAGCATAGGCCGCAGATGCCGGCTATTTCTAAGCCACCCAGCGCCGCTAGCGTTCCCAGGGCGTCTTGGCAAAGGGGGCGGTTGCGCGCGATGGCCTGATCCACCACTTCTATTTTATGATTGACACCGGAGACGTCGAGGCCGGTGCCCGGGCCAACGGTTTGGCTGGCCGGCAGGTTTAAGAAGGCCGAAAACAAGGCGGCCGCTGAGGTGGTATTACCGATGCCCATGTCGCCGGTAGCCAGCAGGGCAATGCGTTGCCGGGCTGTCTGCTCGGCCTGTTTAATGCCCACGGCTATGGCTTTTAAGGCCTGGTCGGGAGTCATGGCAGGCCCTTGCGCGATGTTGTCGGTTCCGCGTTTAACATTGCATCTTTGCAGGCCCTTGACCCGGCCCAGATCTTGGGCCATGCCGATATCAATGATTTTAATTTTGACGCCGGCTTGGCGAGCCAAGACATTGATGGCCGCAGCGCCACCCAGAAAAGATTTTACCATCAGAGCGGTAACGGTGGAGGGATAGGCGCTGATGCCTTCCTGGACTACGCCATGGTCGCCGGCGAACACGAAGACATGCTTGCTTGCCAGGCGCGGGCTTTCTTGCGGGAGCATGGCTGCGCAGCGCGCGGCGATCTCCTCGAGATATCCCAGACTGCGGCGCGGCTTGGCCAGGGCATCCAGGCGCTGAAAGGCCCGCGCCAGCGCGGCCGGGGCTATCGGTCGGATGCGGCTGATGGTTTGTTCGAGCAAAGCGGCGGAGCGCATAGGCGGTTTTCTCTTTATGACATGGCCTCCATGAGCATAGCAGCTTATTTTGGCAAGGCGCCTTTCAAGGCCAGCGGCAGACCGGCTACTACCAGCACCACATTGGTTGCCAGCGCTGCCAGATCTTGATTGAACCAGCCAGCCAGGTCGCGGAAGCTGCGGCCCAATTCATGTTCCGGCACAATGCCCATGCCGACTTCATTACTTACCAAAATCAGGTTTTGCCGGCAGGCTCCCAGGGCCTCCAGCAGGGTCTGGCGCCTTTTAGGATAAGAGTCCAGGCCTTCTTTTAAAATGACGTTGGTTAGCCAGAGGGTTAGGCAATCTACCAGCAGGCCATCGCCATCGGCGCTAGCCAGGGCCGCTGCCAGTTCCAAAGGTTCCTCGCGACAGCGCCAGTGCGCGCCACGCGCTTGGCGATGGGCCTGAACCCGCCGGGCCATTTCGGCATCCTTAACCTCGGCAGTGGCCAGGTAAAGGGGCCGCTGCCAATGACGCTCGGCCAAGCGCAAGGCATAGTTGCTTTTCCCGCTGCGGGCGCCGCCCAGCACCAACACGCGCATTAAGTTAGCAGGCATTGTGATAACCTCTTTAGCGACTGCTGCAAAGCCTTGGCATTAAATAGCTCCAGTGTCAGGACGCCGTTAAAATTGTCAATAGAATTCAAAAACTGCTGCAGCCAGCCAGCCGGCCGGTCGGGCAGGGGTTGATGGTCGCGCCCGGCCTTGACGCCATGCAAATGAATCACTCGGGTGCGCTCGGCATAGCCTTGGTAATGGCGGCAAAGGGCGCCGCCGGCCAGCTGGAGATGGCCGGTATCCAGGCAGACTCCCAGTCCAAAAAGTTCTAGAAAAACCTCGCACCAGGCAAAGGGGTAAGCCAAGTTTTCCAGACAGAGTTGCCCGGGCATATCCAGCTGATCGCAGATAGCAGGGAGCAGCTGGGCGATGCGGCCCTGCCAGTTTTTGACGCTGCTAGCCTTGGCCTCAGGCGCTATGCCCTCTAGATGCAGGATATAGGCATAGGGCCGCAGCGGCCTAACCCGCTTGATGATTTTGATGATCTGGCCTAGCAGCTCCCTGCGTTCGGCTGGCTGGGCGGAGCCCAATTGACGATCGATCGGCAAGTGAATGGTGTAGGTCAAGGAATGTTCGGCGGCGAGTTGGCCCAGCAGCGCGATGGTCTTAGGCGTTGGTATAGCCTGGCGGGTTTTCGATTCAAAAAGGATTAACTCGATATCATCCAAGCCCGGTGCCAAGGCCCGCACGTTAGTCAATATGTCAGCTGGGTAGACGTAGGAAGGCGCGCCCAATCGAAAATGGTGTTTAGCCGGGAAGGGCGGCAAGGGCAAAAATTGCCTGGCTGTATTCGAGCGTGGGCCGGGCACGGTTTTTTCAGATTCCAACATCTGGCTGATCAAACCCTGGGATTAATTTTATAGATTGAAAGGATAGGGCCCTTCCAGCTGATAGTGTAAGCCGGGTCGGCTGGGATAGCGCTGGCCCGTCCGCATAGGCATTCCGATCAAAAGCATTTTAAGGTATTGAGTAAAACAGGTCCCCGCGCCGCCCAAATCACGCTCAAGGTTTCTTACATATTGCAGGGCTAGGTGCGAGTGCCAAGGCAAATTAACAAACAGCAGCCAGCAGAGCAAGGGCTTATAGGGGCCTATCAAGCCAGGCGCGACTAAGAGGGTTTAAATAGTTTTAAGGCCATGCTATAGTTTAGCCCCATGAATATATCGCCGCCAGCGCCAAGCCATTTATTCGACAGCCATGTTCATTTTCAAGGCTTGCTTGAGAAAAACAACCTGGCTGCTGCTGCCATCATAGTTCGCGCGGCGGCCCAGGGGGTTGAGCGCATGATAGCTGTAGGCGGCGCGCCGGACAGCAATCAGCAGGCCTGCGACATTGCTCGGGAGCATCCGCGCCAAGTCCGCGCCGCGGTTGGTATTAATCGAGATCAGGCCCTTACGGATTGGTCGGAGGCTGCTCTAGAGCAATTGGCTTTGGCTCCGGAAACGGTGGCCTTGGGAGAAATCGGTTTAGATTTTCATCATGAATCCGCCACGCGCGCCGCGCAGCTGGTCTTGTTTGAGCGCATGCTAGCGCTAGCCCGCCAGCAGCGCTTGCCGGTTATTATTCATAGCCGTGCGGCGGAAGCAGCTACTAGCGCTTTATTGGAGCAACATGTTCGGGCTTGGCCTGGTGCACCCGATCAGGTTGGAGTACAGCATTGTTTCAGCGGCAGTCGTGATTTTGCTGAACGTTTGTTGGAGCTTGGTTTTTTTATCAGTTTCAGCGGCATAGTTACTTTCAAAAACGCTGGCGCCTTACGGGAGATAGCCGCTATGATTCCAGCTGAGCGGCTGCTCATCGAAACCGACGCGCCCTGGCTGACGCCGGAGCCCTGGCGCGGCCGGCCCAATGAGCCGGCCAATGTCCATCGGGTGGCCGAGGAACTGGCCCGTATTCGCAATCAGCCGCTTAGCGAGATAGCGCTGATCACCTATCGCAACGCCGTGCGGCTCTTTGGCATTGAATAGGCTGGCCAGCCGCTTGATAATGTGCCATCATTTTATTCTTCTTCTTCGGCTAAGCTGAAAGCGTTCAAGCAGATGCAGGCGAACTGGCAGGCTAGTATAGTGGAGCTGATCCGGCGGACATCAACGGTATTGCCGCGTGATGTCGTTGCCGCTCTGCAGCGCGCTCGGCGCCGTGAGCAACCTGGCACATCGGCGCGCTGGGCTTTAGATACGATCCTTCATAACGTTGATTTAGCACGCCAGCGCTCAGCGCCACTTTGTCAAGATACGGGAGCCTTGCTGTTTTATTGTCGGGTGCCGGCCTGTTACGATGTCTTGGCCCTAACCAACCATATCCGCTGGGCAACGCGCCAGGCCACCCGCTTGGGCTATCTGCGCCAAAACACGTTAGATGGGCTTACTGGAAAAACTTGTCTTGGCAACGTCGGCTGGGGCGCGCCGGTGATCCATTATAAGGCTAGTCGGCGGCGCGCAGTAGAAATCAGGCTGATTATGAAGGGCGGTGGCAGCGAGAATGTCAGCCTTCAATATAGTCTGCCAGATATGCGGTTAAATGCCGGCCGCGATTTGGATGGGGTACGGCGTTGTGCGTTGGATGCCGTCTGGCGTGCTCAGGGCAATGGCTGTGCTCCGGGGGTATTAGCTCTGGGAATCGGTGGCGATCGCGCCAGCGGTGCAGAATTGGCCAAGGAGCAGTTATTGCGGCCTTTGCATAGCCCAGCCGCCGATCGTCAGCTGGCTCGCTGGGAACGGCGTATTTTGCGGGAGGCCAATCAAATTGGGATTGGTCCGATGGGGTTTGGCGGGAGCACAACGCTTTTGGGGGTTAAAATTGGCGTCGCTAGCCGTTTGCCGGCCTGTTATTTCGTGAGCGTGAGCTATATGTGCTGGGCCTTGCGTCGGCGCGGTGTGCTTCTGGGTTTGGATGGTCTGGCCCGGCGCTGGCTTTATCCATAGTTCCCTACGCGGCCGAAAACATGCGTTATGCAAATAATCTATCCATTTAACCGCCAGCAGATTTTGAAACTGGTTGTGGGCGAGCAGGTATTGATCAGCGGCCGAATATTTACTGGCCGCGATCGGCTGCATCGCTTCTTGGCGGAAAATAAAAAATTACCGGTTAACCTGCGCTGCGGAGCACTCTATCATTGCGGTCCCTTAATCATTCGTCGCCGCGGGCAATGGCAGCTGCGTTCGGCGGGACCCACCACCTCGATCCGCACTGAGGCCTATATGCCGATGATCATTCGGCGCTACGGATTGAGTGTCATCATCGGCAAGGGCGGCATGGGTCCGGGCACCCGGCAGGCTTGCGCCAAATATGGCTGCGTCTATCTCCATGCTGTAGGCGGCGCCGCCCAGATTTTGGCCGATAAGGTAGCCAGAGTGCTGGGGGTTAATTTTCTGGATAGTTTTGGGTCAACCGAGGCCATGTGGGAATTGATGGTCAAAGATTTCCCGGCGCTGGTAACCATAGATGCCCGCGGCAATAGCTTACATGAGCAAGTTGCGGCGCGCTCCGCTAGCCAGCTGGGCAAGCTTTTGGAGTAGCCGACTGGACGATGCTGGCATAAGCCTCCAGCGGCCGCCAATGAGCTCAGCCTGTATGCCTGGGTGCATTCGGGCTGGCAGGCTATTTTTATCATAAAAGAGGATATTTTATGCGTATAGTTTTCATGGGCTCGGCTGAGCTGGCCTGTTGCTCACTGGATAGTTTACTAGCCAGTCCGGCGGACAGGCTGGTGGGGGTGATCGCTCAGCCAGATCGACCCAAAGGGCGCACCCTGCAGCTGGCGGCATGTCCGGTGCGCGCCCACATCGGTCGGCGCCAGATTCCGGTTTTAACCCCAGTATCCGTCAATACGCCTGAGAGCCAGCAAGCGATAAAGGCGCTGGCGCCGGACTTGATCGTGGTGGTGGCCTACGGACAAATTTTAAAACCAGCCCTGCTGGATATTCCGCCGCGCGGCTGCGTCAATCTGCATGCATCTTTGTTGCCGCGCTATCGCGGCGCCGCGCCGATCCAATGGGCCATCGCGCGTGGGGAGCGGCGCACCGGCGTGACCACCATGTTTCTCAATGCGGCCATGGATGCCGGCGATATCATTGATCAGATCGAGGAGCCGATCCATGTCGATGATACGGCTGGGACTCTTCATGAGCGCCTGGCCAGTTTAGGCGCTCAACTGCTGCTTCGCAGCCTGGATGCTATTCGTCAAGGCACTGCCCGCCGCCTAGTCCAGGATCATGCCGCCGCCACCTACGCACCCAAGCTTAAAAAGAGCGATGGCTATCTGGACTGGCGGCGGCCGGCTATTGAGCTTTATAACCGCATTCGCGGGTTTAACCCATGGCCGGGCTCTTATTTTGAACTGGGCCGGCCAGGTTTGGGCAGTGGCGCGATCAAGGTACTGCAAGCCAGCGTCGTGCCGGCGCCGGGCGCGGCGCGGGGCCAACCCGGGGAAGTGCTGGCCCTATCGTCGGCTGGGCCGGTGGTGCAAACCGGGGAGCAAGCTTTATGCCTATTGGAACTACAACCAGCTGGTCGTAAGGCCATGAGCGCAAACGCCTTTCTTTGTGGCCATCCCTTAAAGGTTGGCACGCGCCTGGCCTTAATGAAAACCTAATCGGTCGGAGCAGTTTCTTGGATGTTGGCTGCCCAAGGCTGGGCCCCCAGTTGTCTCAAGCGCTCAGCTTCATCGATCACCTGGCCGGTGGTTGGGTCTAGGGCTAGACAAGCCCCATCAATAATGGCAGTTGGCGTGGCGCTGCGGGCGCCGCCGGCGCCAGCCAGACCGGGGGCGTCGAGCAGACCCCGTTGGACTGCTTCATTAAGAACGGTTGGGTTGCCCCAAGGATCCGGATCGGTCGGCGCAAGTTTTTTGATGGCCTGCAGGAGCAAGCGTGTTTCGGATACGAGCTTGGTTTGGCGTTGCTGCAGGGCCTGATCGAGAGTGCAATCGGGCAGGCCATCTAAGGCGTTCTGCAAGGTCCCGCGGGCGATTTCACAGGATTCGATAACTTCATCGGCTGTGGCAGCGTGATCGCCTTCACTAAAGCCTACCACGTGCAGGATATGCGGCCGCATGGCTAACGAGATTACCGCAGTAGCGGCCATTTGGCCCTTGGCGATATTGCCATGGGGTGAAAGGCTTGCCAATCCAGCGCGCACTTGGTTATAGACGGTGAAATGCTCATCTTCCAGGCTATGGATGAGTTCCTGTTTGGCTAGCATCTTGGCTAAATCCATGCGTGGGGTTGTTCCCGGCGGGGTATTGAACATATATTGCGAAACATAGTGTTTCACACCGCAACGCTTGGCGTTGTAGGCGGCTAGGAAGGCGGTAGCCACTGCTACAGTATCATGAGCGTTGCGCAGGCTCCATTGGTGCGCTTCATTGACTTCGACTGGCACGGCATGCTGGGCGTACCAGCGAATCGCTTGCAAGTTTTCGCGCAGCGCCGCCAGCAGCGGCCGTTGGGAACGACCATCCAATTGGCTATACCAGCTTAAGGGGATAGCGCCCCAGGCAATCTTAATGGTGCGCAGGCTCATCTCCGCCCAGCGCTCCAAATCATTGGTGCCGCTATAACAGCGCAAGAGGGGGTGATTACCGCAGCGCGTGGCGTTATAGATGTCTAGCAAGTCGGCAGGTTGACGGAGCGGCACGCCGCCGGCGCCGGCCTGGGCGGGGTTCATCTTGGCTGGGCGAAAAAAATATTCCTGGGCGTTTTGGTCCGGGCCCAGAGACAAAACATCTAGCGCCGCGGCCGCGGCGATGCGCGCGGCTCCGCTGACAGTTTCTGTCAGGCTGGGGCGACCATAGTGATGCCGCAGCAGCGGCATGGGGTAGCTTTGGGCGATGCGCGCGCTGAGGCTTTGGGCCGGAATAGCGGGGCTGGTGGCGGCCGCGCCGCCGCGTAAAAATTCAGATACTTCATTCAGGCTTTCGGTGCCGGCAAAGCTGCGTTCGAAAATGCCGGAGCGCTCGGCGACTGCAGCCACCGGCGGCGTTCCGCCAAAGACCAAGCGGGTTGAGCTGTCAGCCGCCTGTGGCAGCAGTTGCTTGAATTCGGCCAAGAGTTGCGCGGCCGTTTCCGGTGTAAGTCGGTAACTAATGGCGAGCAGAGCCGGTTTTTGTTTAATCAATTGCTCAACCAGTTGTTGGGGAGACAGGCGTGTGCCCAGGAAGCGCGTGAGGTAGCCCTCGGCCGCGGCCAGGCGCAGAAAGCCTTGAATCCCGGCAACATGGACGCAATCGCCAATAGTGGCGCCTAAAACCAAGCCCTTCATTCAGTGGTCTCCTCGCCGATAGCCAGCAGGCGCAGGCTGCGCACCGACATATCTTTGATGCCCAGGCGTTCAACCGTGCGGCCTTCTTGCCAGAAATCTATGCCGCATAAAGCGCTGGCCATTTGGATCACCGCCCGGATGGTTGGCGTGGGGACTTTTAGCATCTCTCCCAAGCTGGCGATAGGCACTAGGCTCATGGGCACGTCTTCGGTTAGGTAACGGGTGTGGATGCCGGTGGGGGCCATGATGCCCCGATAGCCAGGATTAGCGTGCATGGCATGCCAGATATCCGGTCCATTGGCTTCATAGGCGAAGTGCATCCATTGTCGGGCGGTCATGGCTTGAATGCCAATGGCCTCGGCCACGGCGATCCGCTCGGCATCCACTTCCTCCAGCACTTGAGCCACCGAAGGGCTGCAGCCTTGCAAATAAAATTGGAATTCCGAATCATCTTCAATCCAGCCGGCATTAAGGACCGTGATAGTGGGGTGAAATACCGCGCCGATGTTATTGAGGCTGGTTTTGAAAACGTTATCTCCGGGAACGAACTGAGGATAGGCTGCCTTCAGCAGGCTCAGTACCTCCGGTATGCGATGGGCATTGATCGCGGCAACCGGAATAGCGTTTTTAATGCGAAATATACGTACCTGGCCGGGGTTATTTACGCGGGAGGCGTAGATCAATGTTTGGGCCTCAGCGATGGTTACATCAGCCTTAATGCCTTCAGCAGTTAAGACTTGCCTGAATTCCAGGGCGCCAAAGGTGCGTCCCGGGTTCAAAACCACCACTTGCCCATCGGCCAGGTGGGGTCCAATAGTTTTAGCCATATCGTGGTGGGCGGTAGCCGGCACCACGACCATCAAGATATTAGCGCCTTGCAGGGTTTCAATGGGATCGGTGCTGGCTATGGCGATCTTTGCAAAGCCTTCCACCTCGCCTTCCAGAGTGATGCCGCCGGTCATCTTGATAGGGAGCAGACGCTCGGGCGAGCGATTATATAGGCGCACCTCGAAACCCATCAGGGCGAGGTGTCCGGCCATGGCTAGGCCGCCATGGCCGGCGCCGAGCACGGCAAAAACCGGTTTAGCTGTCATAGCGATAATTCCTTTGAACTATAGCCAACGTTAAAATCATGGTTTGCTGTTGTCAGGGTGGCGGTGCATATGTTGGAGCGATTTTCTAATAAGGGTAAGCCAAGGTTTTTAAGATGTCCACTTTATTTTTAATAACACTGAGACGGCGAGTAAGCCAGGCGCTGTCGGGGGGTGGTCGGCTTAGCTAGGGCGCTGGAGCAATGGGCAGCCCAGCTCAAAAAAAAGATTTGCGTTAGGCCGGCGGATCTGCTTAGCTGCTGACCTGACGTAAAACAAGAGGCATTTGGATTATGAAAGCAAAAATTCATCCTAAGTATGATGATGCCACCATCAGCTGCATTTGTGGCAATGTTATTCATACGCGCTCCACGGTTAAAGATATCAAAATCAATACCTGCTCGGCCTGTCATCCTTTTTTCACGGGCACGGCGAAATACGTGGATACGGCTGGACGCGTTGAACAATTCCGCAAACGCTACAGCAAGAAATAGCGCCCTACCTTTCTGTGGGTCAGCCATCTTTGGCCAACGGCCTTTTAGCTTTCCTGTTTGATCGGATAAGGATCTAGCTGGATAGCGGAAGCGCAGGGCTCATGCCATGATAGATCAGGCATTTATTGATAAGATCAGCGCGCGGCTAGCGGAGTGTGAAACTCAACTAGCGACGCCGGCGGCTAATCCTCGCCAACTCAAAGAGCTCACCAAGGAGTACGCGCGCCTAAAGAGGCTGCTGGAAAAGGCTACTGGCCTGTTGCGGCTAAAAAAAGATATTGAACAAAATCGTGAATTGCTGACCCTGGCAACGGCGGATCCGGAATTAAAGCAACTGGCTCAAGAAGAACTATTGGAATTAGAGCGGCGCTGGCCGGAAGCCCAACAAGCTATGCTTATCGCTCTGCTGCCGGCCCTGCCGGATGAAGGCCGCAACACCATTATGGAGATTCGCGCTGGCACTGGTGGCCATGAGGCGGCCTTGTTTGCTGGTGATCTCGTGCGCATGTATATGCGCTATGCCGAGAAGCGCGGCTGGAAAGTTGAATTCATAGACGCCAATTTGTCCGAGCGGGGCGGCTATAAAGAGGCGGTTTTTTCGATTCAGGGCGATCATGTTTATCGCACCTTGCAATTTGAGGGCGGCGCGCACCGGGTTCAACGGGTTCCCATTACCGAGGCTCAAGGCCGCGTGCATACTTCGGCGGCGACAGTGGCAGTTTTGCCAGAAGCCGAAGACCTGGATGAAATTGAAATCAAACCCGAGGATTTACGCGTTGATGTTTATCGGGCGTCGGGCGCCGGCGGCCAACACGTCAATAAAACCGATTCGGCCGTTCGCCTGACCCATCTGCCCACTGGCATTGTAGCGGCCAGCCAGGAAGAGCGTTCGCAGCATAAAAATCGAGCTCAGGCTTTGCGAGTGCTTCGCTCACGTTTGCTGGAGCTTAAGCGTCAGCAAGCCGAGACACAGCTGGGCAATGCGCGCCGTTCGCAGATCGGCAGCGGCGATAGAAGCGAGCGCATTCGCACCTATAATTTTCCTCAGAACCGGCTGACCGATCATCGGATCAATTTCACGCTTTATAATCTTGGCAATATCATGGATGGTGAAATAGAACCGATCTTAAAGGCGCTCTACGACCACGATCTGGCTGAGCGCTTAAAACAGATCAATACCGGATTGCCAACCAGCTCGGCACCCTGAGTAGATAATCAAACCATACTTATAAAAAATCTGGCCAGATCGTTTAGCCCAGGATGGTTGGTTAACAGCCTGGCTCCCCGGCGGCTGACTATGCTTCTGCGCTCAAAGGTTTTTTCTACGCCATGATCCTTAATTTACAGCTGCCGCCATTAATGCCAGCCGCGCTTCATCAGGCCGTGCAATTTCTACAAAATTATGGCAATGCTGAGGCCCAGCTAAACGCGGAATGGCTTTTTAGCCAGGCCTTAGGCTGCGGGCGACTTGAGCTTCATCTACAGCGTGGCATCAGGCTCGCCCCGGAGACCCTGAGCCATTTAGAGATTCAGCTGCGCCGGCTGGCCGCCGCTGAACCTTTGCAATATGTTTTGGGGATGGCATGTTTTTTAGGGCATGAGTTCAAAGTAGATCGCCGCTGCCTTATCCCGCGTCCGGAGACCGAGTTGTTGGCTGAATGGCTAATCGAAGAAACCCGGCCGGCTGGGCGGCTGCCCGACGTGGCACTGGCGGATGTTGGCACTGGCAGCGGCTGTATCATTATTAGCCTGGCTCTAGCTAGGCCGGGCGGCATTTATCATGCCATTGATATCGCGCCGGCGGCTTTGGATCTGGCTCGAGAAAACGCGGCTCGTTTTGGCGTTGCCGATCGCATCCGGTTTTACCAAGCTAATTTGCTTAGCCCCATGCCGCCGGCCAGTCTGGATTACGTGGTTGCTAATCCTCCTTATGTTAGCACTGATGAATGGCGCTGCCTGCCAGCGCAGATTCGCGACTACGAGCCGCGCGTAGCGTTGGATGGCGGGCCGCAGGGCTTGGCCAGCATTAATCCACTTATAGCTCAGGCGGCGCGGGCCTTAAAACCGGGCGGCCTTCTATGCATGGAGATCGGCGCTGGCCAATGGCCAGCTGTGCGCCAATTGTTGGCTAGCCATGGATTCCAGAATAGCCAGATTCGCTCGGATCTCGCCGGCCATGCTCGCTTTATCAGTGCCCGCCAGCCCTAGCCAGTCTGAAGGCTAAGAGCTTGTTAGCTGGGCCAGCTTTTTCTCAGTCCGATATATTATCCGTGGGGCAGTGTTGCCCAGCGCCCGCGCAAGCCGGTTCCACATGGAGGGTAACTATAGTGCCGGGATAGCGCGCGTTAATCGCCTGCGTAATGGTTCGGATAATTTTATGCGATTCAGCGATCGTCATATCGGCCGACACAGTTAGGTGCACTTCCATAAAACGATCGGCTCCCGCCCGGCGGGTGCGCAGATTATGAAAGCCGTGGATAGTTGGCTGCAGATCGTTTAAAAAGTTCTGAATCCAATCCATTTCATCGCTTGGCCAAGCTGCGTCTAAAAGGTCGCGCCCCGAGTGAATCAATACGTGCCAGCCGGCTCGGCAAATGAATAGCGCCACAGCGATAGCCGCAATCGGATCAATCCAGCCCAGGTATGCTTGGGGCCAGAGGATGTTGCCGATCCAGATTGTTAGCAGGGCGAACATAACTCCGAGCGAGGTATAGACATCGGTTAGCAGGTGCCAGCCGTCAGCCTGTAGGGCCACGGATTGGGTCTTGCGCCCCACCACGAACAGCAGTCGGGCGACAATGCTATTGACCACGGCGGAAAACAACATAAGACCAGCTCCCCAATTGGTTAGAGCGATAGGTTGCGGGTTTATCAAATCCCGGACGGCTTCTATAACGATCCAGGCCGCTGCTAGAAAGATCAGCAAAGCCTCCACGGCGCCGGAGATGTTTTCTATCTTGCCGTGGCCGAAAGGATGTTTTACATCCGCCGGATGTTTTACCATCCAGACCGCGAAGAGGGCGATGCCGGCGGCCAGCAAGTCAATGCCTGAGTGAATACTCTCGGAGATTACTGCCACCGATCCTATCAGCCAGCCGATCGTGAATTTGGAAATAACCAGAATGCTGTTGGTGGCCACCGCTAGCGTGGCTACAGCGATTTTTTGTTGGTGAGCGCGCACGGCTTAAGGGATCTTTATTGTTTGGGCAAGTTGCCTGGGCTAATTTATTTTATAAGCTTCATTTAATTTAGCGCATATCCAACTGCTAGGACGGCGAGGCATTAATAAGTATTATTGATGAAAACTAGCTTAGGGACAAGCTTTCATATCTTCGATTTTTTGCGGATAAATTCTGGACAATGCAACAAATCAATAACATACTGCGAGCTTAACGGATGATTATAACCATGCCGGGATTCAGGCCTGGGGCGTTAGGCGCCTAGCATGGGCTGTTGCGCCGCGCCAATCAACACCAAGGCTTCTTAAGATCATCAATTAGCCAGATCTAACTGATCGTTCGGAAGAGCGCTGCAGGCGCGCTCACTATTATGGAAAGCTTAAAGCAGCAGAGCGCCCGCCAGTGGCGCGGCGGAGTTTGGGCGGCCATTATATTAGCGCCGATCCTAGCCATAGCCTGGCTGAAGCTTGCGGCCCCAGTGCTCCCAGCTGTTCAACTTACTCGAACCATAACCGACCTGGCCGGGCGAGAGGTGCTGATTCCGAAGGAGGTTAAGCGTCTTATTGCTTTAGGCCCCGGCGCACTGCGGCTGGTGGTATATCTTGGCGCGACCGATAAAATTGTTGGCATCGAAGACATGGAATACCGCATGGCCCGCAGTCTGTACGAGCGACCTTACGCCCAGAGCCTTAAGGAAGCTTTTTTTGCCTTGCCGGTCGTCGGCGCCGGCGGCCCTGGAGTGCTTCCTGATTTCGAGAAAGTATTGATGTGCCGCCCAGATCTGATCGTTGCCGTGAGCATGGCGCCGGGCCAATTGGATAATATCCAGGCGAAAACCGGCGTCCCGGCGATTTACCTTTCCTATGGCGAATTAGGCGTCTGGCGCGATCAGGCTCGCCGTTCCTTGGCGCTGTTGGGTGAAGCCATTGGCCAAAGCGCGCGTGCGGCGGCCATCAATGCTTATGTGGCATTTTTGGAACAAGACCTGGCCCGACGGGTTCAAGGGATTGCCGAGAACGCCAAACCTCGGGTATATTTTGGAGGGGTTTCATATAAGGGCTCGCAAGGCCTGGCCAGCACGGAAGCCGATTATTCTTCTGGTCGCCTAGTTGGGGCGCGCAATCTGGCCGATGGACTGGGCCTGCGCGGCCACTTTTTAGTGGACAAGGAACAGATCTTGCTGTGGGATCCCGATTATATCTTTGTTGATATTGCCAGCCGTGTGATTCTGGATCAAGAGTTTGAGCGCAACCGGGAATACTATCAGCTGCTAAGCGCAAGCCAAGCAACCAGGATTTATTCATTATTGCCTTATAACTATTACAACACCAACATCGAATTGGCTTTGCTCAATGCTTATTTCATAGGTAAAACTCTTTATCCTGAAAGGTTCGGCGATATTCAGATGGAAGAGCAGTCAGCAAAGATTCTGGGGACATTTCTGGGCGTTCAGTTTGATCGGCAGATGCCGGAGATTCCGGCTTACCGGCCCTTACGCTTTAGCGAGGGTTCCGCGCCGTTATGGAGATGATATGCCATCAATCAATCTGCCAGAACAATACGCTCGGCACCTCAAGCGCAAGCAGCTGGCGGGCTGCGCCTTGCTGTTATTGATTTTTATCGCCAGTTTATTTTCCTTAGGCGTCGGGGCCTATCCTATCGGCCTAGATGACATGGTGGCTGCCTTGACCGGTCGCGCTGCCGCGCCTACCCAGCATGTTTTTTGGAGTATTCGCCTGCCGCAATTATTGGCGGCGCTGCTGGCCGGAGCCAGCCTTGGACTAGCAGGGACAGCGCTGCAGAACGTGCTTAGAAATCCACTGGCCGCGCCGATCACCTTGGGGATCTCTCAGGGGGCGGTTTTTGGCGCCGTGTTTGCTATTACCATATTAGGCGCTGGCAGTGCCGTTGCCAGCGGGACGAGTTTTGCTACGCCTTGGATTCCATATAGCATTGTGCTTTGTGCCTTTGCTGGGTCATTGATTACGGTGGGCACGTTGGTGTGTCTCTCCACGCTGCGGGCGCTCTCGCCCACGGCGCTTATCTTGGCCGGTGTGGCCATCAGCGCCTTCTTTGGGTCGGCCACCATGCTGCTGCAATATTTCGCCACCGATATTGAGATAGCCGCGGCGGTTTTTTGGACCTTTGGCGACCTTAAGAATGCGCAATGGCCGCAGTTGGCTGTGATCGCCGGCATACTGCTGCCAGCCGGCTTGTATTTTCAGCGGCGCGCCTGGCATTTCAATGCGCTGATTTGGGGGGACGATACCGCCCAAAGCTTGGGCATAGGGGTGCGCTCGCTGCGGCTGACTGCGCTGGTGCTGGCTGCCTTAGCGGCGGCGGTAACCACAGCGTTCATGGGCATCATTGGTTTCGTTGGCCTGATCGCGCCACATGTGGCGCGCATGATCGTAGGCCAAGACCATCGTTTTTTGTTTGCTTATTCGGCTCTGGTCGCTGGCCTGCTGCTGCTGCTTGCCGACTTGCTGGCCCGGACGATATTAGCGCCAATAGTTTTGCCGGTCGGCATTCTGACTTCCTTTGCCGGCGCGCCGCTTTTTCTATATCTGCTGATGAAGCATAGAGAGATCCGAGCATGATTTTACGGGTAAACGATCTGTATTTTTCGTATCGCGGCATGGATGTCTTACGAGGGCTCACCTTCGAGGTGCCTTCAGGTTGTCTCACAGCCATCCTGGGGGAAAATGGTTCAGGGAAAACGACCTTGCTGAAGACCATCAATCGTTTGCTTAAACCACGGCGCGGCACAGTCTTTCTGGATGACCAGGCGACAACCGCCTTGCCCGGAGCTGCTCTTGCCAGATACTTTGGCTATATGCCTCAACGCCAGGAGCTGGTTCATTGCAGTGTCTATGAAACAGTCTTGCTTGGCCGCAAAAGCGCCAGCAGCGGGCGCACCAGCGCCGTAGATCTGGAGAAGGTTGCGGCCATCCTGCGTTTGGTGAATCTGGAGAAGCTAGCCATGCGCTCCATAGCCGAGCTCAGCGGCGGCGAACTACAGAAAGTTATCTTGGCTCGCGCCTTGGCTCAGGAGCCCAAGGTTCTGCTGCTGGATGAGCCGATTAACCACCTGGATCCAGTCAATCAGCTAGAGGTGATGAGCTTGCTGCGCGCCGTAACCCGTGATCTTGACATCGTCAATCTGCTTGTTACTCATAATCTAAACAACGCGCTACAGTTTGCAGATCGCTTTATTCTGCTCAAGGCTGGCGCGGTTTGGGCTGCTGGCGGCAGAGAGGTGGTTACGCCAGCCGCCATTCGGGAGGTTTTCCGTATAGATGTTAAGATCGAGCAGGTGGCTGGAGTTCCCGTGGTGATTCCGATACAATGCGGCCAGCGGCCTCATTGGCATTTCGTAGAATCGGGTGGCTTGCGTCAACACACGCACATGGTTGATGGCCATATATATGACCATCAGCATGGTTAAGCTGCCTAGCGCCGCCCAGTTGCTTCAGGGTGTTTTTTTACCATAAACCGCCGCTTCCAAGGCTTGGCGCATAGCCGGCACAGGCGCCTGTATGCCAGTCCAGATGGTGAAGGAAAGGGCGCCTTGATGCAATAACATGCCTAAGCCATTAGCGGCGCGCGCGCCGCGCGCGCGGGCCATTCGCATGAGCGGGGTTTCCGGAAACATGTAGATCAAATCATACAGCGCTTGCCCTGGTCGAAAAGTTTCTGGCGGCAACGGCGCGGCTTCTTCTGGATTCATGCCACATGGCGTGGCCTGTACGATCAGGTCCGCAGCCTGCCCGGCTTGCGCCCAGGCGGTCGTTTCGGGCGCTAGCGGTTGGGCTACTAATGGATTGGGCAAGCTGGTTAGTTCCTGGGTTAATTTTTCTACGCTGAGCATATTTTTATCGGCTAACAGCAAGCGCCGCGCTCCAGCGCGGGCCGCGGCCAAGGCTACAGCGCGGCCAGCGCCGCCGCAGCCGAGGATGAAAAGCGTAGAGTTGGCTACGGATAACTGCAAATCCTCCTGAATGGCCCGCAGGAAACCTTCACCATCCGTGCTGAAGCCTTCCAACCCGTTGGATGTGAATTTAACGGTATTGACTGATCTAAGCTGGCGGGCCGATTCATCTAGATGGGCGATGCCCTGGAAGGCGACTTCCTTCAGCGGGATGGTTAGGTTGACGCCAATAAATCCCAGTTCGGCCAAGCTTGTTAAAGTTGCTAGCAGGCGCGCTGGCGCCACATCGAAGGCCAGATAGAGCGCTTCTTTTTTTAGGGCCTGGAAGGCCGCGTTATGCATGGCTGGGGAAAGCGAATGGCCGATAGGATGACCAAGCACGGCAAAAAGCTGGGTATGCGGAGATATATTCATGCCTAGAGACCTATCGAGCTATCCGGCTAGCGCATCTGGCGCGTAATCTGGCCGGCCTATTTTTTTTGGCGCGCGTATAAAACCCGGTTAATACAGCTTAAATAGGCGGCTGCGCTGGCTTGAACGATATCGGTGCTGGCAGCTTTGCCGCCAACTACATCATCGTCAAAGGCTACGCGCAGACTGACTTCGCCCAAGGCATCCTTGCCAACCGTTACGGCTTGGATATTGTAGTCCAGCAATTTCCCATGATTTCCGGTGATGCGATCTATGGTCTTTAAGGCCGCGTCCACGGGGCCATCGCCACAGGCGGCATCCTGGATTATCTCCGAGCCTTTTTGCAGACGCACAGTGGCGGTGGGCACGGTATTGGTGCCAGTGGCTACGTGTAGATAATCGAGCACATAAATGGCGGGCACATCCTCCATCTCATCTCGGGCAATGGCCACCAGATCATCATCATAGATGGTTTTTTTCTTGTCGGCCAGGTCAATGAAGCGGTTATAGGCGCGTTCCAATTCCTGGGGATTCAAGCGAAAACCCATTTTAGCCAGTCGATCTACAAAAGCATGGCGTCCGGAATGCTTGCCGAGCACCAGATCAGATCCTTCAATGCCGATGTCTTCGGCGCGCATTATTTCATAGGTGGAGCGTTCTTTTAGAATGCCGTCTTGATGGATGCCGGCTTCATGGGCAAAGGCGTTGGCGCCGACGATCGCCTTATTGCGCTGCACCACCATTCCAGTAAGGCGGCTGACTAAGCGGCTGGTTTTATAGAGCTCACGGGTATTTATGGCAGTGGTGGCATTAAAGGCGTCGCCGCGCGTCCGCAGCGCCATGACCAGCTCTTCAAGGGCGCAATTGCCGGCGCGCTCGCCCAGTCCATTAATGGTGCATTCGATGCCGCCGGCGCCGTTTTGCACGGCAGCGAGCGAGTTGGCTACCGCCAGGCCTAAATCGTTATGACAATGCACGTTAATCAACGCTTGTTGGATATTGGATACACGCTCGAACAGGAAGGCGATCAAGCGGCCAAATTCATCCGGCAAGGCATAGCCGACGGTATCGGGAATATCAACGGTTGCCGCGCCGGCGTCGATGACGGCCTGGGTTATTTCGGCAAGGAAATCGGCTTCGGTGCGGGTGGCATCTTCGGCGCTGAATTCTACATCGGCGCATAATTTGCGTGCATAAGCAACGGCGGAGGTCGCCTGTTTAAGGATGGCTAGTTTATCCTTTTTTAGTTTGAATTGCCGATGGATCGGCGAGGTGGCCAGAAAAACATGGATCCGGCCGCGCTCTCCAGCTGGCGCCAGGGCCTCAGCGCAACGCTCAATATCCTTATTCAGGCAGCGCGCCAGGCCGGCGATGCGTGGGCCCTTGATTGTCTCGGCGACCGCTTGCACGGCCAAAAAATCATTGGGCGAGGCGATGGGAAAACCGGCTTCGATAACGTCAACATTCAAGCGCGCCAGCTGCTGAGCTATCTCCAATTTTTCGCGATGATTCAGGCTAGCGCCCGGGCATTGTTCGCCATCCCGCAGGGTGGTATCAAGAATCAATATTTTTTTATTAGCTTTGCTTTGCATCGTAGGTCCTATCTGCGGTGGCCTAGTTGGCGCTTAGCCTTTAGGCCGGGCCATTTGATCCTCCGGGCGACCAAGATCTACGCTTGATCAGCTTTAGTCGGTCCGTTGCTGTCATCAATAAACTAGTCGGCTTAAAAAGCCAAGTTTTTTGGGCTAGCCCATGGAGCTTGGAGCCACGCCTGACAACAAGCCAAGCGGCTTTAAATCTATTAATTCTCCAAGCCGGCCAAGGCAATAACTCCGGTTCGCGAAACTTCCATGATACCATTTGGCTTAAGCAACTCTAGGAAATTATCCACTTCTTCGGTAGAGCCCACCAATTGCATGGTCAGCGACTGATTCTGGACGCAAATAATCTCGGCATGAAAAAGCGCGGCCAGCTCGATGAGCATCGAGCGGTTTTTAGCGCTCAGGTTGGTCTTCACCAATATTAATTCGCGGCCCATATATTTTTCTTTAGTAAGATCAAAGACCTTGATGACGTCCACTAATTTATTTAACTGTTTGGTGACCTGCTCCAAAATGTGGTCGTCTCCCGGCACCACCATGGTAATGCGTGAAATGGTATTATCCTGAGTAGGCGCCACATTTAGGCTGTGAATATTATAGCCCCGCCCGGAGATCAGGCCGATAATCCGCGCCAGCACTCCTGGTCGGTTTTCCACCATTGCCGATATGATCCGTTTCATAATATATTCCTTATCTTTATTCTATATCCCTCAAACATTTCGCGTTCAGTTCTGCGCCAGCGGCTGGCCAGCTAGGCCATACTTTGAATCATTTCGGTCAGCGTTGCACCAGAGGGCACCATCGGGTAGACATTGGCTTCCGGCTCCACCAGGCATTCGACCACGGCGGGGCATTCCGATTCAAAAGCCTGCTTCAACTTGGGCATCAGTTCAGCTTTTGATTGTACGCGCAGGCCCAGTGCGCCGTGAGCTTCCGCCAATTTCACGAAGTCTGGCAGGTATATATCGGCGGACTCAGGCGTGGATTGCTCTTTTTTATTCCGACAGCTGCGTCCAAGCTTAGTTGCCGAATATTGTTTATGATAGAAGAGCTCCTGCCATTGCCGCACCATACCTAGATAAGTATTGTTTAAGATCACCATCTTGACAGGGATCTGGTTTTCCACGGCCACCACCAGCTCCTGGAAATTCATTTGGGCGCCGCCATCGCCGGAAATGTTAACCACCAGCTGGTCGGGCCGGCCCATTTTAGCGCCGATCGCCGCCGGCAAGCCAAAGCCCATCGTGCCCAATCCTCCGGATGAGAGGAAAGTACGTGGTCGGGTATACTGATAATAATGTGCTGACCACATTTGATGCTGGCCCACGTCGGTTACGATTATGGCTTCGCCTTTGGTCAAGGCGTAGATTTGTTCAATGACGTATTGGGGCATTAAGCTTGAGTTGTTTTGCTCGTATGAGAAGGGATATTTCTCCTTCCATTCCGCTATCCGATTTAGCCAGAGCTGGCGCTCCTTGGCTTCCACCAAGGGGATAAGCTCCAGCAGCACTTGCTTGGCATCGCCTACCACAGGGATATCCACCGGCACGCTTTTGGAGATGGCCGTGGGATCGATATCGATATGGGCTATTTGTGCGCGCGGGGCGAATTCGCTGATCTTGCCGGTGACCCGGTCATCAAAGCGGGCGCCGATAGAGACCAGTAAATCGCAATGTTGGGTTGCGTAATTTGCGCTCACGCTCCCATGCATGCCGAGCATGCGCAAGGCCAGCGGATCGGTTTCCGGAAAGCTGCCTAGGCCTTGCAAGGTGGTGGTCACCGGTATTTTTGCTTTGCGGGCCAACTGGATTACTTCGTTAGCGGCATTGCTGATGATCGCGCCGCCGCCCACGTATAATAGCGGTTCTTTGGCCTTGTTGATGGCATCAGCCAGCTTGATGATCTGCTTAGGGTGCCCCTCGCGGGTGGGGTTATATCCGCGGATGTTCACAGCGTTAGGGGTTGGCGCCTTGGTTTTGGCCTGTTGCACATCCTTGGGGATATCCACCAACACTGGACCAGGCCGGCCAGAGCCGGCGATATAAAAAGCCTCGGCAATGATTCGGGGCAAATCATCCACATTGCGCACCAGGTAATTATGTTTGGTTACCGGGCGAGTGATGCCAGTGATGTCGGCTTCCTGAAAAGCATCGTTGCCGATCATTAAGGAGGGCACTTGGCCGGTGATGCAGACCACTGGGCTGGAATCCATACAGGCGGTGGCCAGGCCGGTTACCGTATTGGTGGCGCCCGGGCCAGATGTGACTATGCAACAGCCCACTCGCCCGGTTGCCCGCGCATAGCCGTCGGCCATATGGGCGGCTCCCTGTTCATGGCGGCACAGTAAAAATTTAAATGGCGCATTGTATAACTTATCAAAAATATCCAACACGGCGCCGCCGGGCAGGCCGAAAATAGTTTCCACACCAGCCTTTTTAAGGCCATCCATCAAACATTCCACACCAGTTCTCATAACGATCTCCTTTGCTTGCTATGACTTTATCATTGGCATTATCGGCACCATTTACAAAAAAACCCACCGTTTTTTACGGTGGGTTGTTATACCGGTTCAAAGAGAGGTTGCGGTTTTAGCCGCACTCCGGTCCCACCGCGCAGCGGACCACGAGCGCCAAGACCAACAATACAAGGCCCAGGACGTTTGCAAGACGCATTTGCGCGATGGAAGCCTGATAATTCATAAGTGCAGTTAATTTCTCACAACCGGCGGAACAATGTCAATTGCTTTTTTTATATTTTTACTGCTGGGCTTAGGCTGCCAGTCTAATCAACTTGCCTTTTGGAGTGATCCTGTTATAAGCAGCTTATCGAGCGGGCTTATCGATTATTAACAGCTATAAAATCGATGTTCGTTGGCTGGCGCCAACGGATCAGCGCGGCATAGGTCTCTTGGCTGTCGGCCAGCCCATTTTGGAAATTAGCACTCATCACTATACGGCGGATGATTTTACACGTGCGCGGCACACGTTCGAATTACAACGCCGCAATGGAACGATCCTTAACCTCGACTACCGTCGCGGGGGTCTTGGCAGCAACCGGCGCGGGCCCTTGCCCTTACCCCCCAATATCTGTTAATGCCAGGGGAGATATCTTTTTCCGTGCGTCAGAGGGCCTTCTCGTCGGCAACCGATACGCCCATGCAGCTAAGCCATTAGATGCCAGAGTTGGCTTAACTATAAGCTTGATATAAAATACTTGTTTATAAAGCTCGGCTAAATTAGCATGATCTCTAAAATAAAAATGGAGTTAACATGGAAAACAAACTGATGCAAGCGGCCGTCATTAAAAGCCCCGGAGTCATTGCCATCGAGATGATTCCTAGGCCGGTGCCAGCGGCAGGCGAGGTCTTGTTGAAGATAGAGGCCTGTGCTTTGTGCGGCACAGATCAACGCGTTTTAAAGGGCGAGAAGCACGTGGATGTCGCCATCGTTGGCCATGAGATTAGCGGAACAGTTGTGGCCTTAGGCCAGGAGGTTCGGGGCGTTAGTCTGGGTCAACGCTATATTGTACAAACTGTGATTGGCTGTGGCGTCTGCCCGATGTGTCGAATTCAGCGCGAAAATCTTTGCGAAAAGGGATTCATCGCCATGGGCTATCAGTTCAACGGTGGATTTGCTGAATATATGATCATGCCCCGAGTGGCGGTGGAGCAAGGCTGTTTGATCCCCATTCCGAATGATCTGCCCGCCGAAATCGGCACTCTGATCGAGCCACTGAGCTGTTGTGTTAACGGTATGAAATACATACCTCTGGAGCAGACGGAACATGTTGTTATTTTCGGCGGCGGAATCATTGGGGTACTCAACGGTCTAGTGGCTCGCGCGCGCGGCGCAAAAACCATTACCATCATGGATGTGTCTCAAGCGCGCCTGGATTTGCTGCGCCGGCTTGATTTGCCGTTCGATAATCTAATCAATTCGGCTCAAGTAAGCCCGGCGGCCTGGGTTAAAGATGCTACGGCCGGCCGCGGCGTGGATGCGGTAGTGGTGGCCGTCTCGCTGAAAAAATTGGTAACCGAAGGCCTTGGGCTATTGCGCCGCGCTGGCCATCTTTCCATATTCGCGGGCATGCCGAAATCAGATGCCTTGGAATTAGTAGACTTGAATAAAATTCATTATTATGAGTTGAGCTTGCATGGTGCCAATAGCTCGGCGCAAGCCGAATATCTACAAGCTCGTGATTTCTTAGTTAGCGGCAAGATCAAAGGGGCCCCCTTGGTAACCCACCGCTTTTCTTTAGAGCGTTTTCATGAGGCGGTAAAAATACAGGCTGATCCAGCCCAGGGATCTTTAAAGGTGATTATTATACCCTGAGCAATCGGGGCGTAAAGGAGCGTAACAAGCATGACTGCTGAGTGCATAAAGCTGAAGGGCAAGCGAGCAATCGTCACTGGCGCCGGCCAGGGCCTAGGAGCAGCTATCGCCGGGCGGCTCTTGAAGGAGGGCTGCAGGGTGATCATATCTGATATACAAGAATCGCAGATCGCCAGCGCGGGCGCTGGGCTTAAACAGTGCCAGGGAGGCGAGATCAGCGCGGCTGTCGCCGATGTAACAATCGAATCGGATGTTGAGGCTTTGGTGGCCCGTGCTCTGCAGCAGTGGGGTGGCCTGGACATTTTTGTGGCCAACGCGGGCATCTTGATTTCGGGAGCGCTTAGCGAGTTTGATGTTGCCAGCTGGCGCAAGGTCATCGAGGTTAATCTGGTGGGCCAAATGCTTTGTATGAAGCACGCCTTGCGAGTCATGGCGCGGCAGGGCAGCGGTTCCTTTATCCAAATTAACTCTAAATCTGGCAAAAGGGGTTCCTTTAGGAATTCAGCTTATGCGGCTTCCAAGTTCGGCGGCATCGGGCTGGTTCAGAGCGCGGCTCTTGAAATGGCTGATCAAGCAGTGCGGGTTAATGCCGTCTGTCCGGGAAATTTATTGGATTCGCCGCTCTGGACGAACAGTCTATTCAAACAATACGCGCAAAACCAGGGTATTACTGAAGCAGCTGTGCGCCAGAAATATATCGATCAAGTTCCCATGAAGCGCGGATGTAGTTACGACGATGTTTGCAATGTGGTGGTATTTCTAGCTTCGGATCAAGCGGCCTATATGACTGGGCAGGCCATTAATGTGACCGGCGGGCAAGAGATGGGCTAGGAGAGAGCTTTCGGTACGTTTAATTTTGGATTAGCTCCGTTTGATCTTGTTGCAAGGCTTTATGTACATGCAAAGTTCAATGACGTGCTATGAATGCTAAGCGTTTTTTGGCTATAGATTTGGGGGCGTCGGGCGGGAAATGTTTTGCCGGCATTTTTGATTCCCGAGGATTTTCCATGCGGGAGATCCACCGTTTTGCGCACGAGAATGTTGCCTTATATATTCCCGATCGCAGCGGCCTTGTTCAAGAGCGCATGGTTTGGGATGATACCTTGATTTATGCCAACATCCTGGCCGGATTGCATGCTTACCGCCGCGAGCTGGGCAACCATTTGGACGCCATTGGCATTGACACCTGGGGTGCCGATGGCCATATCATCAGCGCCGATGGAGATATGCTGGGCAAGGTTTATGCCTATCGCGATCATCGCTTGGATGAGATGATTGGGCAGGTTCAAGCACGCCTGGCGGCGGCGCGCATTTACGCAATCACCGGCATCCATTTCCAGCCGTTTAATCTCAGCAATCAGCTGTTGTGGTTCATGCAAAATCGGCGTTATTTATTACATCCGGGATGTCGGTATGTGCCAATTTCTGCGCTATTTTATTATTATTTGGGGGGGATCATTAAGGTGGATTCCACCTGGGCTAGCATTACCCAATTGATGGATGCCCAGAACCAAACTTGGAGCCACGAGATTCTTGAGAAGCTTGAAATCCCTTTGGAAATCATGCCAGAAATTACACCTCCCGGCACCATCATCGGCCAATTGCACCAGGCCCTTTCGCAAACAGTTGGCTTGAACAGTGCGCAGTTGGTTGCGGTGGGCGGCCATGATACCGCTAGCGCTTTTGCGGCGGCGCCGATCAGCGATCCCAGCGAAGCTCTAATAATAAGTTCTGGCACCTGGTCGCTGGTGGGGCGCTTGGTCCCGCAGCCCATTACCACGCCGGCAGCCATGGCATTGAATTTGAGCAATGAAGGCGGCATTGGCAACATCCGCCTTTTGAAAAACTGTATGGGCGGCTGGCTGGTACAGGAACTCCGCCGAGTCTGGCGCGAAGCGGACGGCCAAGAAATGGAATGGGCAGA
The DNA here is from genome assembly GCA_964444425.1 of uncultured Verrucomicrobiota bacterium. GTDB lineage: Bacteria > Verrucomicrobiota > Kiritimatiellia > JAAZAB01 > JAAZAB01 > CAYUHK01. The sequence goes on from CAYUHK010000004.1 coordinate 49,502, forward strand.
TATGTATCAAATGGCACAAAGGGCTCCCGCCTTTAGCGCGCTCATTGATCCAGACGACCCCAGTTTTTATAATCCGCCTAATATGGAAAAGGCGCTTGTGGAATATTGTCATAAAACGCACCAGCGCGCCCCCCGCGAGCGCGGCGGTCTGTTGCGCATGATCTATGAAAGCTTGGCGCTTAAATATCGCCTGATCAATGATGCTCTCGCCGGCGTCTCTGGGCAAACCAGCAAAATAATTCATATCGTAGGCGGGGGATCACGCAATGAAATGTTAAACCAATTTACAGCCGATGCCTGCGGTCTGCCGGTGCTGACCGGACCGGTTGAAGCCACGGCGATCGGCAACATTATGGTTCAAGCCATCGGCCTGGGATTGATAGATTCCTTGCTGGAGGCTATGCCCATAATCAAGGCGGCCTTCCCCATTCGACAATATCAGCCGCGCGATCCGGCTGTCTGGAACAAGATTTACGAGCGGTTTAAAAAGATCACCAACTGAGCCGCCGGCTTAGAGGCCCCGCCTAGAAGCATTTTAGCCTAGCTTGAATTCAGCTGCCATAACGGTGTGGTCTGATGGCGTCTGGCTTAAGCGGGGTTTCAGGTCAATATAAGCATCCAGCGATTTGGCTGCCAAGGCCGGCGTGGCTAGGATATGGTCTACCCGCCAGCCCATCTTACGCTGCACGGCGTTGGGCGTGCGATAATCGAAATAGCTATATTGACCCGGTTCCGGCCGGTGTTTACGAAACACGTCCAAAAATCCCCAAGCAACTGTTGCCGCAAATGCTTGGCGAACCGATTGATGATAGCAGACGTTGTTTGCCTGCTTGGCCGCGTTATGGACATCTTTGGCTTCTGGGGCAACATTCAGATCGCCCACCCAAAGCAGCGGCATATTGGGCTTGAAATGCCGGCCAAACCAGGCGCGCAGCCGCTCGAACCATTGCAGTTTATATTGATACATGGCATGTTCAATATCGCGCCCCTGCGGGACATAGGTGTTGACGACATATATCGACCCAACTTTAGCTGATACTAGGCGGGTTTCATCGGGCGCTAGCCCATCATCCAGTCCAAAGCGAATCTTAGTTGGCTTTAATTTAGAAATCAGCGCGACGCCGTTATAAGATTTTTCTCCACGAAAAATCACCTGCCAACCAGCCTCAAGCAGTGGCAGAGCTGGAAAGGCTTGGTCCTGCACTTTAGTCTCTTGCAGACATAAAACATCCGGCTGATGGCGCGCCAGCCAATCTAAAATAATAGCTAGGCGCGCGCGGATAGAGTTCACATTAAATGTAGCGACTTTCAACAATAAACCCGATCTTTCTTTATATCTTTGTGGCATCCTAATACAAGACCACCGGCCTTTTATTTATAGCTGCTGTTAATAGCTTGAGGCTGGAAGCCAAAAGACAGCATCTTAGGCATAGCAGCTTCTTTTTTTGGGTCAATATAAGTAATAGCGCCTCATTGGTTAGCAGCTGGATCAGCTGGAGCCAGCGCGGCGGGCGTGGCCGGAGCGGCCATGCCTGATTCAACACTAATGATGTTCTTCAAGATAATAGCCTGGCCTATTTTGTGACCCTCGCCAACCAACTCGATATTCTTGCCTAGGCATTGCTCTAGATCAAGCAGTTCTGGCTTGGTTTCCGGCAGCACGATTTTATTGCCCTGTGCTGTTGTCAGCACGTATTTAACCTTAGCTTCTTTGGTTCGGGGCTCTTCCTTAGACAATTTTCCAGCCGTCGTGATTTTAACCAATGGTTTTTCTTTCATAGTCTTAGCCAGGCCCGAATGCTTCGGGTTAGTCGGAACAGTTTTTTCGGTGGCCATAACAGGCCAAGCGGTCGTAAAACCAAGAAGCATGATTCCAATCAATAAATATTTCATAAATTCGGATTCCTTTAAGATTAACAACGCATGGGGTTTAATTCGCTGCTCAAGAATAGGCGCTGGCGAGGTCTGCCGCGTTGCACCTCCTTCTGGTGATTTGTTGGGGAGAACAAACTAGTCCTTTATAGCAGAAAATTGGGAAAACACAAGGCTGTCCGTGATGTTGAAGCCAGTTGCAGCAAAATTCTCTAGCGCTTCGGCAACAAGGCCTGCGTCCGGGTTTTTAAGCGCGCGTTAACTATGGCAGGAGCATTGGTTAGCTTGGCTTTCTTCGATTTCTTGCTTGTAAGAGGGACCCGCTCTTTCCTATCCTATGCCTGGCTTTAAATCGGGTGAATTATTTCAGAATGGTTGATAGGCCCGAGAACAGATGCTAACTGGTCTTGGCCATTGCAAGGGTTTCCGGCTACGCTGCAATCATTATGCTTTTGGCGTAGCGTAATCAAGCCGATCGGCTCTGAGGCAACACTAGTTTTTAAAAAGCAGTCTTTAGAATAAGTTGGATCGTTTAAATATGGGGCAGTAGCTCAGTTGGTAGAGCATCACGTTCGCAACGTGGGGGCCAGGGGTTCGAATCCCCTCTGCTCCACCATTGATAAAGATAGTTTTTTTAAGCAGCGCCGATAGGCTATTAGCAGCCGGGTATTGAAAGAGGCTTTTGGCCTCTGCCATTCACACGCGGATCAGGACTGATAATAACCGGCGAGCCATTTGCGTCTGTCATAAAACTCTTAAAAATTTTTTGCCGCGCTTTTCTTCTGCAACGATCGGCTTGGCTCTTCAGCTAGGCGCCTAAAAATCCACTTTGTGTTTTACTGAAAAATATGCTTGGTTTTTTGGAAAAGTTTTTCAACAGCAGCTCGGCCGATATAGCGGAGTAGGCTAGCAGTGCTTTAGAGCAGCAGGCTAGAGTTGATCAGGTCGTCGCCGCGGTTTGGCTATCAAAACGGGATTTCAGAAATGTTATTTTCAAAAGTTTTTGATAAAATGCGCTTGTTAAAAACTATAAATTAGTGTAGGTTTCGGCCTCGGCGCTTGACCGCGCGCGCTCGCAAGAAGTAAGGAGAAAAGCCCTATGCTCAAAGTATTTAATCTACGGAAAACATTTGGCCCTATTCAGGCGGTCAAAGATGTTTCTTTCCATGTGGATAAAGGAGAAGTGCTTGGTTGCCTGGGCCCTAATGGAGCTGGCAAGACCACGACGATGCGGATGATCACGGGGTTTTTGCCGCCCACTTCGGGCAGCGCTGTCATTGCTGGGCACGACATCATAGCCAATCCTGTTGCAGCCAAAAAGCTGATCGGCTATTTGCCGGAGAACGCGCCGGTTTACTCTGATATGGCCGTATGGCGCTACTTGGCTTTTATCGCAGAAATTCGAGGTTACCGCGGTGGCCAATTACAAGAGCGGGTGGAGCAAACCATCTCGCAATGTCGGCTTGAGCCGGTTAAGCATCGGACCATCGGCACCTTGTCCAAAGGCTACCGTCAGCGCACCTGTTTTGCGCAAGCCTTGATTCATGATCCGCCGATTCTGGTAATGGATGAGCCCACTGATGGCCTTGATCCGAACCAAAAACAAGCCGTACGCGAAATGATCCGTAGCATGGCAGCTCAGAAGGCTATTGTTATTTCCACCCATATTCTGGAAGAGGTGGAGGCTATTTGCACGCGTGCCATCATAATAGGTAATGGCACTATAGTGGCCAATGGATCTCCTGAGGAATTAAAGACCCGCAGCCGCAGCTACGGTGCTATCGAGCTGAGGTTTCCGTCTCGGCCGAGCGAACTGCTATCCAACTTGGAGCATTTGACTTCGGCGGCTCAGGTGGAATTACACGACCAGTCCGTTATGGTCTATCCGCGCGATCCGCGGCGGCTGTTTGAAGATATAATGCAGCTGCTTAAAGCACATGCCGAGTGGCCCATAACAGGAATAAAAACATTGGATGGACGCCTGGATGATGTGTTTCGGGATTTAACTCAAGCCGACCCAACTGGCTCGCGTCGTTAAAGCACAGGAGAACACGCATGGACTCGATTCGAAATATCACGGCGATCAGCAAGCGAGAATTATTTTCCTATTTTGAGTCGCCGGTGGCTTATGTCTTTCTGGTTGTATTTATAACTCTGATAGGATTCCTAACTTTTTTTGTCTCGCGCTTCTACGAGATGGGCCAAGCCGATCTACGTCCGTTTTTCTTTTGGCACCCATGGATGTTTTTGATCCTGGTTCCGGCGGTGGCGATGCGGCTGTGGGCGGAAGAGCGTCGCTCTGGCACAATTGAAACGCTTTTGACTTTGCCGATCACGCTGACCCAAGCCATCTTGGGTAAATTTATTGCTGCTTGGATTTTTCTGGGCTTGGCGATTTCGCTTACCTTTCCGATCGTCTTGACTACAGTTTATTTGGGCGCGCCGGATCGCGGCGCCATTATTGGTGGATATATCGGCAGTTTATTGTTGGCCGGCGCATACCTATCGGTGGGCATGTTGACCTCGGCCTTTACTAGGAACCAGGTGATAAGTTTTGTGCTCGCGGTGGTGATCTGCTTATTTTTACTTTTGGCCGGCTGGCCGCCAGTGACCGACTTACTGGTGAATTGGGCGCCGAACTGGCTGGTTCGCGGAATAGCCTCTTGTAGTTTTATGCCTCATTATGAGGCCTTTCAGAAAGGGGTATTGGATATTCGTGATTTTGCCTATTATGTTAGCGTCATGCTTTTTATGCTCTGCGGCACTGCCCTGGTGCTAGAGAATCGCAAAGCGGCTTAAGCAGCCCGTGCCGGACTGGCCGAACATAAAACGCAGATTGAAATAGAGGATTAATAAAAACTATGAACGCTTTGACGCCTCAAAAACCCTCCATCAAAACCGCTGCGCAATCCCGCCGCCTTTGGGGTCTGAGCGGTAGCATTATTGGGATTTTGGTTTTATTGGCCATTCTATTTGCCGCCAACATCATTCTCGGTACACTGCGCCTGCGAGTTGATCTAACCGAGGATAAAATATTCACGCTCTCAGAAGGCACGCACGGCGTCCTTAAGAAGCTGGATGCGCCGATTACCTTAAAATTATTTTTTTCGGAGCATGCGGCGAATGCGCCTATGCCTCTTAAAAGCTTTGCGCGCCAGGTGTTGGATCTTTTGCGCGAATATCAGCTGGCGGCCGGCGGCAATATTTTATTGGAAACATATGATCCCTTGCCGGATTCAGATGCTGAGGAATGGGCTGAGCGGTATGGTTTGGCCGGCCAAAATCTTAGCTTGCTCGGCGGCCCGGACGCGACCATGTATTTCGGCTTGGTGGCAGTCAAAGGCGACGTCAACTTAGCTATTCCTTTCATAGATCCTCGGGCCGAAACCTTATTGGAATACAATATTACGCGTTTGATCGCCCGTGTGGCGAATCCTCGCAAACCAAGCGTGGGCGTCATGAGTAGCCTTGCGGTTTTGGGCGTGCAAAGTTTTCCCTATGCTATGCCGGGGCAAGCGCTTCCTCAGAGCCAGCCGCCCTGGGTTATCTTTCAAAATTTAGCGGAAGATTATGAGATTCGCCCAATCGCTATGGATGTCGACCAGATCCCTGCCGATATAGATGCCTTGATCATGGTGCATCCTAAAAACTTGTCTGAACAAACCCAGTTTGCCATCGATCAATTTGTACTGCGGGGCGGCCGTCTTTTGGCTTTTCTGGACCCCTTGTGTCTGGCCGATGCTGCCAACGCAGATCCCGCGATGGCGCGGGGCGCCTCCAAACCTTCATCGGATCTCGGCAAATTGCTTGAGGCATGGGGCATCAACTATGCGTCGGATCTAGTATTGCTCGATATGGAAGCGAGCACGCGCATCCGCCAGAGCGATAACGCGGTGGAGGATAGCCCTGTATTTTTAAGTTTGCGCGAAGGCAATATAGATGCTCAGCATATAATTACCGCTAATCTGCAATCGCTGATCCTGCCTTGCGCTGGCGCCTTTACGGCCAACGAAACTAGCGACCATAATGTTAACTCTTTGCTGGTTTCATCCGAACAATCGCAATTGGTTAATTCCATGTCGGCGCCAATGGGGGCGGAAGCTTTGCGCCGAGATTTTAATCCCGGATTAAAACGCAGAAATATTGCGCTGTCCTTGCAGGGCAATTTTAAGACGGCCTTCCCAGAAGGTCGGCCAAAAGCAAAACTTGATTTAGAAACCAATGATCAGAATACGGATTCAGATCAGGATAAATCGGAAACTCCCCTTGAGGCGCTTGAGGCCAGTGCGCAGCCAACCAGCATTATTTTGGTGGCTGATGTGGACATGCTATTTGATCAGTTTGCCGTTCAAGAGCTCAGCTTTTTTGGCCAGCGGGTATTCCAACCCATTAATGATAATATCAATTTCTTCATCAATGCTTTGGAGCAATTGGCCGGCAGCACGGACTTAGCTCAGGTCCGTTGTCGCGGGCGTTTTGAGCGACCCTTTGACCGCGTGTTGGTGTTACAGCATGCGGCTCAAAAGCGCTGGCTGCTGCAGGAACGGACGCTTCAGGAAAAGCTCGATGCTACTCGTCAGCGTCTGGAAGCCTTGCAATCGCAGAAGGATAAGAATCAACGCTATATTCTCAGTCCCGAACAGGAACAAGAAATCAACAGCTTTAAGCAGGAACAAATCAAAACATTGGCTGAACTCAAGAAGGTGCGCAAGAATCTGCGTGAAGGAATTGAGCAACTTGGCGTGATTGTGAAGGTTATCAATATCGCGCTGATGCCTATATTGGTTATCCTAGCTGGCGTGGGGTTAGGCCTTTATCGGCGCCGCCAGACCAAGCAATGAAAGGAACCAATAAGATATGAAGCCGAAAACTCTACTAATGCTAGTTGTCCTGGCCGGCCTGCTGGGGGCTGGGGCTTGGTGGACCATCCAAAAGGAGTCAGCCGCGCCGCCGGCCATGGTAGGCTCTCAGGTATTGCCGGCCCTCCCGATCAACGCAGTTAATAAAATTATAATACAAACTTCGGCCACTAACACCATCATCGCTAAAACGCAGGGCCTTTGGAGGGTGGTGAATCGCTTCGAATATCCCGCAAAGTTCGATAAAATTGTTGAGGTCCTTCAGGAACTTAGCGCTCTGAAGATTGGTCAGCTGGTGGCGGCGAGCGAGGTCCAACTGGAGCAGTTTGATTTACTGCCTCCGGCGCCGGAGGCTCAGCAACCGCTGGCTGCTAAGACCGGCAGCTTGCTGCAGCTGTTCGATGCCCAAGATCAGATGTTAGCGTCGCTGCTCATCGGCAAACATTTCATGCGGCCGCCACCGGCGGGCCAGCCGAGCAGCCCCTTTGCGCTAGGAGGTTATCCAGGCGGCCAATACGTCCGCACAGCTTCCGGGCAGGTGTTATTGGTGACCCAGACTTTAGACCAGCTGACCGAAGACGTTAAATATTGGCTGGACGATGAATTCATCAATGTAGCGGCCCAGGATATTATAGAAATGAGTGTGACCGGCCCGGGTCGCAACGCCATTTTACTGCAACGTGAAACAGCCGATGCTGCCTTGAAGCTAATGGATACCGCAGCGAACGAGGATTCGCTGGATACGGCTAAACTTAATCAACTGGCCGGCGCCTTGCAATATCTTAGCTTTGACGATGTAGCTGCGCCAACACTGCCGGCCGAGGAAACCGGCTTGGATCAACCCAATATCATCAAGGTTCGTACTAAACAGGGTCAGATCTACATCTTGAGCGTTGGCAACACTGTCAATCCCGATAACTTTGATCGCTACATGCAGGTGAGCTTGGCCTACGAGCCGCCCCCTCAGGCAAGCATTACCGCGGCCGAGGGCGGCTTAGAGAATGAGGCCGAACAGCTGGCGCAGAAAGCCGATAGCGCGGCCAGCGAGATTTTAGCGGAGCAAACTAAAACCTTACATAGCAAGCTGAGCCCTTGGATTTATGTGCTTAAATCCTATCGCGCCGAATCCTTACTGATAAAACGCGAAGATTTGATCAAGCAACCCGAGCCGCTTAAGAGCGATAACGCCGCGAGAGCGCTTCCACTGGGACCGTCCGCAGGTGGCAGCGCTCAGCCGCTTGTTTGCGCCAAGAATATTGTAAGCCAAGCCGTCTAAGTTCAAGCGCCTGCGCTCCGCGCCAGGCATCCTTATGACCCAGGTTGATTGAGCGTAGAATTTCGATAGTTAAATGCAGTTGAATTACTGATTCGGAGGCCGCTATGGAGCATGCAGATATCACTAAAACTAGTAATTTGATCCAGGAACAAGCCAAATCAATTGATCTTTTGCGTCAAGAAGTCATGAAGATCTTGGTGGGTCAGGAACAGCTGTTGGATCGTATGTTGATGGCTTTGATTACTGGAGGCCATATTTTATTGGAGGGAGTTCCCGGACTAGCCAAGACCACGGCCGTTAAAACCATGGCCCAGGCCATCGGCCTAAAATTTCAACGGATCAGTTTTACCCCTGATCTATTACCAGCCGATCTAACCGGCACCATGGTTTATGACCCTCGCAATGGGACTTTTTCGGCCAAAAAGGGGCCGGTTTTCACCAATCTTTTATTGGCCGATGAAATCAACCGTGCTCCTGCCAAGGTGCAGTCGGCCCTCTTGGAGGCCATGCAGGAGCATCAAATAACTATTGGCGACAGCACTTTTGCCCTGCCGGAACCCTTTCTGGTTATGGCCACCCAAAACCCCATAGAACAGGAGGGCACCTATCCCTTGCCGGAGGCCCAGATAGATCGTTTTATGTTGAAGTGTAAAGTAAGCTACCCCTCTAAGGACGATGAGCGTCGGATCATGAACCGTTTTACTCGGAAGCATAACGCTCAAGTCAACGTTGTCATGCCAGCCGATCGTCTGGCTGCCTTACGCGGGCTTCTCGAGGAAATTTATTGCGACGAGAAGGTAGGCGACTATATCTTAGATTTGGTTGTGGCGACTCGCCAGCCCTCTGCTTATGGCATCTCCATCGATCACCAAATCGAATACGGCGCTTCGCCGCGCGCCACTCTCTATCTAAACTTGATGGCTAGAGCTAACGCCATGCTACATGGGCGCGGATATGCTACGCCTCAAGATGTCAAGGAAATCGCCCCCGATGTGTTGCGCCATCGCATCATGCTTACCTATGAAGCGGAAGCCGAGGAAGTCACTAGCGACGACATTATTGCACGCTTGCTGAACGAGATTTCGGTGCCCTGAATAATGTTGAACGAATCAGAGGGCCTAAGCAGGCTCGGTGGCTAGCATTTTATGGTTTGGTAGTATCTGGGATAAGATATCTATGGCCATTGATACTCAAGAATTAATGAAGCAAGTCCGCCGGATCAGAGTGTTCACCAGCAAGCTGGTGAACGAGCATGTTTCCGGAGAATATCACTCGGTCTTCAAAGGCCGCGGCATGGAATTCGACACTGTGCGTGCCTATGTTGCGGGCGATGATATCCGCTCGATTGATTGGAATGTTACCGCGCGCACGGGAAATCTCTTTGTTAAGCGTTTCTGCGAGGAACGCGAATTGACCATTATTTTTCTGGTGGATATTTCTGGCTCCATGCTCTTCGGCAGCCAGTCGCGCTCAAAGGCTGCCGCCGCGGCCGAGTTAACTTGTTTACTGGCTTTATCGGCCATTAAAAACCAGGATAAAGTAGGCATGATCTTATTTAGCGATCGTATCGAGCGTTATCTGCCGCCGCGTAAGGGCCGCACGGCTGCCATGCGTTTGGTGCGGGAGGTATTGGCGGCCGAGAAGACCCGCCGTGGCACGAATATTAACGCCGCTTTACAATTTCTTAACCGGGTTCAGAAGCGCCGTGCTGTGGTATTTCTGATTTCTGATCTCATGGCCGACGCTTATGATAACAAGCTGCGCGTTAGCGCACGCCATCACGATCTGATAGTTTGTTCAGTGGCTGACCCGCGCGAGACGGAGCTGATCAATATCGGCGTACAGGAAATACTCGATCCCGAAACCGGCGAGCTATTGCTGTTGGATACCAGCTCGCCGGCGTTGTTAAAAAACTTTCGGAATCGAGTTAAGGCCGAAGAGGCCTCCCGCCAAAAGTTGTTTCAAAAACTGCATGTGGACACCATTTCCATATCAACTGTGAGGCCTTTTGTAGATGACGTGCGGCATCTGTTCCATCAGCGTCAGCGCCGGGCCAAGCGGGGCTGATATTTTATATTGTTATTAAGACTATGCCCTCTCGATCCATAATAATATGGCTGCAAGTTTTGTTGGGCAGCGTCTGGCTATGTCTGCTGGGCGCTTGTCGGCAGTTAGATCAGCCTGCCGCAGCCAGCCCGCCGGCGCGGGTTGAGCAGATGAATGTTGCTGGCATGGAATACCGCATCACCGCGCAGCCAGCCGAAGTGCGCTTGGATCGCGATGTTTTGCTAACCATTCAAATCAAGGCGCCGATTGGGGCGCTTATCCAGTTGTCTTCATTAACCAATCGACTGCAAGGCTTTGTGCTTAGCGGCGCATATGATCAAGAGCCGGTTGCTCTAGATGGATTTGTGACCTACGAACATAATTTTAAATTGACCCCGACGCTGACGGATGAATATCGCCTAGGAGCCTTGGCGGTAAACTATCTTGATCATAGCCGGGCTCCGCCACAAACCAACTGGTTTGCCACGCAGCCGATCCTATTTAAAAGCATCCCTTTAACATCCGCCTCAGCATCAACAACCAGTGCCGATATTTTGGGTCCAGCTTGGATTCATCCTTCCTGGCAGGTTGTTCTATTGTGGAGCTTTGTGCTTCTGCTGTTGGGATTGCTCAGCTATGGGATCTACAAGCTTGGTCGGCGGATGCGCCGGCATATGCAGCTGCGGCGAATGACGCCCAAAGAACGAGCGCAACGCGAACTGGCTGAGCTATTGGCCAAGGATTTGATCGCTCATAGTCGGTTTAAGGAATTTTATCTGGAAATCACTGCAATCGTTCGGCGTTACATTGAGCGGGCGCATGCCATCCGAGCCCCCGAGCAGACCACCGAAGAGTTCCTTGCCGCGGTAACCCAAGATCACCGTTTCCAGCGCGCAGTAATCCTTAAGCTGCAGATGTTTCTACAGACGGCTGATCTGGTTAAATTCGCCGCTCTTCGGCCGGATCGGCCGACGATTGATAAAACCGTGAGCACTGCGCGCGACTATCTTGAGACAGATGAACAGAGCCTAAAATCACAGGAAGATAACCATGTTTAGCTTTGCTCATCCTTATTGTTTTCTATTGGGCTTGCCTTTAGCCTTGGCCGCCTGGTTTCTCTACAGCAGACGTGTTCGGCAGGCCATGCTGTTTGCGCCAACTCATCGCCTGCCGCGCGCACAGCGCTCCTGGCGCTTACGCACGCGCGCGGCCTTGCCGTTATTCTACCTCGCAGGATTGGCTTTATTGATCATCGCTTTGGCCCGTCCTCAGACGCTATTATCCAGGAGCACTCACAGAACCAATGCCATTGCCATTCAGATGGTGGTGGATGTATCCGGCTCGATGGAGGCGCTAGATTTTTCAACCCGTGATCAACATCGTAGTCGCCTGGATGTAGTTAAAGAAACTTTTGTTAAATTCATAGAGCGGCGACCGGATGACCTGATCGGGCTAGTGACCTTCGGCGGATTTGCCACTAGTCGAGTCCCTTTAACCATTGATCACGGGATCCTACGACATGTCCTGCAAGGGATTCAGATCCCCAAGCCCAGCTTGAATTCCGCTGGGCAGGTGGCCAATCATGAGGAGTTATTGACGGCTATCGGCGATGCTCTAGCGGTCGCCTGTGCGCGCTTAGAACAAAGCGTTGTTAAATCTAAAATAATCGTCCTTCTGAGCGATGGCGAGTCTAACACTGGCTTGATAAAGCCGGAGGATGCCATGAAAGCGGCCAAGGCGCTGGGGATCAAGGTATATACCATTGGGATCGGATCCAATGGCCGGGCGCCCTTCATGGTTCAAGACCTGTTCGGCCGCAACGTGATTCAGTACGCGGAGGTGCGTATGGACGAAGATCTGCTTAAATCTATAGCTATAACTACTGGCGGCCATTATTTCAATGTTACCAATCCCCAAGGATTGGATCAGGCCCTAGTCGAAATCAACAAGCTGGAAAAGACTGCAATCCACAGCCACGTGTATAATCAATATAATGAATTATTTTTATGGCCTTTGTTGCTAGGGCTTTTGCTCTGCATCATGGCGGTTAGCGCAAATATGTTGATCTCCCGGCAATTGATTTAGGCGGATAATTTGTGTTAACGCTAGTTTAGAAACTAATGCTTAAAACCTATATTTTGGATTAGATATGCCGCTAGAATTTGCCAATGCTTGGATGCTATATGCCCTCTGGTTAGTCCCCATTATCGGGCTGATTGGGCTGCGGCACCACCAGCGCGGCGCGCGGATCTTAGAGCAATTCATAGCGCCGGCCATGCACCGAACAATGTGTTCTCCGCCAGCGCGGCGGCGGTTTTATTGGCAGTGGGCTAGTCTGTTGTGCGGATGTCTGCTGGCTATCATGGCTGCCGCCCGGCCTCAATGGGGATTACGGGAAGAGACTGTTATCCAGCGGGGCCGCGATCTGATTATCGCTCTGGACGTGTCGCGCTCCATGCTGGCTGAAGATGTGCACCCCAATCGCCTGCAGCGCGCCAAGGCGGATATCCAAGATCTGTTGAGAGAACTACGTGGCGACCGCGTTGCGCTGGTGAGCTTCCGTGCTCGGGCGATTCTACTGTGTCCGCTAACGATTGATTATGCCTATCTGGAACAAATTCTAAGCACGCTGACGCCGGATTCAGCGCCTCGCGGCGAGACAGATATCGGCGATGCCATCCAAAAAGCCTTGGCTGCTTTCGAGTGTGACCAGGGCGCACATCAGGCTATCGTGCTTGTTTCCGATGGGGAGGACCTGGCCGGCCGCGGGCGCAAAATGGCTGAAGAAGCGCAAAAGAGAGGCATTGTTATCTTTACCGTTGGGCTTGGCGATCCGGATGGCGCCACCATACCAAGTCCCCTGAAAGAGACCGAAGCTATGCAATATCAAGGCCAAGAGGTGATCACTAGGCTGGAACACGAAACTTTAAAAAGCATTGCCGAAATGACCGGAGGAGTTTATGTGCCGGTTGGCACCTCCAATGTTAAATTAGGGACCCTTTACCGCGATCATTTGAGCAGAATAGCAGCACAGGACTTTGCTGAATCAACTCAGCGACGCTATCACGATCGTTTCCAGTGGTTTCTAGGTCCCGCTTTGATTTTTCTACTAGCCGCAGCCTATCTGAGCCGTGGCCGCTTAGCTAAAACAGCCGTTTGTGTCAAAAGCAGCTCTCGTGGCTCATCCGCCGCGCCAGCAATCGTTGGGTTGTTCATAGGGCTAATTGGCAGCAGCATGGCCGCCAATGTGCTGGCTGCTTCCAATCTGGTCAGGCCCAGCCTGGTCACTGAATCTAACCAGGCTGCGCTTGCCGCTGGGCTAGCCCAAGCGGAGATCAAAGCGCTTCCCGGTTTAGCGGGCGCGCGCAATGGCCAGAAGCTTTATTTTCAGGGCAAATATCTAGAATCGGCGGCAGCCTATCTTCAGGCAGCTCAGACGGCGACCCGTCAATTACGTAATGATTTTATCTTCAACGCTGCCTGCGCTCTCTATCGTGCTGGTCATTATCAGGAGGCGGCTGATAAATTCAATGAAGCCGCTCTGCGCCAAGATACTAGTCGGACTGCAGCTGCTCATTATAACAGTGGCTGCGCCTGTTTCCGGCTTGCCGAACAGCTGACAGGCGCCGCAGCTTCAAACCGCAATTATGCCGCAGCAACGGGGCTGTTTGAACGCGCCGGCCTGGAATTCCAGCGGGCCTTACGACTGGACCCCCAGCTATCATCGGCGCGTGCTAATTTGGCAGGCGTGGCTCAAATCTTGCCTACGGTGCGCCAGCAGGCCAAGCTTCAGGCGCTGCTGGAGAAATATGGCCAAGCCTCACCAGATCAAATTGCTGACGAGATGCTAATTGCTCAGCAAAGCATCCTGGCGGCTCTGCCAGCAGCTATAAGCAATGCTAGCCCCAGCCGTATTGCCATGTTGGAAGCTTTGAGCGAACGCCAATATCAAAACAGCGATTTATTGATTCCTTTGCAGGCTAGTCTTGCGGCCTTGGCTGCTCAGTCGGCCAGTAACGCGCCAACAAGCCAACAAATCCAGGAGCATTTAGAGGCCTTGCGCAATACCATGCTGCAATCACGAGAAAGCCTGAGAAATCTGGATGAGGGCGCTTACACCTCTGCCGCCGCTGCCGAATCGGGTATTTATGCTTTCTGGAAAACCTTGGCATCTTTTTCGCAACTTCTTCGTGAAGATATGCGCCAACAAACCAACTGCATTGTTATGACGGAAGGTATTTTGAACTCAGCCGCCGCGCGCGAGCGCCAGACTGTTTTAGCTCAACAGGAGGCAGCCGCACAACTGACGCAACTATTCAGCGAACGCTTCTCTCAAGCTGTTCCGCCCGAAGGCATCAGGGCGCCAACAAGCGTCGGGACGAATCTAAGCTCTGCTCCAGCTAGTCAGGACGCAATAGCGTTGGGCAGCCTGGCGAGTCCAACCAACCTGCCGTTGGCTAAAGAGATAACTCCGGAACAGCGCAGGCGTATTTTAAGCCTGGCTCAGGCAGCTCAGACGTCTCAGGAGCAAGCTGGCCAACTAATAGCTAGCATCGATTTAGCAAAATCTCTGACTGAGCAGCAGGAGGCCTATGATCTTTTACAGGCCATCGCGGAGCTGTTGCCGCAGGAGCAGTCGGAGCAGCCAGTGCCGCAGGAGCAGTCGGAGCAGCCAGTGCCGCAGGAGCAGTCGGAGCAGCCAGCGCCGCAGGATCAACAGAGCGAGCAACCTCAGGAACGGGAAACGGAACAACAACCCGAACAATCTCAACAGGACCAGCAACAAAATGAGGATCAAGGCTCATCCCAAGAAGCGCCTGCCCAACAACAGCCCGCTCAACCGACTGCTCCTGCTCAGCCGCCGCGCCAAGATGAGGAGATGTCTTTGGATCAAGCCAGGGCGCTTTTAGAGCAAGCCCAGCAGCGCGAAAAAGATCGGCGCGAGGAACAAGAACGTGCTCACGATCGCTATATCCCGCCGGCGCCGCTAGAGAGAGATTGGTAAAGATTTTGATATTTCGCTTCCCATAATGCGAGTTTCATTCATAGGTAAACTTATAGAGTTTAGAGCCTGGACTATGGCTTGCGCTGGGCTGGGCCTATTGATGTTTCTGCCAACGACAGCAGCAGCACAGGAACTCAAGCTGCAAGTGGAAGCTAATCGGAGCCAAATTTATCTGGGCGAATCTTTCATTTTACAAGTAATAGTCAGCGGATCCAGTCAGCCCGCCTTGCCCAATCTATCCGCGATCAAAAACTGTACGATCAAATTGTTAGACAGTCGCGATATCAGCAATTACAGCATCACCATCATTAACGGGCGTTTGGTGAAGGAAGGCTTCAGTGGGCGAGTCGTTAGCTATGAAATCACACCAACCCTGGCTGGCCAATTGACGATTGGTCCAGTCTCGGTCGCAGTAGATGGTCAGCAGCTAAGCGAGCCTGGTCCCAGTGTCTTGGTAACCGACATAGAGCAACAGGACCGGGTTATCATTTCCGTGACGTCTTCCCAAGCCACTGTGCTGGTTGATGAGCCATTTGAGATTACACTCAAAATCTTGATCCGCCGTTTGGCCGGCGCTTATGCTGATAGCGACCCTATTTTCATAGATCAGCCTCCGGACCTAACTGTGCCCTATCTTGCCGGCGAGGGCTTGGCAGGGCTTGCCTCACCTGATCTGCGGCGTATTTTAGAAGATCTATTGGTGGCGGCGCGCAATCAGCCTGGACTGGCTATCAATCATCTCAGCCTAGCGCCGGACCTTTTTGATTTTGATAGCTTCTTCCGGGAAATGGCTGGCCAGGGTCGCAAGGCTAAATTCATGCTGCCTCGGCGTGAGGCCCAACAGGATCATCAGCTTTATTTTGAATATAGTCTGACCGTGCCATTCGTTCCCCAGGATGAGAATAATTATGTATTTGGCCCAGTGGTCTTCAAGGGCACTGTGCCGACAGAGATCAGCTCACAAGGGCAAGCTAAAGGAATGCCAATATTTGCGGTAGGGCCTGCTTGTACGGTGCGTGTGGTTCCGCCACCTGAGGAAGGCCGCCCCTTGTCGTTTACTGGCGGCTTGGGCACGAATTTGGCAGCAACAGCCGCGCTGGATGTTGTTGAAGGCAAAGTCGGTGATCCCTTGAAACTAACCTTGGCTTTATCAGGCCAAATTCGTTTCGATAAAATGTTGCCACCAAAACTTAACTTGCAAACGAATATCACTCGGCATTTTACCGTTTACGACGATACAGTACAAACCGTTAAGCAGGATAATCAACGTAAATATATTTATATCCTGCGCCCTGATCATCCCGGATCATTTGAGCTCCCGCCAATTGAAATAGCCTATTACGATACGCAATGTCGTAAATATAAAACGATATCCACTCAGCCGGTACCGATCACAATCATGCGTGGCGCGGAAGTATCGGCGGCTCAACTTATCGGGAATACCAATGTTTGGCGAGAAGCGCAGCCGGATTCAGATGCTGCGACAATGCTGCCGGCGCCTATTCGTCCAGTGGCCGGAGGAGCTAATTCACAACCTCTAGGCAGCCGCGGACTCCTGGCAGCGGCTGCGGCAGGGCCATTGGTTTATCTTCTAGTTGTTCTGGCTGGTCTCATCCGCGAACACTATGGTCAATGGAGACAAGCCTCCCGCCGGCGGCTGGCTCTGCGTCATACTTTAAGGCATTTGCAGCTGGCCAAGCGGCAGGCGCAGCGCGAACCGGGCAAGGTCGGGCAGGTGATTCGTACGGCTATCTGTTATTACCTAACCAGCCGGCTGGCCGCTTGCGCCTCTAGTCTAACCCCTGATGATGTTCGCCGGCTGCTTTCAGAAGCCGATATTTCTCAACCGACTCGCGACGATCTTGTTGCTATCTTTGAACGATGTTTCAATGCAGACTATTCAAAGCAGAATTCAATCAGTCATGCTTTAGCCGCTGATGTCCATCAGGTTCGTCGCTTGTTGCAAACAATTGATGGCGAGATAAGATCATGAGTAAAATCGTTGCATACTTAGCTGCTGTCAAGCATCTCTCAAAGGGTTGTTGGATAGCGCCGCCGCGTTGGCTAAATAATATAAGCTTGGTTCTATTCATACTGTTTATGGCAACTCTGCCAGCGCGGAGTATGGATGCATCTGAAGGAAGTTTCATTTGGAACGAGGCTAATGCGCTTATGGGTTCGGCCACGGCGGTAGAAGATTATTGGCGCGCTGCCCAAACCTACCAAAAGCTGGTTGATGCTGGCATTCGCAACGGCCCTTTATTCTATAATCTGGGAACCGCCTTGCTTAAAGCCGAGCGCTATGCAGAGGCGTTGGATGCGCTCGCGCGCGCCGAGCGTTACTTAGGTTACCAAGCAGATATAGCCCACAATATGAAAATCGCTATGGGCGGAAAGCAAAAAACCTTAGGAGTCGAATGGCCCTGGTATAGAACCTTGTTGTTTTGGCATTTCACTTTGCCCAGCTCCATGCGCTTAGCCATTGCCACGATGTGCTTTACGTTATTTTGGCTGGCCTTAGCTTTGCGCCGCCTGGGGTTGGAGCGCGGGATAAACACCGTTATCATATTGGCCTTGCTGGCCTGCTTCGCTTTTGGATCCAGCGCTGCCACGACTTGGTATCAGGAAAATACAGCTCGTCGCTATATTCTGGATATTCCGGCTTTGCCGCTTCCAAATAATCCCTGGCCCCCGCCGGCCGCGTCAGCATCGTAAATAAATGTCAGGAGAGAGCCAGGCCAGGTTAAGCGCCTCTGACTCTCAACAGGAGAGGCAGGGGGCATTGCTGAGTTAAGCAATATGCTCGGATAGGATCTCGGTTCAACTTACCAGAACGCCTGCGGCAAGCGCGATTGGCTGCCGCAGGCGTTGTTTTAGGCATCTATTTTATTTGTTAGCGATAAAGAAAATAATAGGCCCATTGTAGGTAGTAATTATAGTAATAGTTAGCGTAAGAAGTATAGCCATAATACATGTAATAACACCATAGAGCATAGCCGTAGTAATGGTAAGCATAGGCAAGATGCCGGTATGTCCTCGCATTATCATAATAATAATTGGCTAGCTTATAGTAATAGGCGAAATTGGTGGCATAGGTATAAAGATCATAATAATGCTTAGCATATTTAGCATAGTATTGGTAGGCTTGCGTCGCTAAAGAGCTATTGCCATGGTAGAGATAGTAGTAATAGTTGGCATAGGCATAGTATAAATAGGCGTTGTACAGGTAGTAGTATGATCCGGTTTTTTGGTAGTAGCTTAAATAGCTCATGGCCTGGTTATAATTTTGCCTATACCTGGTGTAGTTAGCCTCTGCGGCGCTGGCTTTAAGTGTCAGGGTATGGGTCCAAGTATGCCCGCCGGCTTTGCAAACCCAGTTATATGTATTAACGCTTGGGCCGTTGTCTGGCCAAGGATCGTTCAGATAGACAGATTTATTGGCGATTCCCCGTATAACCAGCATATGTCCGCCGCCGCCATCCCATCCCCAGCGAATGAGGACTGGACGCGACTGGGCTATTTCTGTTTGTAAACTGCTTAACGATAAAGCGGCAGCGTGGCTCTGGGTATCCAGTTTTCCAAAATGTTTAAGGATTAAGTCAGCTCCGCGCCTGCTGGAATCGGAGCCATAAAGGTAATTAGCTACATTTTTGCCGCCTACCGCCCATTTAGCAATAGCCGCTTGCGAATAGGAATAGCCTTTGAACAGCAGAACCATCTGAGAGCTAGCGCACCAACACCACTGATTTTTTTCTTGGTAACGTTGGGGCACGTTCAATACGGCTCCTTGGCATAAATGAGCCGCCGCCAGCATAGCAACAACCAGGCCAGTTGCTATGGTTTTAGTAAAATGATGGCAAGGGTTCATAAAGTTTTTCTCCTCTTGGGTTATTTGGAAGATTTAATCGCGTTCTGAACGGTAGGCTTTAATTCTCCAACGGTAGCGGCTACCGTATCCAAAGTTGAATAATCTAGCTCAACGGCTGGCGTGGCTAGCGCGGCGCCGGCCGATGGGGCCTTTAGTGTGGATAGCTTAGTTAAGTTATAGGCATCCTTTTCGGGAACGGTAAACAAGTATTGTTGGGCCTGATATACAGCTATTAATATAGGATGATAACCATCCGCTGCCTTCCATTGACGATTCAGCACTGCTAACTTTTGAGCTAAAACGGCATATCCCAAGGATACCGCTTGCCATTGATTATCCTGCCGATCAACGACTAAAATCGCGCGTGCTTGTCCGGCGATCAGCACTGGAAAATACCAAGAGGTTGTTGGGCTGATTAATGATGCTACGGCCAAGCCCTCGCGATATTGATCTAAAGCTGCTGGTGTGATGGTATGCAATAGAAAAGGAGCAGCTAGCGTGGCTTTTTGTAGATCATCGCCACTACGAAACCCATATTGATCTAAGGCATCGCTGGAGATTTGATTTAGAAATGGAGCCAGACCCGCTTGAGCAGCCTGCTGAACATCATTAGGAACATTCGGTGCGGCCAATAAGCAGGGGACAGCAAAAACCCCAATCGTTATTAACACGCTTAAAAATTTATATATTTGCATAACAAATTTCCTCTTGGTTTGTTTAGGTTGTCCACATAATCCAGCCTGATATTAAATATTTCCTCCAAGTAAGGCTAGTGCTTTTATATTCTAGCCGGTTAAGGACTATATTCCAAGATAAAAAATATCCCTAATTTGAGCTCTAATATCAACATCTTTTTAAGAATCGAGTCTTGAGGGCGCTTAGCTTATGCATAATTATGGCTAATTTTGGGTACATAAGCCTGTTTTGAGCATAATTGGCCATTAAACAGGTTCTTCATTTTAAAGCAGATTTCCGCATACTAGGTTTTAAGGAAATACTTTTTTTATATGAATCAGCCTGTTATCCTTGCCAACATGGTTTGTCTTAGGCCTAAGACTTATTGCCGGCTATCCAGTGGGGCTCTCTTGTTGTTAGTGCTTCTCGCCTTGACAGCTGGCTGTGCGCGGGAGACAACTGATTTATCGGCCGATGTTTTATTTGGTGAAACCACTCGTATCCGTGGGTTCGATCCAGTAAAAGCTGGCGATTTTGCCAGCGCTCTAGCAGTCAGTCGCATTTATGAGGGTTTATTGCAGTATGCTTATCTTGAAAGGCCATATCGTTTAGAGCCGCTCTTGGCCGAGTCCATGCCGGCGGTGTCGCCGGATGGATTGACTTATGTTTTCGCTCTACGCCGCGGTATATATTTCCAAGATGATCCCTGTTTCGTGGCTACTGGCGGTAAGGGCCGTGAATTGACCGCGGCTGATTTCGTTTACTCCATTTTGCGTGTCGCCGACCAAAAAAACGCTTCCACAGGCTATTGGGCTTTCCAGGATCGTATCGTTGGTTTGGATGCCTTTCGTGCTGCTTCCGGCACTGCCGGGCCAACTGATTATGGACTGCCAGTGGCCGGATTATGTGCCATTGATCGTTATACATTGAAGATCACTCTAACGCAGCCTTATCCACAAATTCTTTGGGTGTTAACCATGCCATATGCCGTGGCTCTGCCATGCGAGGCTGTAGAATTTTATGGCAATGAGTTGGTTAATCACCCAGTGGGGACGGGGCCTTTTATGCTTAAATCTTGGTGGCGCAATTATCGTTTGGAATATGTGCGTAATCTCAAGTGGGCGGAATCTGGCCGCCAGGATTGTTATCCTTTGAGCGGCTCAAAGGAAGATCATGCTCAAGGATTGTTGGCGGATGCTGGTCGGTCGCTGCCATTTCTAAAAAGCATTGTCGAATATGTCGTTGCCGATGATAGTACTAAATGGATGATGTTTGTCACCGGTCGCTTGGATCGTTTCCGTTCGATTTCACGGGATAACTGGAGCATGGTGGCGACGGCTGATCGGCAATTGCATAACGATTTAGCGGCGCGCGGGGTCCGGCTCATTTCTCAGCCCACGCTGGAGATTTATTATGTAGGATTTAATATGGATGACCCAGTGCTTGGGAGCAATCGCGCTTTGCGCCAAGCCCTAACCTGTGCGTTTAACACAGCAAGCTGGCTGCATTTCTATGATCAACGCGTGATCCGGCCAACCTGTCCAGTGCCTGCTGAGTTGATCGGCGGGGCCATCCCAGAACGTTTCCCTTTCGATCTAGCCCGCGCCCGGAGCTTGCTGGCGCAAGCTGGTTACCCCCAAGGAGTGGATCCAAAAACCGGGCGGCGCCTTCAATTAACCATGGAGCTGGCATCGGCGGATAACGTTGAAATACGCCAATCCAGCGAACTGATCATTGACTTTATGAATAAGATTGGAGTGGCTATTCGGCCGATATATAACAACAAGCCAGCGTTTTTTGACAAAATCGAGCGGCGCCAGGCTCAGATGTTTCGCCTGAGTTGGTCAGCCGATTATCCTGATGCACAGAACTTTCTACAATTATTTTATAGCGCTAACGTGTCGCCTGGACCCAATCGAACTAATTATATCAATCCGGCCTTTGATCAGCTATATGAGCAAGCCCGCCTGATGGCGGATTCTCCGCAACGCCTGGCATTGTATCGCCAGCTGGCCGATTTAATAAGCGAAGATTGCCCATGGATTTTTACACATCAACCCTTAGCCTATGAGCTTCAACAAGCTTGGGTAGCAAATGTTAAACTACACGACTTCCCTTTTGGCATGGCTAAATATTACCGGGTTCTAGGCCGGCCCCAAGCTGCTCCATGACCGATAGGCTAGGGCGATTGCCCGCTTAAATAGGCATTCCTTGACACTGTGGTAGGGCTGGTGTAATCTGTCAAAAAAATTAATGAGGAGCCTAGCGCAATGGCTGAATTAATAGAGGCAGATGTTCCTAAGCGCGCGCGGGAATTGTTTGAAAAGGGCATGATAGCCATGGAGCGAAATAATTTGCCCTACGCCATGGATATGTTCATCGCGACTTTGGATATCGAGCCCCGCTATCTAAAGGCTCGTAAATTTCTCCGCGCGGCCGGCCTCAAACATTTCAGCGCAGCGCGCAACGATGTTATCTCTCATTTGCTGGCGACCCTGGCCGGCGGCGTAAGTCTGCTTAAAGGTTTATGGGCCTTAAAAAGCGGCAAGCCTTTGGTGGCCCTACGGATCGCCGAGCAACTCTTGCGGACCGACGCATTAAACCTGGTTTTTATTAAATTTCTATGTCAGGCGGCGGTGGCTGCGGATATGCAAGAGGTTGCCATTCAGATGCTGTCGGTAGCTCGCGAATACTATCCTACTCGGCCCGACCTGCTCTTGAAACTGGGCAATCTATATACAGCTACCAATCAGATGGCTGCCGCCCAAGAGTGCTTTGAGGCTTTGGTAGACTTACGGCCTCACGATGCCCAGGCCATGAAAGCATATAAGGATGCCATGGCGCGCGACAGCATGGTAAAGGGCGGTTGGATAGATGCTGCTAAAGAAGGCGGCTCCTATCGCAGCGTTATTAAAGACGTGCAGGCAGCGGTTGCCTTGGAACAGGAAGCCAAATCCGTGCGCAGCCAACAACATCTGGAACTGTTGATCCAGGACGCTATCGCCAATGTCAAGCGCCAGCCTGATAACCTGCAATTGCGCCGGTCATTGGCCAACTTATATGTCGAAGCCAAGCGGTTCGATTCCGCAATCCGGGCGCTTGAGGAAGCGCGCCGCTTGCCGGGGATTGATGATTCTCAGCTTGACGAACTGCTATCCACTGTCCGGCTCCAACAGTTAGATAGCGAAATCGCCTTGCTTAGGGAAAACGGCGACGCTGCCGGCGCGGCTGCCAAGCAGACCGAAAAAGATGAGTTTTTGTTTCAAAATATCCAAATGCGCGTAGAGCGCTATCCCAATGATCTACCTCTGCGCTTTGAATATGGCGTGTTGTTGTATGCACGCGAACAATTGAACGAAGCGATTCAACAATTTCAAACAGCTCAACGTTATCCGCGCAATCGTATCCGCTCTCTGTACTATCTGGGGCTCTGTTTTCGGAAAAAACATCAGCTAGATATGGCGCGTGAACAGTTGGAAAAAGCTACAGTTGATCTTGCTGAAATGAATGATCTAAAAAAAGAAATCTTCTACGAACTGGGTAGTATCTTGGAAAGTTTGGGCAAGCCTGCCGAAGCGGTGGAGCGCTATTATAAAGAAATCTATCAGGTGGATATCGGCTATAAGGATGTCGCCGCTAAGATCGAGGCCGCCTATAAATCGCCTTAGACTTCCGCATAACCCGCCTGTATTCTCTGGCTAGTTTTCTCAGTTCTTATTGAGTGAGCTAGTATTATTTAGTCTGAGCCGCTCGGGCCGCATCCTATTTCAGCGGCTGCAGCGTCAACGCTGTTGATAGCCTTTGGCGCCTGAATTATTAGCCGATAGGTTTCCCTCGATAACTTAAGCTAATCATCTAAGCTTGGTATACAAGAGAGTCCTTGAATCATCAATGCGGCTTGGATGAGGCCTAATGCGGCGCGCTTGCTTGGAACCAGCACCTAATCCGATTGGCAAGCTTGCTAACGCAGCCTTGCCGACGCCTTGCAATGTTATCGAACCAGGATCTAAGATCCGCTTATTTCAAGCTTTAATTTTCCAGATAGAGCAGGGCGCAGCGGGCCATCAAGGCGGCGCCACGAGCTAGAATACGGTCGTCAAAATTAAACCGATTGCTATGCAGGGGGGGCTGATCAGCATTTTTGCGGATGCCCAGATCGATATAGACGCCAGGAGCGAATTTCTGATAGGTGGAAAAGTCTTCCGCGCCCATGGTGAGCTCGAATTTTTTTACGGGAATACGCAATTCGGCCGCGGCGCGGCTGGATAGTTTTGTCAGGGCGGCGTTATTGGAAACCACCGGGTAACCCCGCATGAGATGGAATTCACAACGCACCCCGAAGCCTGTTTCAACGCCTAAAATAATCTGGCGCATACGGCGGATGATCGTGTTGCGCACTTTTTGGTCGAAGGTGCGAATCGTTCCTAACATTTCAGCTGTTGTGGGAATTACGTTGAAAGTGGTGCCGCCAGACAAGGTGCAGACGGATAAGACATGCGGATCATAGCCTTTAAGATTGCGTCCAATCGATTGCAAGCCCTGATAAATTTGTTGAGCTGCTAAAAGGGGATCCACGCAGAGCTCGGGATGAGCGGCATGTCCACCGCGCCCGATGATGTGCAACTGGAAACGATCCGCCGCCGCCATGATGGGACCGGGACTGATGCCTAAAACGCCATAATCTTGGCGGACGCTTATATGCATACCAAAAATAGCGTCTACTTTAGGATCTCGCATAGCGCCTGCTTGGATCATGGCTTCGGCGCCACCAAGACCTTCTTCGGCGGGTTGAAATAAAAATTTAACGTTTCCGGGTATATGGGACTGTAGACGCTTAAGGATCATGGCCGCACCTATGACCATGGCAACATGGCCATCATGGCCGCAGGCATGCATCACACCGCGAACCCGTGATCGATAGGAAACAGAGTTGGTTTCTTCAACCGGCAGGGCGTCGATATCCGCTCGCAGGGCCACAGTTTTAGTGCCTTGGCGGCCACCTTGTAGAATTCCTATTACGCCAGTTTTAGCCACGGGCGCCAGCAGCTGATCCAGCCCGATCTGGCGCAATTGCTGCGTAATTTTTCGGCAAGTGCGCTGCTCCTGGAAGCCGAGTTCCGGATATTGGTGTAAGTCCCGCCGAATCGCAATCAAGCGTTTACTGAAAGCGGCGGCGCTGGTTAGAATTTCCTTATTGATGTTCATCGTCTGGTTTTCTTAGAGATCTTAATAGTTAAGGCTTCATATTAAAAGATAAATTAAAGCCTTTACACATGTTAAATGGTCAGGCAAAACATTTCAGCCAGCCGTCTTCGCCACAAGATAATATGTCTGGCCAAGCCGATGGGCGGGCTCACACGGCCGAGATGCCTTGGCGCCGAATTCGTTTGGCTCCAAGTATATTTTTAGGGCTGCGCTAAGCCCGTCAGCACAACTATTTTCTTTATGAGCATTGCCCGGCCAGAGGTCATCTTCAAATTCTGGTTAGCGGCAGTGCGTGCTTGAATCACGCTGGCATTGATTATTGGCACTGTATGCCGAATGAGTCAATTAGTCTTTTTGGTGTTTCAATGAATAAAATCAAACGGCCGATAGGTTAGCCGCTTATGGCTTAGCATTTGCGCCTGAGTGGCACTATTTAATTGCTTTCCATGCTCTAGCATGGCATTTTATCGCCCTTATAAGCCCAAGCGGACTGAGCCGTATCCAATCGGGCATTAGCCTTGTTTTGGCAGCTGTTTATTGCGAATAATATCGCTAAAACACCCAGCGGCAGCTTTAGCATGATCTTGGCCGGTTCTGTTTCGGGTGCTGTCGGCCAGCTGGAAGTGCATAGAACCATAGGAATACATAACCAGGTTTGAATCCTATTACGATCAGAGCCATAAACAATATGAATAAAATTATTGAAAAACGCCAATTGTCTTCAGATGTGTATTGGATGAGGATTGAGGCTCCCTTGATAGCACGGGAACACAAGGCTGGCCAGTTTATTATACTGCAATTAGATAATGATTTGGGCGAGCGGATTCCTTTAACCATAGTTGATGCTGACGCAGCTTCTGGATCCATAGTGATAGTTTTTCAGATAGTCGGGAAAACCACCGCCCTGTTGGCGGCTTTGGATTCCGGCGATTCAATCGCCCATCTGGTGGGCCCACTTGGCCGCCCTATGGATGTCGAGAAAGCGGGCCGGGTTGTTGGCGTTGGCGGAGGGGTTGGCATTGCCGCGCTTTACCCCATCGCTCGTAGCTTGCGCCAGGCTGGCAATCAGATGATTATTATTTTGGGGGCGCGCACTCAGGCATTACTTATGCTGGAAAAAGAAATGGCTAGCCTAGCTGATGAATTAATCGTTTGCACCGATGATGGTTCTTACGGCCGTCACGAGCTGGTGTCGACGCCTCTTAAAGAAGTTTGCGAGCGGAATCCTAAACCAGATTTGGCTGTTATCATTGGGCCGCCGATCATGATGAAAGTTTGTGCCGCTATAACTCGGCCGTATAATGTGCCTACCCGCGTCTCTTTGAATACCATCATGGTGGATGGCACCGGCATGTGCGGCAGCTGCCGGGCCACGGTCGGCGGGCAAACCAAATTCGCCTGTGTCGACGGGCCTGATTTCGACGGCCATCAAGTAGATTTCGATAATATGCTGGCGCGCCTAAACGCTTACCGAGAGCAGGAACGCGCTGCCTATGAACGTTGGCGGCAAGCCAAGGCCAGGCCGGCCGGAGGATCCAATCAATGAGTGATCATCCAACACCAGCAGCTTTAGAGGAACAAGCAGGTTGGGAGCTGACGCAAATTCTTGCGCGTCAAGAACCTTTAACCCCGCAACTCCGTTTACGTATTCCAGTTCAAGCCATGCCTTCTCAGGATCCCCAAACTCGGCGGGGCAATATCCAAGAAGTAGCTTTGGGCTATGGACCTCATCAGGCTCGACTGGAAGCATTGCGTTGTCTGCAATGTAAAAATGCTCCCTGTGTGCGCGGTTGTCCTGTGCGCATTGACATTCCAGGGTTCATCAAGGCGTTGGCCGATGGCCAATTCCAAAATGCCATTAAAGTTATTAGGCGCAATAGCTTATTGCCCGCAGTTTGCGGCCGGGTCTGTCCACAAGAAAGCCAGTGTCAAGCTGTCTGCACGGTTGGCCGGGCCTTGAAAGACGTTGCTCAAGCCGTATCTATTGGTAGACTCGAACGCTTTGCAGCCGATTGGGAGCGCGACCACGGAGAAACACCAAGCCTCACCGTAAAACCGGAAACCGGCCGGCGGGTCGGGGTTATCGGTAGCGGCCCAGCCGGCATCACCGTGGCCGCGGATGTACGCCGCAAAGGGCATGCGGTCACTTTGTTTGAGGCGTTCCATAAGCCAGGCGGGGTGTTGCAATATGGCATTCCCGAGTTTCGGCTACCCAAAAAGGTAGTGCGCCAGGAAACCGAGATGTTGCGGGCCATGGGCGTTGAGTTGCGGACCGATGTTTTTATCGGACGGACTCGCGCCCTACAGGATCTGCTGAACCGGGATGGCTATGAGGCATTGTTTATAGGGACCGGCGCCGGCCTGCCAAAATTCATGAACATCCCAGGCGAAAATTTGGTGGGCGTGTTTTCCGCCAATGAATATTTAACCCGGGCCAATTTAATGCGTGGCTACGATATTGGCCGCGCCGACACACCGCTCGTTCATGCCCGCCGGGTGGCCGTGCTGGGCGGCGGTAATGTAGCCATGGACGCCGCGCGCATGGCTTTGCGCCTCGGCGCACAAGAAACTCATCTGATCTATCGTCGAACAGAAAAAGAAATGCCAGCCCGCGCTGAGGAAGTGGCTCACGCTAAGGAGGAGGGAGTGATCTTTCATCTGCTGCAAAATGCTAAGCAGATCCTTGGCTCTAGTGCCGGCCAGGTTACCGCCTTGGAATGTTTGCGTTATGAATTGGGCGCCCCAGATGCTTCCGGCCGTTGTCGCCCGTTGGCTATCAAGGGCAGCGAGTTCATAATGGAAGTAGATGCGGTGATCGTGGCTATTGGCAATGAACCCAACCCCTTGATCAAGCTTACCACCCCTGAGCTAGCTACCGATAAATATGGACATATTTGCGTATCTGATAACGGCCTGACTTCCCTGGCTCGCGTCTATGCCGGCGGCGATATAGTTTTGGGCGCCGCCACTGTGATCCTAGCCATGGGCGAGGGTCGCCGTGCCGCTATGGCCATCAATGATTTATTGCGCCAAAAATAGGCCCTCATAAGATGGCTTCTTCATTCGAAAAAACATTGCTGTAGCAAGGGATCTTGTTTATAAGCATGTCATGCTGAAAAAAATTCTGCAGGGGTGCCTGATAGGATTGGTGGCGGCGGCCGCCGCGGCCCTGCTGTGGGCCAGCGGCGCCCTTACGCACTTTGAAGCTAAAACTTGGGATTGGCGTGTAATTCACCTGGCTCAGCCTCGAGCTGCCACCGATAAAATCCGG
Source organism: uncultured Verrucomicrobiota bacterium (assembly GCA_964444425.1). Classification (GTDB taxonomy): domain Bacteria; phylum Verrucomicrobiota; class Kiritimatiellia; order JAAZAB01; family JAAZAB01; genus CAYUHK01. The sequence goes on from CAYUHK010000004.1 coordinate 77,579, forward strand.
CTTATCTTCATTGATCAATATAGCTTGGATTGGGCCAATAAAGAAATGGGACTGAAGTGGCCCTGGCCGCGGGAGATCTATAAGCCGATCCTCGACTTTTGCCGTCGTCAGGGCGCCCGGGCTGTCATCTTTGATATGCTTTATACCGAGCCCTCTTATATGGGTGTGGAAGACGACCGGGCTTTCGGCTCCGCCATCGCAGAGACTAGTAATTTCGTCGGCGCGATTTTCTTGGGCCAGGGCGGTAATAGCACGAACTGGCCGGTTGATTTGGCGCTCCCTCCCGAGCTGCTCGGATTGAGGCCTTGGCAGACAGTCGTTAACTACCGTCATGCTATCATGCCGAGTGCCACTTTTCCCATCCCTGAAGTCGCAACCAACGTGGGCATGTTCGGCAACGTGCAGGCCAGCCCTGATGCCGATGCTATCTTTCGTCAGCTGGAATTATTTAGTGTATTTGATGGCCGGGCGATTCCTTGCTTAGGATTAGCCGCATACTTGGTTGCGGCCCCTTCGGTCGCGCTTTCGATTGAAGCGGGGGTTTTACATGTTGGCGAGCATGTTATTCCAATTGACCAATGTGGGCGCGCCCTATTGAATTTCCGTGGGCCGGCGGGAACCCATCGACGCTTCACGGCTGCGGCAGTGATTCAATCTGAGCTACAGCTTCAGGAGGGCAAGCT
>CAYUHK010000005.1:0-78147 GCA_964444425.1 uncultured Verrucomicrobiota bacterium
GACCAGATTGCTTAAGCATTATCGGCATTGCTCGGGAAGTGGCCGCGATCTACGGGCGGCAATTGAAATTACCTGCCATAAACTTTGCTGAAACCGACCCGGCCACCCAGCCCAGTTTTGCCGTTCAGGTAGCAGATCCGGATGCTTGCCCGCGTTATACAGCCCGCTTACTGAGCGATATCCAGGTAGCCTCCAGCCCTCTATGGCTACGGCGGCGCTTGGCCCTGGCCGGCATCCGCCCGATCAATAACGTGGTGGATATCACGAATTACGTAATGCTGGAATGCGGCCAGCCGCTGCACGCCTTTGATCAAACGCTGCTGCAAAAAAACGCCCTCACGGTGCGTTGGGCGCAAGCCGGCGAACGCCTGGAGACCCTGGATGGCATCCGGCGCCTTTTAACTCCGGATATATTGGTCATTGCCGATGCCCAGCAACCAGTGGCTGTGGCCGGAGTGATGGGTGGAGCAGCCAGCGGCATCCTAGCAACCACTCGCCAAGTGATCCTGGAAAGCGCCTGCTTCAAGCCAGCGGCAGTGCGCCAGAGCGCCAAGCGCCTGGGGCTCTCCAGCGAGTCTTCTTACCGTTTTGAACGCGGCGTGGATATCGCCCTGGCTGATTGGGCCAGCCGGCGCGCAACCGCTCTGCTGATACAATATTCCGGTGCCAAGGCTGTCTCGGGCATCATTGATCGCCAGGCCGCGCCGGCTAAGCCGCGCCTGATCCTCTGCCGCTTTGAGCGGGTGCGGCGTTTATTGGGAGTGGCGCTTAACAATGATCAGATCATCGCCATCTTTAAAGCGCTCCAGCTCTCCATAGAGCGCCACGACGCCAAGGCCTGTGCTGTCCAGCCGCCGTCTTTTCGGCCCGACCTGATTGGTGAGGCCGATCTGATTGAGGAAGTCGCTCGCCTGCACGGCCTAGACAAAATCCCAGCGCGGGCCCCCTCCTGCGGCGTCAGCTTAGCCGACGATCGGCCGACGCAAGCGCGCATGCGCTGCCGGGCCCAATTGATCGGACTGGGCCTCTCCGAAATCATGAATTATAGCTTTCTGGCTCCCACGCTCCTAAACCGTTTCGACGAAGGCGGGGCCGCGCGGCGCATCGTTTTAGAGCACCCCCTCAGCACCGACCACTCGGTGTTACGGCCCTGGCTACTACCTCAGCTGATTGATGCCTTGGGGCGCAATCGTTCGCGCCAAATCAGCGCCGCAGCGTTTTTTGAAATCGGCCGAGTGTTTTATTCCGACGATAGCTTGCCCGCTAAGAAGTCTAGCGAGGAGGAACGCCTGGCCATCGGCTTGATGGGCGCAGTGGGCCGCAACAGCCTTGAGAAGCAAGCGCCCCTGAAAGATGAAGATCTTTTCGGCTGGCTCAAGGGCATTCTGGAGGCGCTCTTGGCCGGCCTGGCCTGGCGCCCCTTAGCCGGCGGCTATGCCGGAGTGGCCCTGGCGCCCTTGCAAGCGGAGGCGCTAATCGCGGCTGGCTTTCCGGCGCGCTGTTTTCAGCGGCGGCGCTGGCTGAGCATTGCCTTGGACGGTAAGCTCTGTGGCGTACTGGGCTTAATCTCGGAAGAGATCAGAAACACCTACCGAATCCTTGAGCCATTAGCGGCGCTAGAGCTGCGCCTGAGACCGCTTTTGGAGCATGTTTGGCAGACTCCCGCGGCCCAAGCTCTGCCCATCTACCCCTCGGTATCACGCGACATAGCCATAAGCGTCAGCAATGATGTTCAACATGCCAGCATAGTGAGAGCCATCCAAAAAATTTCCCCAAAAGAATTGACCGACATTCAACTCTTTGATATATATACAAGCGAGAAGCTTGGAAGCGGCCGTAAGAGCATGGCCTATTCCTTGACCTATCGTTCGGCGGAGCGCACTTTGACGGACGAAGAAGTCAACGTTTTACATAAGTATATCAAAGCCGGTTTGCGGGACGAGTTAAAAGCTGAGATCAGAGAAGGATGATCAGGAACCTTAATGAGATTCATGAAGATTGATCTAGGGTTGATGCGATTGCGATTCTTTTCAGATATGGTTGCCATATCTGTGCTTGATGGTTTAGCGGTCTGTTGGGATTTTTGCTATCCACTGCCTGTTCGGCTTAACGTCGCTGGGCAGTTGACGGCAGAGCGCTGGCGGGCGCGCGCCAATCGAGACCAAGGATTGAAGGCAAAATATGCCGCCGCCATCGGGCGACTGTTCTTTCTCAACCCATGCTCAAAATGATCTTCCCGCGTTGAATTTCATTTTGTTTCCTCTGAATACCCTGTCTGACTCGTGCTTTCGGGCCTATTTTCTGACCCATTAATAAAGCTCACGGGGAACTCGAACTTCGATGGCGACTGGATGCCCACCCGGGACCTGGAAGCCATTGGCTAGAGCGCCCACTTGGATCGTTTGGAACAGAAACAGGAACCGTCACGACCAGGTGGGGTATTCTTTTTGAAGGATGGATGATGGATTTATTCGCGGAATCAAAAAATGAGCATATTGCCAGCCGCCAGCCGCTAGCGGCACGCATGCGCCCTCGGAATCTGGCCGAGATCGCCGGTCAGGATCACCTGCTGGCACCGGGTAAATTACTGCGGCGCGCGATCGAATCCGATCGCCTTGGCAGCATCATTCTTTACGGCCCGCCGGGCTGCGGTAAGACATCGCTGGCCGAGGTCATAGCCAGCATCACCCAACGGAGATTTGAGCGCGTTAGCGGCGTGCTGGCCAATGTAGCCACATTGCGCAACTATGCCCAGGCTGCCTATGAACGCCGCCAGCGCGAGAACATAGAAACCATTCTATTTATTGATGAAATACATCATTTTAATAAAGCCCAACAGGATATCCTGCTGCCTTACGTAGAAAATGGCTCAATCACTCTGATTGGCGCCACTACTCATAATCCCTTCTTTTTCATTAATAGCCCGCTGACATCCCGCTCGCAAATTTTTGAGCTGGCGCCCCTCGCCGAAGCCAGCGTAATCCAGCTGCTGCGCCGAGCCTTAGCCGAGCCGCGCGGGCTGGCCTCATTTCCGGTGGACCCAGATGAGGCCGCTCTGGAACATTTAGCGCGCTCCTGCGAAGGCGACGCGCGCCGCGCTCTAAACGCGCTGGAAATAGCCGTCAGCACCACCCCCCCCGGCCCGGACGGCCGCATCCAGCTAACCCTGGCCAGCGCCGCCGACTCCATTCAAAAGAAGGCTATCGTCTACGATCACGATGAAGATGGTCATTACGATACGATTTCGGCCTTCATTAAAAGCGTGCGAGGTTCCGACCCGCACGCCGCAGTCTATTGGTTGGCCAAGATGCTTTACGCTGGCGAAGATCCGCGCTTCATCGCGCGGCGGCTGATTATCTTGGCTGCTGAGGATATTGGCAATGCCGACCCACGCGGCCTGCTGCTGGCCGAGGCAGCTAAAGATGCTGTCGCCTTTGTCGGCATGCCCGAGGCGCGCATCATCCTTGCTCAAGCAACCACCTATCTAGCCTGCGCGCCCAAAAGCAATGCCGCCTATCTGGCGATCGAAAAGGCTTGGCAGGATGTGAAGGCGGGGCGCACCTTAGCGGTGCCCAAACATCTGCGCGGCGCCAGCTATCGCGGGGCGCAGCGCCTGGGCCACACTGGTTACCGCTATGCTCATGATTACTCACAACATGTTGTTGACCAGGAATATATCCCGACTGCCACCGTTTATTATGAGCCGAGCAGCCAAGGCTACGAACAGATCATCCAACAACGCTTGGCAGAATGGGCCAAGCTAAAACAGGCCCAGCGAGCAGCAACGGGCCAATCCAGCTCGGATACAGCCGGCCCCGCTCCAAATAGAAAGTGAGTTTTAATAGATGTTTGCTCCGAAAAATAATGCAAAGGAGCCTGCCTCACAGGCGGATATCAAGGCAGCCATCCGCCGAAAAATACGCGCCCAGCGCCGCCAATTAACCTCTGAATGGATAAGTTTAACCAGCGCGACTATTCAGCAACAGTGCCTGGCCTTACCCGAATGGCCAGCCGCCCAAAATATCTGCTGTTACCTGGCCGAACCCACCGAGGTTCAAACCGGCCAGCTGCTGGCGGCGGCCTGGCAGGCCAATAAAAAGGTTTGGGTGCCAGCCTATCATCCGCAGCAGCATTATCGCTACGTTCCGCTAGAGCGCCAGACTGTGCTGACGGTCGGCCATTGGAACATCAACGAGCCTGCCAATCCACTCTGGCAAGATCCCCAGGCCATAGATCTGGCGCTAATCCCCGGCCTGGCTTTTGATAGCCAGGGCGGCCGGCTGGGGCATGGCAAAGGCTATTATGACAGTCTTTTAGCTGAAGCGGCTTTATTGCCAGCCCGCAAGATCGGCTTAGCTTTTGACTTTCAACTACAGGATAAGCTGCCGCTGGAAATCTGGGATGTCGCTATGGACATCATCGTGACGGATCAATCTGTGATCCGCTGTGAAATTGATAACAAATGAGCAATAGCCGAACGCGAGTTCGGAGGGGGTATTCATGCTACAATGGTGGACTGGTGCATTGGTCGTTATGCTGGCGGCCGGCTTGGGTTATTATATCCGCCTGATTATCGGCCGTTACGAAATCAAATCAGGCTCTTTGGAGGCCAAACGGCTATTGGAGGACGCGCGGCGCGAATCTGAGGCTCTGCGCAAAGAAGCCGGTCTGCAGGCCAAAACCGAAGTGCTGCAAGCGCGCGACGTCTTTGAGAATGAGATTAAAGGGCGCCGCCAGGAAGTGGTGGCCTTGGAAGCCCGGGCAGCGGAGCGCGAGCTGAACCTTGACCGCAAGCTGGCGATGCTGGATAAAAAAAATCTAGCCAGCGAACAAAAATTAGCTGAGCTGGAAAAACAAGCCAGCGAGCTGGCCCAACAGCGCAATGAATATAAAGAGCTGATTCAGGCTGAACGGGAGAAACTGCAACGCATTGCTGGAATGACCTTGGCGGAAGCGCGCCGCGCGCTGCTGCAGCAGACCGAGGAGGACGTGCGCGGCGAGAGCGGCATGTTGATTCGGCGCCTGCAGGAGGAGGCCAAACAAAACGCCGAGCGTGAATCCAAGAAGATCGTGGCCCTGGCCATTCAGCGCTGCGCGGCTGGCCATGTAAACGAAATAATGACCAGCACCGTCGCCCTGCCCAGCGAAGATATGAAGGGCCGCATCATTGGGCGTGAGGGCCGGAATATTCGAGCCCTCGAAGCAGCTACCGGTGTTGATCTATTGGTGGACGACACCCCTGAGGCCGTGGTTATTTCCGCTTTTGACCCGCTGCGCCGTGAGATTGCCAAGCAGACCTTGGAACGTTTGATCGTGGATGGGCGCATCCATCCGGCGCGCATTGAAGAAATCGTTGCCAAGGTTAAGGAAGAGCTTATCGAGGTGATCCGAGGTGCCGGCGAAGAAGCCATTTACGCGGCTGGCTTGCAAACGATTGATCCGGAGCTGGTGCGCACGCTTGGGCGGCTAAAATATCGGAATAGCTATTCTCAGAATGTACTGATGCACTCCATCGAAGTGGCCCAGTTGATGGGCAGCATGGCTGGCGAATTGGGATTGGATGCGGCTCTGGCCAAACGCATTGGTCTATTTCATGACATCGGCAAAGCGCTCGACAGCGAGGTCGAGGGCAATCACGCCATCATCGGCGCCGATTTACTGCGCCGGCACGGCGAATCTCAAATAGTGCTCAATGCCGTGGCCGCTCATCATGCCGACGTGGAGCCGGAAAGTATTTATGCCATCCTCGCAGCCGCCGGCGATGCCATTTCGGCCTCCCGGCCGGGCGCCCGCTCCGAAACCACCGCCATCTATGTCAAGCGCCTAGAACAGCTTGAGGCGATCGCCGCGGGATTCAGCGGCGTGGAAAAAAGCTATGCCATCCAGGCCGGGCGCGAAGTGCGGATCATTGTCCAGCCGGATAAGGTGGATGATGCCAGCGCCATGCATCTGGCGCGGGACATCAGCAAGAAGATTGAGCAAGAACTGCAGTATCCTGGCCAGATCAAGGTAACCGTGATTCGTGAAAAACGCTGTATCGAATACGCTCGCTAAAGTTGGGCCGCCGAACAGCCTTTTACGGGCGCTTGCAAGAAGGCGAACTAAGCGCGCGGCGGCGCCCGCGGCCGCTTGACTTTTATTATTATAGCCAGCATATTATCCATCATCCTGTATAGTAACCAGAGCGCCGCCACGGCCAGACTTCTCCAAAAATAATTAAAGCGCCGGCGGCGCATGGAGAGAAAATATGAGCGTGAGCCAGCTCGTCTGTTCGGCGGCGGCACCCGCGGCATCAAACGGCCTATCTCATTGCCTTATTTTTTGGTTAAAGTCCGCTGCCAGGCTATGATCAAAAAATATATAAATCAAGGAGCAGCGGGCTAATTATCGCAAGCTATTGAGGCAGGCTAAAAAAATGACTCTTGAGGAACCTTACTTGATCAAACCACTAAATGAATTCAGAGCAACAGCGCGGCTTGATCAGGCTGACGCGCCGCTTAGCGGCGGCACCGACACGGGCGTAAAAGTTTTCCGAGTGGCAGAGATCACGCGTCTGATCAAGGACCTGCTGGAAGATGGGATCGGCGAAGCTTGGATCGAAGGAGAACTTTCTAATCTACGCCAGCCTGGCTCCGGCCATCTCTATTTCACCCTTAAGGACTCGGCCGCCCAGATAGCCGCCGTCATGTTTCGCGGCGACCAGCGCGCATTACGTTTTCAACCGAGCGATGGCTTATTGGTACGAGCCTTCGGCCGGATCAGCGTCTATGAGAAAAGCGGCCAATATCAAATAATCGTTCGGCAAATGCACACCAGCGGCCAGGGCGCCCTGCAGGCGGCTTTTGAGGCGCTAAAAAATAAACTTGCGGCCGAAGGCTTATTCGATGCCTCCCGCAAAAGAGCCCTGCCGCTCCTGCCCCGTCATATTGGGATAGTCACTTCGCCCAGCGGCGCGGCCATTCGCGATATTCTGAAGATTTTAGCGCGACGCTTTTATAACCTGCACATAGTGCTGGCGCCGGCGCGCGTACAGGGCGCGACGGCGGCAGACGAGATTGCCGCAGCGCTTGATTTATTAAATGCTCAAGGCGGACTCGACGTATTGATCGTGGCCCGTGGCGGCGGCAGCCTAGAGGACCTATGGTGTTTCAACGAGGAAAGCGTTGCCCGCGCCGTGGCGCGCTCGGCCATTCCAGTCATCTCAGCTGTGGGGCATGAGATTGACTATACGATCTGCGATTTTATTGCCGATCTGCGGGCGCCGACCCCTTCGGCGGCGGCCGAGCTGGTGGTGCGCGAAAAAACAGAGTGGCTGGGGCAACTGGAGACAAACGCCCGGCGCCTGCAGCATAGTCTCCAACAACACTATCGCACCGAGCAACAGCGCTTATTGGCGATCAGCCGGAGTCACGTATTCCGCGAGCCGGCTCACCTAGCCCAGCGTTATCGAGATCGGATTGAGCGCCAGGAATTGCGGATGCGGCATGGCTTGGATAGCCTCCTGCGCGAGCGCCAACAAACCACGGACGATTTGAGCCAGCGCATCGAGCGCTATCTACGTGAATGGCAACGCCTACGCAGACTGGATATCAAACGCCTCAAACTGCTCTTAAACGGCTTTAATCCGCAAGCGGTCCTACAGCGTGGATTCAGCGTTACTTCGCGACCTAATGGAGTTATTTTAAAAGATATCAGTGAGCTAAAACAGGGCGAGCGGGTCATCACACGCTTGGCGCGAGGCACTTTTGAATCTAAGGTTATCTAAAGGCAGCAACATGACAGGCAGCCTATGTTCCAAAAGCAAGCAACCATGCGCCAAGCGGCGCTTAACTTAATCAGGAGCCCTAATTATGTCGACCAAAGATAAAGAGCTGAGTTTTGAGAAAGCGCTAGAACGCCTGGAAAAGATCGTACAAGAAATGGAAAGCGGCCAATTAAGCCTGGATAAAATGATGCGCTATTTCGAGGAAGGCGTGGCGCTGGTAAAATCCTGCGAAGAAAAACTGAATGAAGTGGAACATAAAATCGAGGTTCTGGTGAAGGCCAGCGGCCGCATAACCACCGCGCCCTTCGCAGAAACTGAACCAGTGTCCGATCAAGGCTGATATGACCACGCTGCTGGATAAAATCAACAGCCCCGCTGATGTTAAGGCCCTAAGCCTGGATGAAATGATCCAGCTGGCCGAAGAAATCCGCGGCTTTATTATTAAAACCGTCAGCATCACTGGTGGCCATCTGGCGGCCAATCTGGGCACGGTAGAATTATCCATTGCCTTGCTTAAGGTTTTTGACCCACCAACTGATAAGTTGCTTTGGGATGTTAGCCATCAGACCTATGCCTATAAAATCATGACTGGACGCAGGGAAGCCTTTCATACCTTGCGGCAGACCGACGGTATTTCTGGGTTTCTCCTGAAATCCGAAAGCGCCTATGACGCCTTTGGCGCCGGACATGCCGGCACGGCGCTTTCTGCGGCGATCGGCATGGCTGTTGCCCGAGATCGCCAGCAGGGCCCGGAGCATATTGTGGCCATCATTGGCGACGGTGCGCTTGGCTGTGGCAGCTCCTTTGAGGCCATGAATAACCTGGCGAGCGCCACCCGGCGCCTGATCGTTATCCTGAATGACAACGAAATGTCCATCTCCGCCAATGTGGGATCCATTGCGCGCACTCTGGGCGAACTGCTAGCGCATCCCCGCTATAATCGCTGGAAAAGCTCGGTGGAACGCTTTGCCAAGGATCGCCTACGCTTAACCTGGCTGCGGCAGGTATATTTTCGACTGGAGGAAACCATTAAAGGCCTATTTTTAAGCAGTGGATTTTTTGAGAAATTTGGACTGCGTTATATCGGTCCGATTGATGGCCACAACCTTCGCACCTTGATTGCTGCGCTTGAGACCAGCCGGCGTTCCGATGAGCCAATGCTGCTGCATGTCTCCACTCAAAAGGGCAAAGGCTATCCCTATGCCGAGGAGGAGCCAGAAGCCTGGCATGGCATCGGCGCCTTTGAATGCGATACCGGCCAGCTCCTGGCCAAGCCTAATAACGCCCTGAAATACTCAGAGGTGTTTGGCCAAACCTTGGAGCGGCTGGCGCGCACTAATGATAGAATCGTGGCGGTTACTGCGGCAATGACAACCGGCACCGGTTTAAGCGCATTTGCTCGCGCCTTTCCTAAACGCTTTTTTGATGTGGGCATTTCTGAAGAACATGCGGTAATCTTCGCCGCTGGACTAGCCGCAGCTGGATATGCACCAGTGCTAGCCATATATTCCACCTTTGCACAACGTATTGTAGATTACGTGATTCACGATGTTTGCTTGCAGCAATTGCCAGTGGTCTTCTGTCTGGATCGAGCCGGCCTGGTCGGCGATGACGGCCCCACCCATCACGGCGTGTTCGACATCGCTCTTTTTCGAACCCTCCCGCATCTGGTCATGCTCCAGCCGCGCGACGAAGCAGAATTGGCACACATGTTGCATACGGCGATAACCTGGCAACGCCCAGTTATGATTCGCTATCCGCGCGGTTGCGGCCCGGGCGCGGCACTGCCAGCAACCCTCCAGACACTGCCACTAGGCCAAGCTGAAATAATGCGGCCAGGGCGGCAAGTACAGCTATGGGCCTTAGGTGATATGCTGCCCCTAGCCCAGGACATTGCCGAACGCCTGCATGCCGCTGAAGTGAATGCCGGCATCGTCAACCCACGCTTCATCGCTCCACTGGATAAAGCATTGCTACAAGAGCAGGCCGCCGCGGCGGGCGTCTTCGTCACGCTGGAAAATGCCATCAGCACAGGCGGCTTTGGCTCGACCGTTGCGGAAATCCTGACGGAGCTGCATTTTGACGGCACGCTGCTGCGCTGCGGCTGGCCCAATCGTTTTGTGCCTCAAGGCGCCTTTGACATCCTGCGCAAGCGTTTTGGATTAACCGCCAACACTATTACGGAAAAAATACTTAAGGCCCTACAAAACAAGTTGTCCGGCGCTGGCGAGAAAAGCCATTGAACTAGCATGCCGATCTAGGCCGCCATCCGAATGGAATACAATATGGCTTCAAGGCGACAGCGTTTGGATCAAATCCTGGTAGAAAGGGCACTGGCCGAAAGCCGCACTAAGGCTCAAGGTCTGATTCTAGCTGGGCAAGTACTGGTGAATGGTCAAGCGATTGATAAGCCTGGCCACCAGGTAGCCAGGGATAGTCGGATCAGCCTAGTAGCTGAGCCGCGTTTTGTTAGCCGTGGCGGCGAGAAACTGGAACATGCCTTTCAGGCCTTTGCCCTGGATGTACATGGCTTAGTCTGCCTTGATATCGGCGCTTCCACCGGCGGATTTAGTGACTGCCTACTCCAGCATGGTGCGGCTAAAGTCTATGCCATTGACGTGGGCATTGGCCAACTGCATTGGAAACTCCGTAATCACCCTCGCATCGTCGTCATGGACAGGCTCAACGCCCGCTTTCTCAGGCCGGCAGATCTTCCGGAACTGGCCGATTACGCCGTTGTGGACGTGGCATTTATCTCTTTGACAAAGATACTGCCGGCGGTTAAAGATGTGCTCCGACCGGCGGCTCACATCGTCACGCTGATCAAACCACAATTTGAAGCCGGACGCCAGGAGGTTGGTTGTGGCGGCGTTGTGCGCGACCCAGCGGTACACCAGGAGGTGGTCAGGCGGATTCGCCGTTTCGGTGAAGATGAACTGAATCTGCAATGGCTGGACGTTTGTGAAGCGTTTCCACGCGGGCCGGCCGGCAACCTTGAATATTTAGCATATTGGAAAAAACCATGAAAACTATCGGCATATTCGCCAATTGCGAGAAGCCTTCAGCGGCGGCAGTGCTTAAGCGCTTGGATAAGCGCGGCCAACAGCTGGGCCTGCGCTTGATGGCAACTGAATCCACTGCGGCGCTGATGCCACGCGCCCGGAAGGTAACCCAGGCCGAGTTCATCCATCAAATTGATCTGCTGATGGTGCTGGGCGGCGACGGCACTATGCTGAATGCTGTGCGTCTACTGCAGGGCCGTGATGTTCCAGTGCTGGGCATCAACTTAGGCAGCCTGGGTTTTCTCACTAGCCTGGCCCAAGAAGATATTGATAAAGCCATAAGACATCTAGCCCAAGGAAAATTCTCTACCAGCCGCCGCAGCTTAGCTGATTGCAACGTCCGCCGAGCCGGGCGCATCGTTAGCCGCTATCGAGCTCTGAACGACATCGTCATTGACCGCGGCGCATCGGCGCGGATCATCACCCTCAACCTGCTGTTGGATGAGGAGGAGGTATCCTCCTATCGCGCCGATGGCCTAATCGTTTCCACGCCGACCGGCAGCACCGGGCATTCGGTATCGGCCGGCGGCCCGATCCTGCATCCCAAAACACGAGCTTTTGTTATCAATCTGATTTGTCCACATACTTTGAGCGCGCGACCTTTGGTGATCCCCGATGAAAAACGGATCGCTGTGGAAATCGCCAGAAGCGCGGGCGAGCTCCCGCTCTCCATAGACGGACAGATTGGCGAAGCACTCAAGATAGGCGATCGAGTAGAAATACGTCGCAGTGCGCGTTGCATTCGCTTTATTCATCCACCCGACTACAATTATTTCGCCGTCTTGCGCCAAAAACTGCACTGGCGTGGATCGGCGATAGTCTAGCCTGAAACCGGCCAACGCCGGCCGACCGAGGCGCACCCGTTTATGCTATGGTTATCCATATTGCTATCGCGCTGGCGGCGGCCGAGCGGCTATGGCGATGTCCTGCGCATCAGCCTGCCGCTGGTGATCAGCATGGGCTCGCACACAGTCATGCTTTTTACCGATCGCCTTTTTCTGGGGCGTTATTCACTGGATGCTATCGCGGCCGCCACGCCGGCCGGCATGCTGGCTTTCATGTTCCTGTGTTTCTTTATGGGTGTGATCGGATTCACCAATACCTTGGTGGCGCAATACAGTGGCGCCGGCGCGCCGCGACGCATTGGCAGCGCCATCTGGCAAGCGATTTATTTTACCTTCGGCGCCGGCTTAATTCTGGCCGCGCTGGCGCCAACCGGCCGGTTCATCTTTGGCCTGGCCGGACACCCTCCCGAGATACAGCAGCTGGAATATATTTATTTTACCATTCTGATGCTGGGATCGGTTTTTTCGTTACTACATGACAGCCTAGCTTGTTTCTACTCAGGCCGTGGGCTGACCAAGGTCATCATGATCATCAACCTGATCGGCATGACGGTGAACGTTCCGCTCAACTACATGCTCATCAACGGCCTGGGAGCACTGCCGGCCTTGGGCATTGCTGGCGCGGCCATTGGCACGGTGATCAGCCATTTGGTGATGCTGATTGTTTTCAGCGCAGTGATATTCACCAATAAAAACGAGGCAGCCTATGGGGTGCGCACTCAGCGCGCCTTCGATCGCGGACTTTTCATGCGCCTATTGAAATTCGGCGGTCCAGCCGGGGTCCAGTTTTTCGTAGATACTTTTGCCTTCACTTTTTTTCTGTTGATGATTGGTCGCATCGGCCGCAATGAATTAGCCGCTACCAATTTGACGCTCGCCCTGGGCTCGTTAGCTTTCATGCCCATGATTGGGTTTTCCATTGCCGTAAGCACCCTGGTGGGCCAGGCCATCGGCCGCGGGCGACCACAAGATGGTGCTATCGCCACCTCCAGCGCGCTGCATTTAACCAGCCTCTACATGTGGAGTGTAGCCTTGATTTTCTTGCTGTTTCCAATGGAGTTGTGCGGAATCTTTCAAGCCCATCAAGATCCCGCTGAGTTTATGGCTGTGCGCGCCATGGCGGTAATTCTATTACGTTTCGTAGCCTTTTATAGTTTGCTGGATGTTTTCAACGTGATCTTTTCAGGCGCGCTTAAAGGTGCTGGCGATACCATCTTTATCGGATGGACGGTGGTGATCCTCACCATCAGCGTCATGGTGGCTCCGGTTTATCTAGCGGTGGTCAAGTTCCAGGCCGGAGTTTACATAGCCTGGATATTCGCTACGGCCTACGTATGCCTACTGGCGCTGGTGTTTTACGGCCGCTATCGCTACGGCCATTGGAAAAACATACAGTTGATCGAACCACCCCGCTTGCTCAAAGACCTAGCTGGGCCCTTAGGCGGAGCGCCAGGTTCAGATATATTAAGTCCGTTTTGATCTAGCGCCAGCCAAGCCCTGCTTGCACAAACGCCGCCGAGCCAGGCCAGTTGTTAAAATCAGCCTTCTATGCTAAGTTGGCGCAGTGGTCTGCCAGGCAACAGGCTATCTTATTCAAGAAGCCATTATTATGAAAAAAACCGTTGTTATCGCGTTAGCATTGGGGCTGATTAACTTAACCGGGCTATCTCAAGATAGCGAATGGGCTCAGGCATTTAAAAAGGCTTCAGCAAAACCCTGGACAAATCCAGTGCTGCCACTTACGGCTGATCCACGTCAAGAGCCCGACTTAAAGGCTTTTATAGAAACTGATGATATGGCTGTATTCTCAACGCCTTATTTCCCCGGCTGGATGATATCCTGCGGCCAACCCACCTTAACGCTCTTTCATAAACTCCCACAGATCTGGCGGGTGGCTGGGCCGACTCACTTAGCCTTCTCCAGCAACGCCAAGATAGAGATCTTCAAGGCGCATGAAGCTATTCCTGCTGAAAAACTGGCGGCGATGGATAAAGCCTGGCTACTGGTCTGGTTTGCCGGAGCCAGAGGTTGGGAAAAATTCGACATGCCTATGCTGGTGGTGCTGCAACATCGCCCGTTAAGCATTGAGTTTAAAGATGATCTGCGCCTGAGCTTTCCGCAAAAAGCCGGCTTGGTTACGCTGCTCAACCTATATGGATACTACAAGCCACCACAGGATAATCCATCAAGCCGACGCTGGGCGGATATCCAACAAATCACTGAATATGGAGAAATAAAAGAGGCCAAGACTGCTAACCTCAACGGGGCTTTTGGAATCCAGCTAGGACTGCTGGCTCCCATTAATGTGCGTCCCTACCAGTGGAGCGCTGGCCTGCCGGACCATGTGCACGAGCGCTGTGATTATTTCACCGCTTTATGCCGGGCGATCCCCTATTTCCTGCGCGATAGTTTCCAGGTGGATTTAAAGGAAAACGCCTTACGCCTGCGGAACAGCTTTTTGTATTTTATCACCAGCGACGATTGGAACACACCCGCCAAAAAACTCGCCCCTGTGTCGCCAACCTTTGCGCTCGGTGCGCGCTATGGTTTACTGTTAAAATTCAATGGCCAACTCTTTGATCCGATCTATCCCACTCCGCTGGGTCCATGGAGCGGGATCGCCGATACAGATCAATATGAAGTCTCCGTCAACCTTTTAAAATATCTTGCCGAAACCTATGTATTAGAGCTGAGCCAACAAACGAACGATCCAATTGTAAAAAAGGCCATTGAAACTCTAACTGTGACCGCGCCGGCGCTATGTAAGAGCACGGCCCCTTGGGGCAACAACCAACAGGCATACGCAAAACGCGATATGAAGTTAGAAACAGGCCCAGGCAAGGTGGGCAACTATGGCGCGATTTGGGTCGGCCTTACTTCTGATCGCACTAAAGGCTATGCGCTGCGCTTTGTCAAGCCGCAGGACCAAGCTCAGGCGCGCGAGAACATGCGCAATTATTTTGAATATAGCTGTTTCACCGAAAGCGGCTACAAGGAGGAGCAACACGGCAACAAGACCTTTCTGTCCCGCGACAATGAAGATGGTTTATATGGCGGATGTTTTGGCGATTCGGGTAAATTGATCATGAATCTGCTGGTCCCGGCTTGGCTCTACTCCTACCACGGCCAGGATTATGAATGGATTGCGCCTAAAGCACCAATCATTGAAAAGTTAACTTGCACTCTGACCATGCTCGGCTGGCCACAGGCCGGCCGGCGATGCATCGCTGAACTGGGCGATGAAGCGCCGCCGGCGATGGGCTATGCCCGCCTGATGTATGCAGCCCGTGATCAGGCGCGCTTTGCCTGGGGCGCCTACATGACGGTTATGGAATTATTACAGGCTCATCTAAAGTGTGGCCCGCTGGGCGATTATGCTCGCAAATTTCAGCCCTGGCATCGCTTTGAAATCATGGATGACACTGAGAATGCTACCGACTGCTGGGGTGCCGGCTATGGCTGGCAGATCGGTGGGCCAGGCCATGCAAAAATACAGCCGCGATTATCGCGTTCTTTCGATGTTTCCGCCGCTAAAGCTTTTGGATCAGCCCAGTGGATCAGCCGTTGGCGCTGCGTGCATGATTTTGACTTCACGCGATTTTTGCGGGAAAACTGCCTTAATACGCCCGGCGGGCTAGCTTTTGAATTCGCTACGGAAATGCAACGTGATTTTAAAACCTTGCTCGAGGAAGCTGGTCAAGGCCGTCGATATCTAGAGCTTCATCCGCAAGCGCACAATCCGGCTAACCTGCTTGCCAAGCAACGCCACTTTCTAGGAAAAAGTGTGGCACAAATCAATCAACAGCTTAACGGTTGGGAGCTTAGCTGGAACGATGTTTTCAAAGCCGCTTGGGCCTGGGAACCAACGCCATGGATTCATTGGGCTTTAGCCGATAATCCAAAATTTGAACGCATCTTGGACCAAGATGTCCTGCCCTGGACGCCTGGCCTCGATTCGGTTTATAAAGCAGATAACATAGAGCTCCTTGGCGCCACTAAACTGGCTATTAAAGATCCGGTTTTTGAGGAATTTATGCCGCCCTTTCAGTTTTTTGGAGAATGGCAGTCACCGGCTTATCCGAAAGGTTCGGGCTGGAGCGTTGGTTTGGTAACGGTTGACCCAAATCGCAAGATCGGCGCGGTTACCGCTGAAAATGGATTCACTCGTTATATCTATACAAAAATAGCCACGCCGCCGGAACCCTATGATTTACCCCTAGAGGGCAAGCAATGGAAATTCTGCGCCGATAACTCGGCTCAGGGAATCAAGGCCGGCTGGTTCAAGCGCGAGTTCAATGACTCTCAATGGTTGAATATCGAGGTTCCCGGCCTATGGGAAAATCAAGCCCAGCTGCCGGAGAAAGCCTTACCTTTAAGCGCACTCTTTCCGGCCGAGATCCATGCGAATAATCCCCCGGTAGAAAATGGCGGCTGGTACGATGGAACTGCCTGGTATCGCATAAAATTCACACTGCCGGAGGAATTTAAAGGGCACAATATATTTTTCCATGCCGGGGCCATTGATGATTTTGATATTGTCTGGATCAATGGCATTAAGATCGGGCAAACCGATTATCAAACCAATCCTCAAGACTTTTGGGAAGCTACTCGTATGTATCCCATTCCCTCAACAGCACTTAAATTTGGCGCGGAAAATGTGCTCGCGGTGATGGTTTGTGACAATAACGCCGGGGGCGGCTTTTCCGCTGGACCAGTACGGTTGATCGCTAAGCCTGAGCCTGGCAATCCATAAACCAAGCATGGGGCTGGCAAGTCCGGCGGCGCTAGCTGTTTATGCCGGACTAACCTGGAGAGCCCCAGCTGATCTTATCGGCGCTGTTGGATTATGATTACCAGAGCTCAGCGTTCACTATTCCGGCTGGGCGGCGAATTGCAAGTCTGGCAACGGCTGATCATCCAACCCGGTGATACAGAACTGCATAGGGAATCCCTTGCTACCAATCGGTGATTCGCTCTTGACCAGCAAGCGATTCCAGCCCTGCTGCAGACGGCCCAAGCCGCTAATGCGATTAGCATAGAAGCCGCCATGAGTAGTGTGCTCGCTAATCACACGTTGCTCATTGATCCAACCTTGTGCTCCCCCGCTATGCCCCACCTTGAGATAAACATCCTGGCTCTCGGGTGACCAGACATACTGTTGGACATAAGCGATCTTGCGCCCGGCTGGCCACTCGGCTGCGCCAGCCTGTTGCAGTAAGTCCAGCTGGCGGCCGGCGCCCAGCGTGGCCGGCTGCCAGGATACTTTTCTGCCGATGCCATCGTATTGTGCCTGCGGCTGAAAGTCCTCTTCAGGCGGGTAAGCCATCAGGATCTCCGAGTCCCAGCGATTGGAGAATGGGCCAATGAACAATATCGGCGTATTTTCCTGTGCCTGGATGACCTCCTCAAGATTGGCTATTTCGCGCTTAGACGTAGTATCCACCCATGATTGATAACAGCCATAAGAAAGCCGTTGTCTACCACAGGCGCCAGCGATCCGTTCGCCAAAATCACCGCTGATACTTCCGAAATTACGCTGGGGAGCCTGCTTGCCGCCTTGAGGATCCTTAGGCATATTCCAGCCATGCCAGAATGGCCGCATCTTGATATTAGCGCCGACACCTTGAACCAGCGACATATGTACCCCCTGCAAGCCTAGAACATAGGGGCTGGGCTCCATGGTTTTAGGCACCAAGCGGTCATACTGCACCGGGCCAATGGCGCGTAAATAAGCATAACTCACGGCGATTTTGCCCGGGCCAAAGCTTCTATTATAATTGGTCATAGGCAACAGCTGCGATAGTTCTTCAAAAGAATCACCGGCTAAAAACGAGCGTAGCCGCGCCAAGCTGGGCAAAATATGCCCTTCATCCAAAGTAAGTCCATAGCGATAGTTGCCCGAGCGAACTATGGTATTGGTATACACATCTAGTTCGGCACGCACCTCTTTTAAGAGATGATCTCGATAGAAACGGCCGGTATCAGGGTCGTGGAACCGTACCCAACGATTTTCACTCTGGCCCGGATTAGTAAGGAGCGGCCCACCAATTTGCCAGCCCACTGTGCTGCCCCATAAATCGGTGAGATAGACATTCTCAGCTAACGGCTTTAAATCCCTGTGGGGCTGACGCTCATAAAAGTATTCTGCACCAACCTGCTTAATGTAATGATGAATCAATTCCCGCGCAAAGGTATAACAGCCCAAGAGATAGGCATCGAGATCGCCTACACCCCAGCCCAGTCTTGCGTAAGCCGAGCAAGGAGGCGCTTCATCGCCCAGCTCCGCAATGGCAACGCGGCCAAAGCCGGTCCAATGCATTTCCTCGGGCGTACAAAACAGCCGTTTGATGATATCCCAACGGTCGCGGATCAGGCCCCAGTCTCCACTATACTGAGCATAGGCCCAGACCGGTTGTAAAACATTACTGGCGAACTTACCGGAATCGCCCAGGCCGCCCCAGGATCCGATCCCGGGCCCATCCAAAATCAACTGGCCGTGCCAGGGCGTATAATTCCAGGCGTTGAGCACATCATTATCCATATAAATCCGCATGCTATGCTTCACCGTTTCTTTACGCGGTTCCTCTAGAAACGGAATAGCCTTGGCATACCAGACATCCGCAACGATATTCCAACAGAAGTTGCCGCGCTGACCATGATCGTATTGGCAGCGCCAGTCTTGCGAAAAACGCCCTACGGCGGCATTGATCCAATTCAGCGCTTGAGCTTGGTTCGCATCTGGATCCTCTGGCTTATCCATCCGTTCCAACTCATTGATATATTGCAAAACCTGCATACTTATTTCCACCCGGTTCGTATCATAAGCTCCAACATATGGTCCGAACCCAGTGAAATACTCCGGATCATGAATTTCTGCCGAAAGTTGCATAGGGAATCCCGGAACTTTCCAAGCCAACCCCAGCGCGGGCGAGAGCGGCGCAAAGCGTAAGGGGGCCGTTTGCCAGTCATCCGCGGTAATCAGCCAGTCATAATCGTAACGAAAATTGATTTCGTCGGTTTGCGGATTAACCGCAAACGACTCCTGAAAGCCAACCGGATAAGCCCGCGCTATCCGCGCCCACAGATCGCAACGCTCAATGACGCTGGCCGGCACGCTCTGCTTCCATTCCCATGGTCGGATGCCGGAACTTGGCAATTGATGCTCGGCACAAAAATCTTTCTGTTCCTGCGGCAATTTATGCCAGCCGTAGAGCGGCATGCTAAAAACATGGCCAGTGTCTGAATCGGCAAAGGTGATCTTCAGTCCAGCCTGAGTAAGTTCAATTTGCAAAGGCCGTTTTTCCAAGGCGATAAACCAGGGCGCATCGAAATTTTCCCAGCCTTGCGCGCCTTGAAAACTGACCACCACCCAGGCGGCCGCCAGCTGGGCGCCATCCAAGGGCTGGTTGGGCAACACAGCTTGAGTCCCGGCGGCGGTTTTAACGATAAAAAATGTTGGCCCTTGCGCGCCATAATCCTCAAGATCGCCGAAGAACTGAATCGTTGGGGATTGCATACGCAGCAGTACCCCGGGCGAAAGCATCGAGCTATACAGCATAACATCATGCTGTTCCGGCGCGGCCAGCTGTGCCAGCGGATCCGGCAGAGCGCCAGCTAAGTTGGATAGAGTGCCCCAGCCTGAGCTGGCGATCCCGTCAGCATAACCGAGCGTCCCAGTGGCAACTACAGCTGCCAATAGATATGCAAGCATGAAATCTCTTTTCATTGTTTTCCTCCATTGGCTGGCTCGGCCGCCTTATGATATCTTATATGTAAGCTTTGAATTTCATTGCCTTGGATCGTAATAGTATTATCCGGGCTGATTTGACAGCTCAACGACTCCCAGAGAGCCGTCAGCTCGCCAGTCCAAGAGACGGTGCGGATCACAAATAGTTGTTTATTAGCATCCCAGTTGATATCAGCATGATCTAGTTTTTCTTGCACCATTGCTCCGGAAGCAGTTGTTCCATTCAATTGCACTCGCGGCTGCGGCGTAAAGCAACGTAGCTCCTCACCAGAGCGCAGGGTTATCTCCAGGGAACAGTAGGGTGAACCCTCGGGCACCCAAGCCTGCAATGGATTGCTTGCGTTAGCCGCGAGGTTGCCCGAGCCTGCCGCCAAGATGATCGCTCCGAGCCATAGCGCTTGCCATTGTTTCATATCCTGAGCTCCTTTTAAAAATCATCGGGCGAAGCCCGATATTGATTGCGCCGGATTCACTGCCATTAAAAAAATATTAAGCACCAGTGTATTCGCCAGCTGGGGAAAGGCAAACAAACAATAAAATTTTTTAATAAGAGGGATAAAAATCTTTACAAGCAGACTCTCTTGCTATAGCCTGCCTCGTAAACTATGTACCCCTTACCAACAATTTTAGGCTGCCAGGCCTTTAATGAAAGGTTCCGACTTATGCTTCGCCATTATAGATTCTGCTGGGTTATTGCAACGCTGATGATGGCTGCTTTTACGGCGGCAGCCGGGGAAGCCATTGCGCCGGATTTTAGCGCGGGCGAACCGAAATTTCCTCAAGCGGTCTACGGTTATCAGTACTCAAGCACGGCACCGTGCGTATATCGGAGCCTTTTTAATGCCACCCCAGAAACAGAATGTGTCGCACTGCGTTTACAGACAACCGGGCCAGTGGTGGTCCGCGTGAATGGGCGGCTGGTTTACGAGCATACGCCCGATCAAAAAGCCAAGTCAGGACCGGATGCTCCGGCCGAGATTCGCGACGTTGTTTTCGCCGAATGGATTCGGCCAGGCCAGAATGTTTTAGCCATAAGCGCCGCTATCAAGGGCTTGGCGTTGGAGGGCGCTATCATTGATCGAGCCGGCACCATCCAGCGTCTAAGTAGCAGCACCCAATGGCAAGTAAAAAAGTTCCCACCTTGGAGCTTTTTGCAACATGAGCAGGCCTTGCTCGACCCCGCCGCGGATATATCCGATTGGGTTCCCGTAAAAAATAGCGCTGACGCCGCATTGACGATCAGCGACCAAGAGCTCCAGACCTTGGCGGCGCCGGCCATTAAAGCGCTGCGCGCCGAGCTCGCGCGCAACCTGACTTGGCGGCTGAACTTAATTGTTCAGCGCGGTTGTATCATCGATGATTGGGAGCCATTTTATTTTGGGGATGCCAGTCGTTTGCCCGACGAAGCACTGCGCGTTACAACGGGCTTGCGGGAGAGCTTGCAAAAAATCATGGCTCAGCCGGAAATATCTCCTGCCATTCATAGCCTGGCTGATGGCACAGAGGCTTTAACGCTGGCCATACGCCTGCTGGATGAGGCCGAGTGCCTGGCCAATACGGCGGAAGCTCTGCAGCGTAAGAATCCAATGGGCGCCAAGGCGGCCCAAGAGGCTACAGGCCAGTTTCAGGCCCTGGGCAAGCAAGCCATGACAGCGCTCTTGGCCGGCAACTATACGCAAGCACGGCAAATCTTAGCCGGTTCTCGTGAGCAGATCGACAGCGTGTTTAACACAGTGGAGGGCTCTTGGAAGAATGTCGTCAATCGGCTCAATCAATCCGATGCTAATCGCTTTGGTTGGTGCGACATAACCCATCTGCTCGACAATGACATCAACCGTTGGGGCTTGCGCATCGGGGCAACGGAGATCTCTTGGAAAATGAATTTGAACGGCTTATGGCGGTTTAAACTGGATCCGCCGAATACGGGTCTTCAGGAGACGTATCATGATCCAGCCTATAATGTTCTATGGTCTGAAATCGTCGTGCCGGGAGATTGGGAACATCAGGGCTTTCAAGACCTGAATCCTGACATCAAGAAGACCAACCCCTTCCCAGGCATCAACGATAAGCTAGAGGACGCTCCTTATAATGGCTGGGCCTGGTATCGGCGGACTCTGCATATTCCGCAGGAATGGGCTGGCTACGATCTTGAGCTTGGCATCGGCCGTGTAGATGATTACGACTGGGCTTATTTTAACGGCCAGGAAATAGGCCATACCGCCTACGACACTAATCCTCAAGATTTTTGGGCTGTTGAACGAAAATATAAAATCCCTAAAAAACTGGTTAAGTTCGGCGGCCTTAATTTGATCGCTGTTCGCGTATATGACTGTCGCGATAAAGGCGGCATTATGGGCGATGTAGAGATTCGCTGCCCCGCTTTACAGGCCGCATATGAACAACGCCCCCCTAGTCAAACGCAAGCCGCCACTATCTGGAACAGCCCGCTTTCCGTTGGCGCGCTGGTAACAGCGGGCGAGGATCCGCTGCAGCTATGGGGTTGGAATGAACGTGGCGTGCCAGGGCCTCAAGCAATCGCCTGGCCTGGCCAAGATGCTTTGGAATATAAACCCCTCACCAAAACCGCTACGCTATATGATGCGCAAACCGATGGAGATCTGCCGGAGAACTGGGCCTTGCTCTGGCCCGCCGCGACGGTCGTCGAACAACCGATCTTGATGGTTTTTCTTGATAAGCCGCAAACCATTGCGGCGAACGTAGGCGAGGAAGGCACCTCCCAGATCAGCTGCACCTTCGGCAAGAAGGCGGCCCAAGTCGTATTGGCGCGCCCTTTCCGCGCAGAACTGAATTTTGGCGAGACGATTCCCACGCAGATCGTTGAGCGTTGTCGCTTCTGGTCCCAAGCCTTACTGGCCTATCCGATAGCCTTCACGGAGATTAATGAGCGCAGCGCCAATGAGCCTGAGATGCTCGATATAACCGATATCTATACCTATAAAATATTGAAGGACGCTTGGAATACCAAGCCGCTCAAAGTTGCTTTGCTGCCGCCTTTTTTCAGCTATGCCGTTGAGCAAAAGTTTCCAGGTTTAGCCTTCCCTAGCAACGCGCAAACTCTGGGATGCTCTCTGGGCAAGTATGGAACGCTGAAAGGCGTTCTCGACAGCGACCGAGTCAGCTACCGGGTGCCGCTTGATGAGATACCGGCTTTTGGTGGTATGACCGCTTTTGCCTTTTCACCTGTTGATATCGGTGCTGGGAATGTCGCGGAGGTACGCGATGTAGCCCTCTGTGGCGGCAACAGTTGGCGCCCACAAACAGCTGTAGGACCAGGCCCTCAACTGCAGTTTTGCTTGGATGCCGGGCAAGAACTCGGTGTCAATATCCTGCACAATACTTCAGCTGACCATGCCGGTGGAGATCATAAGATTCCGGCGTTATACGAAAGCCTGGCCCAGGCCTATCACGACCTGCCCTTTGCGGCGATCTCCTATGATCCGTTTAACGAGCCGGCTGGCCTACGCGCCGAAGCCTATAACCCACTGGTCCGGCAAACTATCGCGGCTATCCGTAAACATGACCGGCGCCATTTGATCTATATTGAGTCGCCGGAAAGCTTTGCCTCGGTTATGATGCTCAATAAAATCGAGCCGATGGATGACCCTCTGCTGGTTTACAGCTTTCATGATTACGACTATCGGCTCTATGAATTTTGGCCGAATGGTCTTTACTCAATCCGCACGGTATTGGAAGGCTGGTTCAAGGCCTTTGAGCTCATGGTTGAGCGCCACGCGCGAATACATATCGGCGAGTGGGGTGGTTACGAACAGCGCCCTGAAAAATGGGTTTTTACGCGGCCGCATACCATTGCCCAAACGCTTGATATGTGCCGCATCTTCCAGCACTTCAATATACATTTCCATTACTATTCCAATCGCGGCATCACCCGACAGGCCGCTGACGGGGCCGCGGAACAAAGCTATGTGCAGGAAGGGTTTCGGCGCTTCTTTGCCCGCGGGCACTGGAATTATTATCAAAAACAAAAATAAAGTCTACAGCAAGGCCGATTGGATTTCATCCAGGGAAACGCCCAATTTAGCCAGGGCGATTTTATCCAAATCGGCTGGCTGGCCCTCAAAATGAAATGTCTGTTGCCTATGCTCGGCGCTAGCGCCCGGCTGCAAAGCTAGGGCTGGCGAAGATGTCTCCAGCTCGTAAAATGATCCCTGCGGCAGAGCACCATCATTATAAACATTGATCGCGTCGCCGCAGTAAGGCTCTGGCTGAATAGCCCACATTGAATTCACATAGCGCGGTAAGCGATCCAGGTATGCGCCGGCTGCTTCGGGACGACTATATTGAACGATCGTCAAGATACGGCGAGCAGCATCGTAACTGCCCAGCGCCCCAGTAGCACGCCAAGGAGACACGCCGATCTTGCTGCGATGACAACCATCGCCCTTAAAAAATATAGTCCGCGCGGCGATCTTAAGCCGGTCGGCAGGAACCTTGCCGAAATAAACATCGTTCACAATCGGGCCCAATTGCTGCTCTAGGCCTGGCTTAAATGGGATAGCGATCGTCGTTTGCGGCGAGGTTGGAAACATGCCCAGCACCCAGATGGAAAGCAGGCCGCTCTCCTCCGCCCAAGCTTGCGCGCCGGTGTTGGTCAAGCGATTATTCGATTCGAAGGCCACCAGCGTCAAGGCGGCTGGCAGCTTAAGGCCCAGAGCATCAAGGACTAATTCGCGCTCAAGGAGCCTGATTTCTCGATCGACGCGCAGCTGAAACACGCTGCCGGAATAGTTTTCCAAGCGCATCTCTTTCTTTAACAGGGCCTGACTGCTAGTTTTAGAAACCAACTCGAATGATTCAGTATCGATCGGCGCAGGCGTAAACCAATGCTCCAGATCAAAGGGTGCTCCTGATTTGAAAAATATGGAGAATTGTCCACCCTCCGGACCAATCCAGAACCGGTCTTCGCCCCCATAGGGATTATTATGGCGCAGCGGTTTAGCCGACGCGATCAGCTGATGATTGATCCAGCCATAGCTAGGGCCCTGCGGCTCTCGGGCCGTGCTGGTCATAACGCGCCCCTGCAATGCCGGTACAACGACCACTTGACTTTGACCAGCCGCGCCAGATAGCACTATCACCGGCACATGCTGTTCCAAAAACTCTCGATCCTGCTCGAAGGTCGGTTGAATCTTTCTTGCTATCATAGGTAGTGCCTCCTCTTGCCGCACCCATAGCGCTAAAGGCTATGGCCGGGTTTTCTTCATGCCACTTAGATAATTTCAGCCCTGCTTTATACTGCTGGCGCCAAACAATATAAAGTTTTTTATGCAGCAGCCGCAAAAGAGCTCACCCTGGCATTGCATGATTTAACAATCAACCCCACCCTCTGCTCAGATCCCCAGCCGACAAGCCAGGGCTGGCTAGCGCTGGCCTTAGAGAAGACAGCGCTGCATGAGTGGCTGGCGCCGAGTGGAGCGGCGGGCAATGCGGCCCTAGCATCTCTATGCCAGTCAAGATAGATAGCAGCGCGCTGCTTGAAGATGGATCGTATACTAATCTCTGGCTATCGACTGCAATGCTACCAGCTTGCAGCAGCTGCTAATTTAATGCATCAGCGGATCAGCTCTACGAGGCGGCCTGGATGCATGCGCACCAGGCGCTTCATTTCCAACCCGATTAAGAGCGCGCTGACGCGCGCGGCGCTCAAACCGATGCTGCGCGTTAGCCTATCTAGATCCTGTTCGCCGTCCTCCAAGGCGCGCACAATACGTTCTTCTTCTGGCAAGAGCGGCGGGCGGGCCGCGGCGGCCGGCGCGGCACGATCAAGCTGCCGAGAAGGAATCAGGAATTCGAATTCATCCAAAATATCATCCACATTCTCAACCAAGCGGGCGCCGTTTTTAATTAATTGATGAACGCCTCGAGATGACGACGAATCGATGCGGCCCGGCACTGCAAAGACCTGGCGCCCCTGATCGAGAGCTTGATCAACAGTGATCAGGGCGCCGCTGCTTAGCCCGGCTTCAACCACCAGCACTCCCATGGATAAACCGCTGATGATTCGATTGCGCATGGGAAAAGTGGTTTTATCCGGCTGGCGCCCCAAGGGAAACTCGCTTAGCACGGCACCGTGACGAGCGATTTCCCTGGCCAGATCTGCGTTTTCCGCGGGATAGAGGCAATCCAGAGCCCCACCCAGCACGGCCAGCGTCCGGCCGCCGCCTTTCAGAGCGCCGCGATGCGCAGCCGTATCAATCCCGCGAGCCAAGCCGCTTACAACGACAAAACCCGCTTGGACCAGCTGATATGCCAGCTGATCAGCACAAGCCCGGCCATAGATGGTGGAACGGCGTGAGCCTACCACGGCCAGCGCACGCTGGTCGGCAGTTTCCAAAGATCCATAGCAATATAAAGCTAAGGGCGGGTCATGAATTTGCCGCAACCCTTTGGGATAAGCTGGATCTACTGGCGTGAAGATCTGCGCCCCCAGTTTCTGAATTCGCTCGATCTCGACAGTGGGGTTAATCTCTATACGCTGAGCAATGATTGATTGCGCCAGTGCCGCACCGATGCCATGGGCGCGGCGTAGCTCTGCGGGCGTGGCTTGAAAGATGGCCTGAGGCGAGCCAAGGGCCATAATAAGAGAGCGCACGCTTACCGGGCCAATGCCCGCCATCATGTTCAGCGCCACGTATGCTTCGCGCTCGTCCACAAGCTGAACTCCTTGAGCCTGGCCTTGACAATCAAGCCAGCCTGATGCCAGAGGCAGCGTTGGTTACTGTTTGGCGTTCGGACGGCGGCGGCGATGCCGGCCGAACAATTCTAACTGCGGAGTTTTAATAAGATCGTAGTTTTTTAAAATACGCAGTGTTTGCAGCAGGTCGGATTTATCATAATTCTTTTTACTGTCCAGGCGATTGATCAGCTCGAGCAGTAAGGTTCGAAAGAGCAGCACGCCATCAACACCTTTAGCTCTCAATAGCCGGATGGTTTCGGCTCTGAGTTTCTCCGAGGCCGGCAGCTGAGGAAAGCACAATATCTTGGCCAAGGGCGCGCCATCCAGACGCCGGGACACCAGGCGCACTGATTCCTCGCTGGCGAAACGCAGCATTTCAGGAATTTGATTCAGGATGCTGGGATAGAAACGCTCGGTGTGCCAGCCATAGACTCCTACCACGGCCCGCGGAATATACTTAAGATCCGCCGTGGTCCAGATGGTAGCCTGCGGAAGCTTCAGCTCAGTGATAAGAGGGTTGACCACGATTAGATCAATTTCTTCTTCCAGCCGTTTACGGCGACCAGATGGCGAGTATTTACGCGGCTGACTAACCAAGTAGCCCAATGTTTCAAAATATTCCCTGACGATCCATTCGCTGACCGATGACATGATGGCCCCCTTAAGGTCGCTCAACTTCAGCCAGCCGCCCGGCCAGCGCTAAGCTTGGCCTCCTGAGGCGCAGCTTGGTTGAACCGGCGCCACTAGCTAGCTATAATTTATACTCATTAGCAAAATATTTCGAGCTGAAAATAAAGTTGGCCTAGCATGTTGCCACAGTTTTAACAATCCTGGCGCTGCCAGCGCTGAGGCGGCGCGGGCTATTTCAGACCAATCAATACAATTCAAACTATGATCCCGATTGCTTTATAGCTAGATGCCTGCTATTTTATAATCAGTTTAAGGTGGGCGCTCGGACAAGATCCCAAGCACAGGGTTTTAGTTTATGCTGGCTAAAGTCCATTCCAGCGCTATCTATGGCGTTGACGCATATCTTGTTGAAATAGAAGTAAACTCTGGGCCAGGCGATCCCCAGACAGTAGTGGTGGGATTGCCCGACGCCGCTGTAAAAGAAAGCAAGGATCGCGTTCAGACTGCCATCCTCAATTCCGGCTTCAAAATGCCCAAGGGGCGTTTAACCGTAAACCTCGCTCCGGCTGATATCAAAAAAGAAGGTCCTAGCTTTGATCTGCCCATTGCCATCGGCGTATTGGCTACAGAGGCAGAGGTGCCCCAAGAGGCCTTGGCTGGCTTTGCCATGGTGGGCGAGCTAGCACTGAGTGGAGCCGTGCGCCAAGTCAGAGGTGTCCTCTCGATCGCCTTGGCCGCGCGAGCGGGCAAGATCCCCGCCCTATTAGTGCCGGCCGACAATGCTGATGAGGCCGCCGTGGTGGAAGGCATTGATATCTATCCGGTAGGCAACTTGCGCCAGGCGACGGACTTCATTGCCGGCCGCATCAGCCGGCAGCCCTATCGAGTGGCTTTGAAGAAAGTCTTGGAAGAACAGCTAGCGCATGAAGAAGATTTTGCCGATGTCAAGGGTCAGGAACATGCTAAGCGCGCGCTGGAAGTCGCCGTGGCGGGAGGACATAACCTTCTGTTTATCGGGCCGCCGGGCACGGGCAAGACCATGTTGGCCAAGCGTATTCCCTCAATCCTGCCGCTGCTGACCCTGGAGGAGGCTTTGGAGACCACCAAGATTCACAGCGTCTCCGGCGAATTAGCGCCTCGCCAAGCCTTGGTGGCGCGCCGGCCGTTTCGGGCGCCGCATCATACCGTCTCCGACGCCGGCCTGCTGGGCGGCGGCGCCCATCCCGTTCCCGGCGAGGTTAGCTTGGCACACCGCGGCGTATTGTTTTTAGATGAGCTGCCCGAGTTTCATCGCCATGTTCTGGAAGTGCTACGCCAGCCTCTGGAAGATGGCGTAGTTACGATTTCACGCGCGGCGGCAAGTGTGACATTCCCCTGCCAATTCATGTTGGTGGCGGCAATGAATCCATGCCCTTGCGGATTTCATGGAGATCCCAAGCACGAATGCCGCTGCACCCCGCTGCAGATTCAAAACTATCGCAATAAGATTTCTGGGCCGCTACTGGATCGCATTGATATTCATATTGAGGCGCCGGCTGTTCGCTATGAGGAGCTTGCCTCTATCGGCGCGGGGGAACCATCGGCGGCGATCCGGGAAAGGGTGAAAACGGCGCGCCAGCGGCAGCAGCAGCGATTCAGAGGGTTGCGCAAGGTGCATTGCAACGCCGCCATGCGGTCGAAGGAAATCCAGAAATATTGTCAATTGAAGCCGGATGGCCAGAATCTGCTAAAAATGGCCATCAGCGAATTGCACTTCAGCGCCCGAGCCTACGATCGCATCCTGAAAACAGCGCGCACGATTGCTGATCTGGACGGCGCGGCGGATATCCAGTCCCAGCATGTCTCCGAAGCCATCCAGTATCGCACCTTGGATAGGCAATTCTGGATTTAAGCTTAATCTGGGCCGGCGCAATGGCCTGTGGCGGCTCCGACTATGCTAACGCGGCGACAAACATATGCCTGCCGTACAAATTTTAATGGAGCAGACCTGCTTTAGCCCAATTGGTTAAAGCCTCCGACAGCGGACAGCATCGGCGCGCGCCGCCAACTCTTGTAAAGCAGTCGACCAAGGGATGAAATCCCAGACCGGCGGCGCCCAAAGTTTTGGCATGGTAAACGAAATTGGTTGGGGGCGCCGTCCAATTGTTTGCCGGCCGGCAGCCTATCCCAAAGAATTTTGCTGATCCCCACCACCCTATAATGGCGTTGTATAAAGGATGCTATCATATCGACCCAGCGCTCCGAAGCCGCGTTAATGCAGCAGCGCTTGACGAACTATCTCTTCAATAGCAGCATCGGCAGCAAGGCGTGGGATGGCCGCCGCTATCATTTTTTGTGCTTGCGCTTGCTTATAGCCCAAGGCGATCAGTGCCATGATCGCATCCCGCGCGCGCTGGTTGCCTGGCGTAGCATCCAACGCGCTGGCGGCGGCTGTCAATGCCAAGGCGCCGGAAATTTTATCGCGCAGTTCGACAACCATACGTTCAGCGATTTTTTTACCAATGCCGGAAATAGCGCTCAAGCGTTGTACATCACTGCTGCTGATAGCAATGCTGAGCTCGTTGGCAGATAAACTGCTCAAAGCGCTCATGGCCAGCTTAGGACCTATGCCGCTGACTCCCATTAGCAGCACAAACAGTTGCCGCTCCTCCTCGGTGATAAAGCCATAAAGAACATGCTGATCTTCACGCACATAATCATAAATCAGGATGCGGCAGGGCTGCTGTTCGGCCGGTAAACGATCATAGCTGCGCAGCGGAATAAAGACTTCATAACCAACCCCGGCAACATTGAGCGCCAAGCGCGCCGGCGTCTTCTCTGTCAGGATGCCTTCTAGAAAGATAATCATTTCAAATAGCTTTCAGGTTCAGGGCGGCAAGACAACCGGCAGCGCTATGCAGATGGCAGAGGGCAATGGCTAACGCATCAGAAGCATCCTCATGGGGCGGCTCATCCAAATTAAGCAGCGCCATAACCATTTTACGCACCTGTTCTTTGCCAGCGTTACCATATCCCGCTACAGCCTGTTTAACGCGCCGTGGCGAATATTCATAAGTCGGCACGCCGGCGGCGGCGCAGGCTGCCAAGACCACTCCGCGCGCCTCTCCTAAAATCACTGCGGTCTTCACGTTCTTGCAAAAAAAAATCCCTTCTAAGGCCGCCGCCTGAGGCTTTTCCCGAGCTATGATTGCGCTCATCGATCGATGCAAATGATCTAGGCAAGCGGACACAGGGCGACCAGGAGGGTTTTTTACCAACTCATAGGCCAGGGTTTGCAATGCCGATCCCCGCGCTTGAATCAAAGCTACGCCAGTCGAACGGAGCGAGGTATCCACGCCCAGGATACGCATGCAATCGGCTGGCGATTTAAGCTTCATGCCTGGCCACTTACTTCTGTTCCAATTCCTCTAACACGGCTTCATTTACATCTAAACTGGAATAGACATTCTGGACATCCTCGTTATCTTCCAAGGTCTCGATAAATTTCATGATATTGGCAGCCAGAGCTTTATCGGTAACAGTTACATAGCTGTCAGGAATCAGAGTGATTTCTGAGCTAACTGTCTTGATAGCGGCTTTTTCCAAGGCGGCGGCCACCGCCTCATAATTGGCTGGCTCGGTGATAATCTCAAAGACATCGCCATCCTGCTGCATGTCTTCAGCTCCGGCATCCAAAACAATGCTCATCAATTTATCCTCTTCCACGGCGGAGGCTTCCACCAGGATTTGTCCCTTACGCTGAAAGTTCCGGACTACCGATCCCTGAGACGCAAAATTGCTGCCAAATTTAGTGAAGATATGGCGCACTTCTGAGGCGGCACGGTTCTTATTGTCTGTTAACACCTTGATCACTAAGGCCACACCGCCCCCCGTATAACCCTCATAGACCACTTCTTCCAAGCGACCGCCCTCAAGTTCACCAGTGCCTTTTTTAATAGCCCGCTCAACGTTATCGGATGGCATATTATAACTTTTAGCTTTAAGCATCAATGTGCGCAGGGCGGGATTCATATCTGGATTGCCGCCTCCTGCGCGAGCCGCGATCGAAATTTCTTTGCTCATTTTGCTAAAAATTTTGCCGCGTTTGGCATCCGCCGCACCCTTTTTATGGGCAATCGTTTTCCATTTACTGTGTCCGCTCATAGTGCGCTCCGTTTCATCATGGTTGTTATTTGCGCCGTGGCCGAAAATTAAATCCGACCAGGCGTTCATTCGTCAATATATCATAATCCTGGATCCAGCCCTGCGAGAACCCCAAGGCCGTCACCTTTTGGCAGACCTGCCGGTATTCCGCCAGCGTGATGCGCCGATTCCAGGGCTTAAGCTTAGCAGCCCGATAGGCCGGCGTATACTGGGCCATCACGCTAAGTGTGATATTGGTGCCCACGGCGCCAGCCAGCCATTCCAAGCTCTCACAGGCTTCGGCGGCGCGGCCCGGCAGAATCAATAAACGGCAAATCACGCCGGACAGCGCCACCCCAGCGGCATCATAACGCAAGGTGCCTTTCTGGCGCCACATTTCCTGCAACGCCTCTCGTGCCACGCTAACATACCCAGGTGCGCCCGAACCGGCAAGCGCAGATTCGTGGCGCGCATAGCGCAGATCAGACAGATAAACATCCACGATGCTTGCTAGTTTCTGTAGCGTTGGCACCCGCTCAAAGCCGCTAGTATTATACACAACCGGCAAGCGTTTACCATCCCGTTCAGCTATTTGCAATGCCGGCACAATCATTGGCAGCCAGGGTGTCGGGCTGACCAAGTTCAAATTATGGCAACCCTCGTCCCACAGGTTTCGAAAAATGCCGGCAAGCTCATCGATCGAATAAGTCGCGCCGCGATCCTCCTGACTCCAAGGATAATTCTGACAATACAGGCAGCGCAACGTGCAGCAGCTAAAAAACACCGTGCCCGAGCCACGGCTGCCCGATAGTGGCGGCTCCTCGCCATGATGCGGGCCGTAGCTGAATACCTGGGCCAGATGTCCTGCCTGACAAAACCCCAGTTGCTCGGCCAAACGATTGGCCCGACAGCGCCGGGGGCACAATTCACAATGAACCAGCGCCTGAGCCCCGATGATCATACTCGCTTATCTAGACGGACAGCCGCTTGCCCAGCGCCAGCGCGGCAGGCAAGCTTAAAAGATTATTCTTCGGCGTCCTTGGTT
The DNA here is from genome assembly GCA_964444425.1 of uncultured Verrucomicrobiota bacterium. Lineage (GTDB taxonomy): Bacteria > Verrucomicrobiota > Kiritimatiellia > JAAZAB01 > JAAZAB01 > CAYUHK01. The sequence continues at coordinate 31,932 of CAYUHK010000005.1, forward strand.
TTCTCTGCGCTGGCGATTATTTTCTGGGCAATATTACTAGGCACGACATCATAGCGCAAAAACTTGATCTCGAATGAACCACGCCCGCCCGTCATGCTACGCAGCTCCGAGGAATAACGGAACATTTCGGCCTGCGGCACCTCGGCGGTAATGACTTGCATGCCATCCTCGATCCCCACTCCCAGAATCCGGCCACGTTTATGATTTAAATCGCCATTAATATCGCCCATGTATTGATCGGGCACCGTGACCTTGGCTTCCATCAAGGGTTCCAACAGAACTGGCTTGGCTTTGCTCATGGCATCTTTAAAGGCGCGGGCGGCGGCGATCTTGAAAGCTATCTCTGAAGAATCCACATCGTGATAGGACCCATCATAAACGGTAACCTTCACATCCACCACTGGATAGCCGGCCAAAACTCCATGCACCATGGCTTCCACAAAGCCCTTCTGGCAAGCTGGAATGAAATTACGGGGGATCGCGCCGCCGACGATCGCGTCATCAAACCATTCCGCATCATCCGGTTTTTTAGGGGCCACCTTAGCATAAACCTCTCCATATTGGCCGCGGCCACCGGATTGCTTTTTATGCCTATAATGGCCATCGCCCAGACCTGTCACGGTTTCCTTATAGGATACTTTGGGCACCCGCAGCTCTACGCTGACGTTGCTGCGTTTTTTCATCAACTCGTTAGCAACCTCAAGATGGGTATCGCCCATGCCAGCGATCACCAGCTCATTGGTATCGTTGCGCCGTTCCATCTTCAAGGTGGGGTCATCCTCAGCCACTCGTGCCAAGGCGATGCCGATCTTATCCTCATCGGCGCGCTCTTTGGCAGCCACCGCGTAGGAGACGACCGGGGCCGGATAAACAATCGGTGCGAAGGCAGCGGTGTGACCCGGCGCGCATAAGACATCGTTTAATTGGGTCGATTTAAGTTTCGCCAGAGCCACGATATCTCCAGCACGAGCCTCCACCGCCGGGATCAGCTTCTTGCCGCCACCGATAAAAAATGTGCCTATCCGTTCTTTCTGATTCTTGATCACATTAAAAAGCTCGCTGTTCTCTCGCAGAGTGCCAGCATACACCCGCACAAAAGCCAGTTTACCAGCGTAGGGATCGGTCATGATTCGCCAGACCAGCCCGGTGAACGGCGCGGTTGGCGCGGCGTCAATAGGCTTATTATCCGCATCCCGCAAGGCTAGGTCTGCCGGGCTAGGAAACAGTCGAGTGATGCCTTCTAAGAGCTCATTGATCCCTTGATCTTTAAGAGCCTGAACAGCGAAGACTGGAATAAGGTTGCCGGAGCGCACGGCAGCGCGCAAACCCGTTTTCAACTCATCGGGCGATAGCGCCTGGCCAGACAGATATTTTTCTAACGTAGCGTCATCCGACTCAGCTGCGCGTTCGATTAAAGCGTTGTTAAAAACCTGAGCCTCAGCGGCCGGGGAGCTCAAAACATCCACGATTTTACCATCCAGCGGAAGCATTACCGGCACGCATTTGGCACCCCAGTGTTGCTGAATGTCGGCCAACGTCTTATTAAAATCGGCATTTTCGCGGTCGAGGCCGGTCACCACAATGCCGCGCGGCAAATCTAAACTGGCGCAGCGCTTCCAAGCCCGAGCAGTACCCACCTGGATGCCGGCTATCGCGTCCACTGCAATCAGGGCGGCATCGGCCACTCGGCTGGCCCCGATGACCTGGCCAAAGAAATCATCGTATCCAGGCGTATCGGAAAAAACCAACTGCATTTGGCGCCCGTCAGCCGCTTTGAAAAAACCGGTAAAGGTTTTAGCGTATATGCTGATTTTACGGTTGATTTCCTCTTCGTTATAGTCGCTCATGCTGGTGCCGGCGCTGACTGAGCCCAGCCGATCATTGAGGCCTAATTTAAATAGCAGAGCGTCGCACAATGTGGTCTTTCCGCTCCCCGTGTGCCCCAGCAACACCAAATTCCTTACATCAGCAATGGCCACATCTTTCACGGTATCCCTCCTGTCAGCGCAAAGAATTATGCGTAATTCCGCCCCAGAACTCTATAATTATTAGCGGAAGGCTGTAGCAGACGCAAGGTTCTTGTTGGCGCTTGGCAGGATTTGACTGGACAATGATGATTTCAACCTGCTTCAATGAGCTGCGCCATGAAGGCTTATGGCGCCAACCAAGCCCGGAGCGGCGATTTGGGAGCGGCCGGCCGGCGCGACGCATCGAGGCCTAACCGGCTTAAATACGTTTGGGTTGATATTTTTTAAAACAGTCGCAAGCAGAAAGGATGAATCATGCAAGATCGTATTAACCTTTCGATCGCTCGCTGGTTCGCGCTGGTCGGGATCCTGCTGTTAAGCGCCTCGCTATTAAGTTGTATTGGTGGTGGTGGTGGTGGTGGGGGCAGATGGTCCGACCACGATTTTGGATCGAATAATCAAGATGTCTATTTAGCCGTGGGCGACAGCATAACAGCCGGCAGCTCTCTGGAGAATTACGCACAGTGTTACATCCCCAAGCTGGCCGGTCTGCTACAAAAAACCATAGTTAATAGAGCGACACCCGGAGCAATCTCCAACGATGGTGCAGATATTTTACCGGCTTTATTGAAAACAACCTCGCCCGGATTCCTGCTGATTCTATACGGCGCAAACGATTTGATCATGGGCTATGATATAACCGCAACGCTGGATAATCTCCGCTTCATGATTCAGGTGGCCAAGGGCAATAACACCATACCAATCATCGCCACGCTGACGCCGGTGAGCGGCCCCCATATCGGCATGGCCAATGCCATCGCACGGCTCAATGCTGGCATTCGGCTGCTGGCGGCTGAAGAAAATATTTATGTGGCCGACATGGAAGACGCCATGCACTGGGATCCGGACTATCTGCTTGCCGACGGCCTGCATCCAAACCCGATAGGCAATGATGTCATGGCCGACACTTTTTATGATATCATCAAATAATCATGCTGCCTGAACCAGCGGATATCGAAACTTCCTCAGCGGCCTATGCCGCTCGTTTCGCCGGGCCAACCGGCGCCTGGATGCTACATATTCAGGAGATGATAGTTTTGAATCTACTGCGCAAGCTCTCAGCAAAGACCGTTTTGGATGTTGGCGGTGGACATGGTCAACTGGCCGAGCCGCTATGCCGTGAAGGCTTCCAAGTAACGGTTGCCGCCAGCGCGCCAGTCTGCCGCCAGCGGATAACGGCATTGCTGAACAGCGGGCAATGTCGCTTTCAAGCCGGCGATCTGCTGGCGCTGCCTTTCGCGGACAGATCTTTTGATGCTGTACTTTGTTTCCGACTAGTGATGCATTGCACTAAATGGCCGCTGTTGATCCAGGAACTCTGTCGAGTGGCACGCTGGGCTGTGATAGTTGATTACCCTACCAGCCAAAGCTTAAACCGACTGGCGCCAAGCTTATTCGCCACCAAGAAAAAGCTAGAGGGCAATACACGACCCTTCCGCTTATTTCGGCACGCCGAGATCGAGCATGAATTCCGCCAGCATGGCTTTCAAACCAGCCAGCGGATCGGCCAGTTTATGCTGCCGATGCTGCTGCATAGAATGTTGAAATGCCAGCCGCTATCAGCAACGTTAGAAACGGCTCTACGCCAGCTGGGGCTATCGCGACGCTGGGGTTCGCCGGTAATCAGCGCCATGCACCGGGGGTCCAACAGATGCATCAAATAAGCGCCAACCTTGCGGCCGGAACACCAGTACTGGTAACCGGTGCGACCGGCTTCACCGGCGCGCGGCTGGTCCGCAAACTCGTACAGGCCGGCCTGCGGGTCAGCGCCATCGCCCGAGCATCTTCGCATTTACAGCCACTAGCGGACCTGGATATTCGCTGGTTCCGCGGCGATGTTTATGATCCCGCCACGGTAACGGCTGCCATGCAAGGGATAGCCTACGTCTTCCATCTAGCCGCTGCTTACCGCGAAGCAAAATATGCCGACGAAATGTATCGCCGCGTGCATCTCGACAGCACCCAACTGCTGGCCCAGGCTGCTCTAAAAAACCCAACATTCCAACGTTTTGTACATATCTCTACTGTAGGCGTCATGGGGCATATCACTCGGCCGCCGGCCGATGAAGAGGCGCCGCTGAACCCTGGCGATATTTATCAGGCTACCAAGGCAGAGGCGGAGCAATGGCTCCGTGAGTTCGGCGCGCGCCAGGGTTTGCCTTTCAGCATTATCCGACCAGCGGCGATTTATGGACCCGGCGATACGCGCTTGTTGAAATTTTTCCGGATGGCTTCACGCCGCCGCCTGATTCTATTGGGTCACGGACAAGGCCTATATCACCTGGTGCATGTAGATGACTTAAGCGATATTCTCATGTTGGCAGCCGTGCATCCAGCAGCGCAGAATGAAGTGTTTATCGCCGGCAATCCAGAATGTATTACGCTGGAGCACATCGCCCAAATAGTGGCCGACGAGCTGGGCAATCGTTTCAGCATCATGCGCCTGCCGGCCGGGCCGTTTTTTCTGGCCGCTGATATTTGCGAATGGGCCTGCCAGAAGATAGGCGTCGAGCCGCCTATCCATCGACGACGGCTGGCGTTCTTCACTAAAGACCGTTCCTTTAACACTCGTAAATTACGCGAGCGCTTGGGATATCAGATGCGCTATTCCAATGAAAGTGGCCTGATCGCAACCACCCGCTGGTATTGCGAACATGGCTGGCTCAAGCGTAAGTCCCGCCAAAAAGCTACCAGCTGACTAGGCCCCCCATTGCGTCGAGCCCAGCCAGCTGGATAACGTCTTAAACAATAGGCTTAGGCAGCCAGAGGCCGTTAGGATTTATGAGCTGGGCAAACCCTAAGACATTCTTCGGCTATATTAAGATGGCGCTTCTGTATGCCCCATTCAACGCTGGCCACGGCATCGGCTATGGCCGCGGCGGTTTGTTCTTTGGGCAGAGGCACATTTACATCAAGGCCCATGTAGGCCGGGCCTTCCTCGCCAACCAAGCAATATTTCTTAGCCCAGTCGCATGCATAGCCGTTAAACGAACCTAGTTCCAAGTCGTGATCGGGCATTTTAACAACGGCGAACTCGTTCTTAAGAGCTTGGGTGGGGCAAGCCTTAACACAGGGCCTGGCGCAATCACGGCAAATATTAGGTCCATTATAAAATGGATCATCCTGCACTGGATAATCGGTCACAATGGCAATAAAGCGCTGACGCACGCCATAGGCGCTGGTCAGCGGATAGCCGTTCACTCCACAATAAGCTAATCCAGCCAGCATAGCCGCGTGTAAATTAGCGCGCATATCCAGCCGCCGGCCGCGAGAGCTATAGACTTCCGAGGCCAAGCCAGTAAGATCATGCGTCAGCACGGCGCGCGCGCCTGAGCGTTCCAGGCGCTTGATCACTTTGACGGCAATATCGTTGAGCAAATTCATTGTTTCAAAGTAAACAAATGCGAAGGGCCCTATAGATTCCGCTGGGTTAACCTTAGCGGTATCTAACGCCGCGTCTGGAAAATGCAACCCCAAGACGATCACAGAACGGGCGCCAGTCAGCCAATCTTCCAACCCTTTCAACCTAGGTTTAGAGGTATGTATCTCGGGATAAAAGGCACCATAAATCCAATTGCTATCAACAACATTATGAGTGTTTTCTGGTAATTTAATGGCCTGGTGGAACGCCTGCTTAAATTGTTCTAGGCGTTTCCCGCTAAAACAGCCAATCAAGTCGGCTCCAGCATCCTTACAAAAGGCTTGCAGCTCTTGTTGCGACATTACCGGCTGAGCCGGCGCTTTAACAACATGTGGCTTTAAGACGGCACTGGTTAAAACCGTTGCAAATAGCATGTTCGGCTGATAGACGCCCAAGACTCGGGCAACGGGATTATCTGCAATGCGCGTATGTGAAACAGCGGCATAGCCAGCAATATCCAAGAAATGCGCCATTTCCCAGGCGGCAAAGGCGAGGCTACGCCAGCGCCCGTAATGATCTTCGCCATTAATACCAGGCGTCTCCGGCAGCCGTAAGCCCAGCGAGATGATCGTGGCCACGTCCGGCAGATGATATTCTGGGTGAGGCTGATTCTTGCCGGCAAAGTCTGCTAGCTGCCCCACAGCCAATAGATCAAGAGAGTATTTAGCGCTGATCGCGTGCAGCTCGCGCATTAGCTCTTCCGGGGTTAGGCTGACCTTATCTTTTTTACGGCGAGGTGAAGCAGAATAAGCCGGATCCTCCAGACGCCGGCCCGGCGACATACAGAATTTCAGGCAGTATCCCTCTTCACCGCCACGAATCCCATATTTTTCCAGATAGCGCAAAGCGGTGGCTTCATCCACCTTATCTGGAATAGCATGGTCTAGACTAAGTGCAAAGTTCTCGGCCCATGAGCAGCGCCACTTATTGATATCCGGAAATTCAAAAACCCGGCCACCGATTTCCAACTTATTGATTTTGGTCACTTCCTTACGAAAGGCATCTGTAGGGCAATGCTTGACACAAGCCATACATTTATCGCATAGCGGCGCGCCAGCGTACATGGGCGAAGCGGTTAGATCGGCGTTGGTTACCACTGAAACAAACCGGGCCCGGGGCCCAAAATCTTCCGTCAAGGCGAGTCCATTCCAGCCGATCTCACCTAAGCCGGCCGCAACAGCAGCATAACGATGGGCCATGTCAGGAGCAAAATCAACCGGGCAATCCTTATAGGCATGATAACGCCAGATATTGCTGGATACGATGGGGAGCGCCTGAAACCCCTTGGCTTCTAGAAATCTAGCCATCCAGAATGATAGATCATCCAGCCGTGGATTCATAACGCTGCCCTGGGTGCCATAAGCGCCCTGGTCGTGTGGTGAAGGGTCGCCTCCCAATTCCACCGCTGCATCATGGTGGTGCAGCGCCATCACTACTACGGATTTAGCACCAGGCAAAAGTTCTTGTGGGCTCATTTTGAGCGGAGCACCTTTAAAGCGTTCAATGGGCGCCACGCCCACTAAATCGGCGCCAAGCTGCTTGGCTTTGGCCAGAACTTCTACAGTTAATTGCGAAACGTTAGTTGATTGCATGCCAAGGTTTCCTTTCTACTGATTATAGAATTAGACCATATCCAATCGTTATTCGCCGCTGAGCTGTTGGCGCAGTTGCCGACAGCTTGCCTGCATAGCGGCCAATATTTTTTTTCTATGGAGACCTTTAAAACGGAAGGCCGGTAGATACAAGCCCAGCGCCGCAACCACTTTAGGCGTTTGCTGAGAGCGCAGGCCCCCCGCGTAAACAGGCATGGCAATGCCGAGAGTGTCACTGCCTGATGCAATATGAATCAATTGGGCCTGACGCCGAATTTGATGCAGTTGCTCCTGCAGGCCCGCCAGCGTAGCCGCTTCCGGCCAAGCGCTGCTCGGCAAGCCATACTGACGAATAAAGGCGGCCAGCTCGTCTTCGTCCAGATAAGCCAATAACAGTCGGCCGCTGGGCATCTGGTAAACATCCTCGCGCAATAGATAATCGGGACGCAGCTGCAGGATTTGATCGCCGCTGGCATGGCATAAAATGGTGCGGCGAAAATCCTGCAAAACCACTAATAATACATTTTCGCCAGTCTGCCGCGCTAGACGCATCACCAGGGGTTTGGCCAGATTCAAAAGACGATGCTGGCTCAGGCCCTGCTGAGCTAGATAAATCAGGCGCGAGCCGAGCCGGTAGCCTTTTTTGGGCGCAATTTGCTCAACGTAATGGCGGCCTACCATGGTTTTCAGGATGTTGGCGCAGGTGGCCAGATGAATTTTATGCTGACCGGCGATCTCGCTTAAAGATCGCGGCTGATCCGGCGTGGCCGCCAGAAATTCAATAATATCAAAGGCCTTATGTAAAACCTTAATCATTGACTCTTTGCAAACTATTAAGGCGCACTCTAAGCCTTAAATATTAATTTGTCAATATAAAATTATATTTTATATTTTAATAATAACCACTAGCGTCAGGGGAGGGGCGAAAGGTCAGCTATAGAAAGGATGCGTCCAGATAGTGCTGTAATTGATGGCGAGAGGCAGGCCAGCATTAGCATGAACAGCAGCGCTTCATGCAGGCAGCGATGCTGCCAATAGCCGCAACAGTCCGGCGGCCAGCAAGGCCGTTATAGGCAAGGTTAAAATCCAAGCCCAGATGATTTTTTTAACCACCTCCCATTTCACGGCCTTGCCTTGTTTGACCATGCCAACCCCCACAATAGAAGTCGAAATGACATGTGTTGTCGAGAGAGGCATGCCCCAATGGCTAGCCAACTGAATTATGGCCGCAGCGGTGGTCTGGGCAGCAAAACCATGAACGGGCTGCAAACGGACCAGCTTATGGCCCAAGGTACGGATAATACGCCAGCCTCCGGCCGCCGTGCCAGCAGCCATGGTCAAGGCGCAAAGGATTTTAATCCAGAGGGCGACCTTAAACACGGGCGTATATAAAAAATGTATCCCAACTGGTAGGTTATCGAAGGAACCAGCTTGCGTAGCCGTGAATAGGATCAGGGCCAGTATGCCCATGGTTTTCTGGGCGTCATTAGTACCATGGCTAAATCCCATCCAAGCGGCGCTGAGTATCTGTATTTTCCCAAAAACGCGATTAATAAGGCGGGGTGTTAATTTTTGTAACAGGCTTTGCAGCAGCCCCATCAAGATCAAGCCGCCCACTATTCCCAGCAACGGCGCGATAAACATCGGCAGCACTACCTTGGGTAAAATGCCCTCCATCTGCCCAGTGCCAGCATTGATTACGAACCAGCGGACCGCTTGAAAACAGCCTTGGGCTTGGGCCAGGGCTGCGCCACATAGCCCGCCGATCAAAGCATGGCTGGAGCTAGAGGGCAGTCCTAGCCACCAGGTCAGCAGGTTCCACAAGATGGCGCTCAACAATCCGCAGAAAATCACAGGCGGTGTAATGTATTGAGTTTCGATAAGCCCCCGACCAATGGTTGTTGCCACGGCCACTCCTATCAAGGCGCCCGTCAAGTTGCCGGCCGATGCCAGGAGAATCGCCTGGCGCGGGGTCAAGACCTTGGTGGAAACGGAAGTAGCAATAACATTGGCAGCGTCATGGAAGCCGTTGATATACTCAAAGAGCAGCGCAACGAGGGCAATAACGATAGCGAATAACATAGCACGGCACGCAACTAGGAGTATTTAAGCACGACCTGGAAAATAACATTACTAGCATCTCGACAACGATCTATGGCCTGTTCCAATGTTTCATAAAGATCCATGATCACAACCACTTTCAAGGGTTCGTATTTCCCGCTATAAAGATCCTTGATCAGTGTAAACAATAGTTTATCGGCCTCGTTTTCCATATCATGCAGTGCATGATTGGCTTTTTGAATCTTATGTAAGGAAGGTCGCTCACGCAGCATTTTAATCATAAGAGCGATGGTGGACATAGCCCTAGACAAGATATCGACTTGTTGAAAAAAATTGATATCTAGAAGAAAATGGCGGCAGATAAGATATTTTTCGCTAAATTTTTCTATAGTTTTAGGCACCTTATAAAGCGCCACCGACAAGGTTTCGATATCTTCGCGCTCCAGCGGAGTGACAAAGGTTTTACATAATTGTTCCATCACTTCTTCAACAATGCGCTTGTTCTGACGACGCGCCTGGACGATCTCATCCAATATTTCGGCCGCATCGTTTTCCTGCAATATATTCTTGAGCGATTGAACGCTGTTTTGGGCTTCGAGCGCGCTGGCCTCCAGCAGGTCATAGAACTTATCGTCGTAGCCTAGAAGTTTTTTTATTACGTGTTTCATAGTGAGCAGAAATGTTATTCCAGCAGCGGCGAAAAACAAGCAGATTTTTAGCCTGATTTTATATCCACGCCATAGAGCCCAGCACGCTTATGGCCAAATTGACGCTCCTCCAAGCAGGGGATCTGCGGCCACAACCGTCTATGGATTATCTAAAAAAAATAAAGGTCTGCATAATAAAAATTGGGATCAGAATCGCGCTTGACCAAAGCATATACCCGCCAAAGGACGGCATCTTAATACGCGCATGCTCGGCCATGGCCTTAACCATAAAATTGGGCCCATTGCCAATGTAGGTATAGGCGCCGAAAAAGACGGTGCCGCAGGAAATCGCCGCTAACAACGCAGGAAAACGCTCGGCCAGCAGATCAAGGTGCATTGGCGCTAAGTGATTTTGGCTGGCGGCAAGCGTGACATAGGCAAGATAGGTTGGTGCGTTATCCAAAAAACCGCTCAAACTGCCGCTGGCCCAGAAAAAACGCCACGGCTCATGCCAAGCCCAAAGTTGGCTTTTGGCTTCCAATAAAGATAAGGCCGGGATCATAGCGCCGAAAATTCCAAAAAATAAAATCGCTACCTCTAGAATGGGTGCGAAGGAAAACCCATTGGCGCGGCGGTAATGCTCGGATGTCATTCGGTAAGAGCATAAAGCTAATAGGCTCATACCGATGATCTGAAATACTTTGGATCCTATCTCGGCCCCAGCGACGCTGCCTAACTGCATTAAGCCTGGGCGAACGATTCTGCTGGCCAGCAGCACCCCCATGATTGCCAGTAGCAAGAAAACATTGCGCCACCCCTGAATACGAAAGTTTTCCAAGCGCTTGGCCGGCAAAGCTGCTCTGGTCTGCTCGGTCATGCCGGTTAACACGGAGCGCCGCACCAATCGCCGATCCAGCAGATAGAACAACAATAATAACATGCTGTTGGTCAACAGCCATTGCGGCCATAGCCGCAGAGTCCAACTAAAGGGAACCCCACGCAGAAACCCAAGATAAAGGGGCGGATCGCCCAAAGGGGTTAACAAGCCGCCGCAATTACAAACAATAAAGATGAAGAAAATGACGATATGCGCCGCGGATTTACGCCGAGCGTTGGCGCGCAACAAGGGGCGGATCAAAACCATGCTGGCGCCGGTGGTTCCCAGAAAATTGGCCAGAACAGCGCCTAGGGCTAAGAAGCCAGTATTGGCGGCCGGCGATCCAGACCATGCCCCGCTGACATGAATCCCTCCGGAAATAACAAACAGGGCACTCAGCATAACTAGAAAGGCCGCATATTCCAGGTAAACCGCCCATATTTTAGTCAAGTCGGCCGTAGGAATGAGATATAGAAACATCCCGGCTAAGGCGCAAATCAAAGCGACTTTTAATTTATTACGATGTTGTTCCCACCAGGCCCCCGTTATGGACAACAGCGGCAGAATGGCTATACAGAGCAACAGGGCCACCAAAGGTAAGAGGTAGAAGGCCCCTAGCCCCATGCCAACATTTTGCCAATAAGTCGATAGGTCCATAGGGGGTGTTTCATTTCCGGTGGCTTGGCCCAGATCTTGACAAATGATCAGGTGGTGGGCGCCGGATAAACTGTCGATATTTGATACCAGCTTCTTTAAATAGGGCGGTAACCTGGCGGCTACGAGGATAGTCATTTCCGTAGACCACTTCCTTAATGCCAGCCGTGATGATCATTTTGGCGCAGAGCAAACAGGGGCTTTCCGTGCAATAAAGCACCGAGTCTTTCAAGGCCACTCCGTGATAGGCAGCTTGAACAATGGCATTTTCTTCAGCGTGCGCGCATATACAATCGCCCAGCTGTTCTCCGGAGGGCGCCTGGCTGGCGCAGCGGGGACAGCCGCCCTCGTTGCAGTTACGGATGCCACTTGGCGTGCCATTATACCCCGTAGAAATGATCCTACGCTCTTTTACAATCAGCGCAGCGACCTGACGCCGCAAGCAGTTACTCCGGCGTTTAACAACCTGTATTATCTCCATAAAATAGGTATCCCAATCCGGCCGCACAACGAGCCCAAGCTGGCGCGCGCGCAACTTGGCTGGCAAGGAACGCCGAGCATGGACAGATTTGGGAGACCTGGAAACACGGGAGGCCATGGCCAGAAAGTGTACGTTACCCCGTGGCGGCGGTCAAGCCTATCTCACTCAGTATCCAGGCCGTGTGGATTTGCGCTGGTGCGCTCGTAGCAAAAAACGTATGCTTTAAGCGATTGCGGTTATTAGCTAAACGGCCAACGCAAATATAGGCATAAAGCAATATGAGCTGGATCACTGGCACAAAACACGGCGTGGTTTTACAAATTCATGCTGTTCCACGCGCTCAGCGAACCGCGCTACAAGGGCTGCATGGAGATGCGATAAAAATCCGTCTGCAAGCGCCACCGCAAGAAGGCCAGGCCAATAAAGTTCTGCTACAATTTTTAAGTAAAATTTTAGGAATCTCTCAAGGGCAGATCAGGCTGCTTACAGGGGCCAGCCACCGCAAAAAGCGTATCCTTATCTCAGGCCTACCAGCAGACACCATCCGCGCTAAATTAGACCTATAAATGGGTATAACCTTACGATTATCTTAATGCTAAGCAGATGCGATTAAGTAATCCTTAAAGGCATAAGGACATATAAGAAGGGGATGTCGCATTTAACGATAGCCGGGCTTAATTCATCCACTAATTCTATCTTAACCTCATCGCTGGTTAAGTTGCGGAGTGGAGCCATTAAGAATTCTGGGTTAAAAGCCATAGCAATGGACTTACCAGTATATTTAATAGGCACTGATTCTTGGGCTTCGCCGACATCTGGAGTGACTGCTGAAACATGTATTTGATTTTTATTAAATGATACTTTCACCGACGGATACTGTTCATTAGTTATTAACGCTACACGCTTCAGGGCAATCAATAAACTCTCCCGATCCACGCTAACGCGCTCCTCGCACTGAGTGGGAATGACCTGTCGAAAATTAGGATAGTTGCCATCAATAAGCTTAGAAATTAACGTTATTGTCCCGGTATCGAACAGCACCAAATTAGGCAAGATTTTAATCTTTAAGATATCTTCATCTTTAAGGGTTCTAATCAATTCATTCACAGCTTTAGTGGGAATAATGATGTCCGTTTGAGCATCTCCCGGAATTTCCATTTCCTGCTCTACCATGGCTAAACGGCGGCCATCTGTAGCGACCATGGTTAATTTTTGGTCTTTAAAACTTAAAAAAGTTCCGCTTAGCACCTGACGACTCTCATCTGTGGAAGCAGCATAAATGGTTTTTTTCAACATTTCCTTAAAAGTTGCTTGTGGCATAGAAAAAGAATGCGCTGTTTCAAAAGGTGGTAGAGGAGGAAATTCATCCGCCGAAATGCCCAGCACTTTATAGGAAGATGATCCGCAATGGATTGCTGCCGTATCTTTATCGTCTATATCTATTTCAATATTCTCATTTGGCAATTCACGGATGATGTCGTGTAGACGCCGCGCATGAAATGTGCTAGCACAACTTTTAGAAGCATCTATAGCCAGGTCATATTTTATGCTAATGGATAGATCGGTGGTAACAAGCGAAAGGGTTCCTTTTTCAATTCTTAAAAGAACGTTATAAAGAATGGGTAAAGTTGTGCGGGTGCTAATGACAGGCAAAACAGCTTGCAGTCCCTTTAGGAGAGGCTCTTTTGAAATAGTAAATTTCATGAGGGGCTCCTTATTCTTCTATTATATTATATTTATAATTATTTATATTAGTGTCTGATGATAAGTTTAACATCTTTAAAAAAGCCTGTCATCCTTGCTTAAAAAGAATAAAAGAATTTAATAACTACGAACGGCGCCTGTTAATAAATCGATAGGTCAGAATGCTGAGCGCTCCGCAATGTTAGTTATATTCTTGATACATTAAAGTTATGAACATTTTATCTCGCGGGAGATGTGGCTGCATTATTACCAATCTGTTTGGAAAGCTTGATAATGCTTTGTTTAACTTGTTGATCCTGCTTGATTTTCTGGTTGATACAGCGGCAGGCATGCATAACAGTGGCATGTGTTTTTCCAAAGGCCCGTCCGATTTCGGGCAATGAAGCAGTTGTTAGCGAACGACATAGATACATAGCTATTTGACGTGGCAAGGCCACCCCCCGCGAGCGATATTTACTGGTCATGTCGGCCATGCGAATATCGAAATAATCCGCTACCCCACGTTGGATCATATTGATGGAAACCGGCTCTTTCTTTTCCTGTTCAATAATGTTTTGAAGCAAAGACTCAGCTAGCTCCGTTGACATGGTTTTTTGGTAAATGGCTGTATAGGAGGTTAATTGCAATAGAGCTCCCTCCAGAGAACGGATGTTAGAGCAAATATGCGTGGCCACAAAAGTTAAGACGTCCTCTGGCAGCAGCACCTTAAGGGTTTTTTGTTTAGAGCGCAGAATGGCCATGCGCGTTTCAAAATCTGGAGGCAATAGTTCAGTTACTAAGCCCCATTCAAAACGTGTAACCAAACGTTTTTCTAAACCGGCTATTTCGCCAGCCGGCCGGTCGCTCGTCATCACGATTTGCTTATGGGCATCATTGAGCACGTTGAATGTATTAAAAAATTCTTCCTGCAGAGCGCTGGTTTTGGCTAGAAAGTGAATATCATCAATCAATAAAAGATGAGCGCTGCGATATTTATCTCGAAACTGTTTAACGCGTCGATTTTGTAGGGAATCTATATATTCATTCATTAAGGTTTCGCAGGAAAGATAATGAACACGGGATTTAGACTGGGTGAGCGCATAATGGCCGATGGCCTGCATTAAATGGGTTTTGCCTAACCCTACTCCGCCATAAATAAAGAGTGGATTATAGGCTTTGCCGGGCGCTTGGGCAACCGCTAGGGACGAGGCATGGGCAAAGCTATTGGCAGGGCCAACCACAAATGAATCGAAGACATATTTAGGATTGAGCCGAATCTCGGCCTTAGCTCCGCCGCCACGAATCTTTTTAGAACGATCCGGCCGGCGGGTCATCGGTTGCTCATCGACTGGTGTTGGCGCGTCCATGGCGCCGGCCGGCGTCACTTCAAATTGCACTTGTAGCTCGTGGCCATGTGCGCGCCCGACCGCTTCTTTGATGAGCGCCAAATAATTCTCTTCCAGCCAGGTTTGATAAAAATCACAACTGACCGATAGAATCAATTTCTCGCCATCGAATTGTTTGGGGTTGATTACGGCGATCCATCGAGCATAAACATCGGGATTCAATTGTCCTTGTAAATGTTGGCAGGCTTGATGCCAAAGCGTTTCAACCTGTGTTGTCAACGAAACCCCCTACCCGCAGGCGTTACTTGAAGAATGGAAAATGACGAGTGCAATGGAACCCTAAAAAATTAGTTCCTTCTTGTCAAATAAAAAGGCATTAAAAAATTTTAAATATTCATTTAATTTTTAGCATCAGGAGTTTGGCTAAGCTTGGTTGGGTTTATTGCTAACAAGCGTTGATTTGCGTAACCTATCATGATTAAATCATTTGCGTTATTGGAGAGCAGGCTCGGAAGAGCTTATGCACAGTTTATTAACACCCCGTCGGCTCATGATCGGGGGTTTTATATAAATAAAGATAGCTGTAAGGATAAACGATAGCATGTAACTATCAGCTGTTTTCTGCTTTGTTTTTACGATTTTACTCGTCTTGCGTTACATGTTTAACTTAGGTAATATCAATGATATACAAAGATTTATACCGAGCATTTATCAATGGTTATTTAAAGCAATAATCTAGCAAACATAAAATTATTTGCCATTGCTATATGATCATGAAGACTCAAAGCTAAGTAATCCTGAGGTTAGAAACATGAGACAATTAACAGGCCCCCTATTAATGGTTGGCGCGCCGCAAGATATGTTAGATATTCGCTACGCAACAGGGTTCACGGCGCCCAGTCCGGTTGTTTATTTACAGGACGGCAGAAAAAAAATACTAGTAGTTCCATTTTTGGAGTTCGAGCGAGCTCGCCGGGTGGCTAAACCTATTACTGTTTGGGCGGCCGAAGCGCTGCCCATCAACCAGAAAATGAAGGGCAGCGTGACCGGATGGGCTTTAGGATTATTGCAGCATTTGAAGATAAATGCTGTCACGGTGCCAGGCGAGCTGCCTATAGCAGTGGCCGACGCATTACGGCGTGCCAGAATTCGCATTCAGGTTGCTACTGGTCCGATTTTTCCCCAACGGCAGGTTAAAACAAAGCTGGAGTTGGCGCACCTGGTTGAGAGCCAACGGGCGGCTGTTCGAGCGCTACTGGATGCGGTGCGCTATTTAGCGCGGGCGCAGGCCGATCATCAGGGGCTGCTGCGGGTTGATAAACAATTGGTGACCTCGGAGCTCCTCCGTGCGCGGATTAACAAAACGTTGCTAGACCATCATTGTATTGGATCGGGCACTATCGTTGCTGGCGGCGCGCAGGCGGCTGATCCGCATGAAATCGGCTTTGGTCCCCTGCGCCAAGGCGAAAGCATAGTGATGGATATTTTCCCTCAGCATATGGAGCATGGCTATTGGGGAGACTTAACGCGTACCGTTGTCAAGGGGCCGCCTTCGGCCGAACTATGTAAAGTATATCGTGCGGTGAAGCGGGCGCATGCGGCAGCTTTATCAGTCGTCAAGGCGGGTGTAGCAGCGCAGCGAGTGCACGCCGCGGCTGTTAAGGCGGTGCGCCACGAAGGATTCAGCAATAGCATTGCCGCCGGCAAGGTCCAGGGGTTTATTCATAGTACTGGGCATGGCGTTGGCTTGGCCATTCATGAAATGCCGCAGGTAGGCCTGAGGCCTATGCGGCTAAAAAAAGGTAATGTTATTACCATAGAACCAGGGCTCTATTATCGAGATATCGGCAGCGTACGCATTGAGGATTTAATTGTGGTAACTGCTTCGGGATGGCAGTCGCTAGCGCCTTGTCGTTATTTTTTCCGGATATAAGCTGTCGCTTATCGAAAGATCTAAAACAGCCATTGAAAACGATAACAGCTTTAAGTATGATGCCGCTTAATAACAGCAAGCAGGTTGATTGTGGCACCAAGGATTCCAGGGATGAAAACTTTAAAACGGGCTCAAGCTATTTTGGACATAGAAATTGAGGAATTACGGAAAGTCCGGCGCGGCTTGGGCTCTGCTTTTAGTCGAGCGGCCGCCATCCTATTGGACAGTCTTAATCGGGGCGGTAAAATCGTTATTACCGGCGCTGGCAAAAGTTATTATATTGGGCAAAAGATATCAGCAACTTTAGCCAGCACCGGCTCGCCCAGCGTGATCATGCATCCGACGCAGGCTCTCCACGGGGATATAGGTATTTTTTGTAGGCATGATGTTTTGCTGGTGCTTAGCCATAGCGGCGAGTCAGCCGAACTAGTCGATTTGCTGCCATTGGTAAAACGTCAAGGCGGCCGAATTATCGCCATGACGGGTGTTGCCGATAGCATGTTGGCGAAACATAGCGATGAATCCATCATCATAGCGGTCAGCCGCGAAGCCTGCCCTTTTAACATGGCGCCAACTGCTAGCACCACTGCGATGTTGGCGGTCGGCGATGCCCTCGCGATCGTGCTGCTGGAAGCGCGAGGGTTCTGCAAGGATGATTTTGCTAAACTACATCCCGGAGGGACTATAGGCCGAACCCTCTTGCTGCGCGTATCTGATATTATGCGCCAGGGTAATCGCCTGGCGAGCGTATCGGTGAAAGCCAAGGTGCGCGATGCCATCATTGTCATGATGGGGGCTCGTTCGGGATCGGCGGGAGTAGTGGATGCACAGAACCGGGTGGTGGGGATATTTACCGATGGCGATTTGCGGCGGATGGTAAGCCAGCAAACAAAAGTGTTGGATCAGCCCTTGCGGGCGGTGATGACTCCGGCGCCCATAACCATCCGAGCAAACGCTCTGGCGGTCGATGTGTTGAAGCTATTCGAGGATCATAACATAGATGATGTACTAGTGGTTGATACGCGCCGCCGTTTGATGGGCATAGTCGATATTCAGGATTTACCTAAATTTAAAATTCTCTGATCCATGAGGTGATCGATGTGGGATTATACCGATAAAGTATTGGATCATTTTAGGCATCCCCGCAATGTTGGCTCCATCTCCAATCCGGATGGGATTGGTGAAGTTGGCTCCATGGCCTGTGGCGATGCTCTCAAATTGATGTTTAAGCTGGACCCCCAAGGTCGTATTGCGGACGCTAAATTTCAGACTTTTGGATGTGCCAGTGCTATCGCATCATCATCGGCTCTAACAGAACTCATCAAGGGCAAGACCTTGGAAGAGGCTGCCAAGGTAACTAACCAGGATATCGCCGATTACCTTGGCGGTTTGCCCGAACAAAAAATGCATTGTTCGGTTATGGGCCGCGAGGCTTTAGAACAGGCTATTGCCAACTACCGCACGGGTAAACCCTCCCAAAAAGATTCGGCCAGCCGGGTAGTCTGCCGTTGTTTTGGCGTTACAGAAGCGGAGATTGAACAAGTCGTTCGCGATAATCATCTTAGCACGATTGAACAGGTAACCAACTACTCTAAGGCGGGCGGTGCTTGTGGCCAATGTCATCAGGATATAGCAGATATCATCGCTCGCATTCAAGGCGAGCGGCCGCAGCCGCTTGCGCCATCCTCGGCGGCTCCTCGGCTCACAAATTTGCAGAAGATTAAGCTTATCGAAGAGACTCTGGAGAAGGAAATTCGGCCAATTCTTAAAAAGGATGGCGGCGATATTGAGTTAATCGATGTGGTCGGCAACCATGTCTGGGTGGCCTTGCGCGGCATGTGCGCTAACTGTCAGGTGGCGCGGTTCACACTAAAAGATGTGGTGGAAGCTAGGTTGCGAGAATATGTATCTGCCGATCTAGTCGTTGAGGAGACAAGTGCGTGAGACAGGTTTATCTGGATAATAATGCCACGACACAAGTCGCGCCTGAGGTTCTTGAAGCCATGCTGCCGTTTTTTAAGGACTACTGGGGCAACCCTTCTAGCATGCATGTCTTCGGAGGCCAAATCCGTAAACATATTGATCGCGCTCGGCAGCAGGTAGCCGCTTTGATTGGCGCTGACTCAACTGAGATAGTTTTTACTGGTTGCGGCACGGAGAGCAATAATATGGCCATCCGCGGCGCGCAGGCGGCGGCCACTGAGCGCGTCAATCTTATCACTACGCGCGTGGAGCACCCAGCTGTGCTGGAGCCCTGCCGGTTGTTGAAAGAGCAGGGCGTCCCAACGGTGGAGTTGGAGGTGGATTCGGCCGGGCGTTTAAATCTGGATGGACTGACCCAAGCTCTGCGGCCTGGTAAATCGATCGCCAGCATTATGTGGGCGAACAATGAAACCGGCGTGCTTTTTCCCCTGCAACAAATCGCCGAGCAGGTCAAAGCGGCTGGCGGTCTTATACATACCGATGCTATACAGGCAGTCGGTAAACTGCCGCTAGACATGCGTAAGACACCGGTGGATATGTTGACCATCTCTGGCCATAAGTTGCACGCGCCCAAGGGCATCGGCGCTATCTATATTCGCCGCGGTACCAGGGTGCGTTCCTTCTTATTGGGTGGACATCAGGAGGCGGGTCGGCGGGCCGGAACAGAAAACGTGCCTTATATCGTTGGCTTAGGCTGCGCCTGTGAATTGGCTAGTCGTAATTTAGATGATGAAATGATACGCCTGGCGAAGCTGCGCGACCGGCTTCAGGAGGGGATTCTACAGTCCTGTCCAGATACGCAAATCAATGGCGACCCGGATCAGCGCCTGCCGAACACTTTGAATATTAGTTTTTCATATATCGAGGGCGAAGCTATTCTATATCATCTTAGCGATTACGGCATCGCCGCTTCCTCAGGCTCAGCTTGCGCCTCGGGATCATTGGAGCCATCGCATGTTATTAGGGCCATGGGGGTGCCATTTACCGCAGCTCACGGTTCAATTCGCTTTAGCCTCAGCCGCTATAATACGGAAGCAGATATTAGCTATGTATTAAATAAGCTTCCTGGGATCGTCCAAAAATTACGGGCGCTGTCACCATTCTGTTCAAAATAATAGTCTAAAATAATGACCATAGCCCGGCGGTCCAAACCATTGTTGAAGCTAGCCAGCGCGGGCGGTTTCACATATCCCCAAAGCGACGTTAACCACAATATATATTGTAGTTGTATAGCTTGACTCCCCTTGATATTGTATTGGCATTATATGAAGAGGGTCATACTAGCAAGCTAAAAACCGCCGATCGTGTATCAATATCCTTAAAATAATTATGCGCTTAAAAAGCATAGAAATCATTGGTTTTAAAAGTTTTGCGGAACCAATTTTACTGGAATTTGGCCCAGGCATGACGGTTATCGTCGGCCCTAATGGTTGTGGCAAAAGCAATATCTCTGATGCCGTCCGCTGGGTTCTGGGCGAACAAAGCGCGAAGCTCCTACGCGGCTCTAAGATGGAGGATTGTATTTTTAATGGCACTGATAATCGCAAACCCTTGGGCATGGCGGAAGTTAGCCTAACCTTGGCCGAATGCGAAAATGTGCTGCCAATAGAATATCACGAAGTGACGGTGACACGACGCGTTTTGCGGTCCGGCGAAGGCCAATATTTCATCAATAAAACCCCCTGTCGCTTAAAAGATATTCAGCGGCTCTTCATGGATACTGGTATTGGCACCAATTCCTATTCGTTGATGGAGCAGGGTCGTATAGATCTGATTCTCAGCTCGCGTCCTGAGGATCGTCGCGAAATTTTCGAGGAGGCCAGCGGCATCACCAAGTATAAGACCGATAAGCGTGAGGCGCTGCGTAAGCTGGAACAAACCGAAGCTAATCTACTGCGGTTAGCAGATATCATCAAAGAGGTTAAACGCCAAATTATTTCCCTCCAACGCCAAGCGGGTAAAGCGGCTCGGGTAAAGAAGCTGAAAGAGGAACTGCGCGGCTTAGATATTTATGTGTCTTCCGGGCGCCTACAGGCCATCAGCGGCGAGCTCCAGCAACAGGAAAACCAGATGGCCTCCTTGAACGAAACCATTGAGGCGTTGCAGAAAGATATAACTGATCTCGAGCAACAGGGAGCAGAGTTGCGCCAGGCGTTGGCCTCCGCTGAGGCCGCCATGGATGGGGCGCGCCAGGCGGAAATGGAACTTAACTCCCAGTTGCAACAATTGCGTCAAACCATTGAGATGAACCAGCGGCGCATTGGCGAACTGCAAAGCATGACCCAACGGGACGCGGCCGACCAGGACTTCGCCAGGCAGGATATCATCAAGCAGCGCCAGCATTTGGAGCAGACTAAGCAAGCGTTGGATAAAGCAGAAAATGAGCTGGCCGCTTGCGAGGCTCATTTGCGGGAAAAAACACAATGCAATACGGCGCACGAGCAACAGATCAGCCAGGTTAAACATTCCATCAATGGCCTACATACCGAATCCATGGAACTGGGTGATAAATGGGCTAAATTTCAAAACGAGCTTAATAAATTGGAAATCGAGAACCGCACCTTGGGCCGAGAACGTGAGCTGCGGGCAGCCGAGCAAACCAATTTAACATATGCCATAGAAGGATTGGAGAAACGGCTCTCAGGACTGACCGCCGGCATTCAAAATATGTCTGCCGACGTTCAGCAGGCCGAAGCGCTTATGGCTGCCCGCCGCCAAGAGCAATCGGCCATTATTCAAACGCTTAAAGAATTAGAAGAGCGCTATTCCGCTTATACCAACCGCCGGGCGTCTTATAACGCTCAAATAGAAATGCTGACGACCCAACTTGCTGATAGAGATGCTTGGCCCGCAGGAACCCGGCAAATATTGGATCCCGCCAATCCCTTGGGGATTGACCGCCAGCAGCTTCTGGGCTCGCTGAGCGGACAATTAGAAACCAAGGCGGAATTTAGGTTGGCACTGGAAGCCGCGCTGCGCCATTGGGCCGCCGCTGTTGTGGTTGCCGATTGGCCGAGCGCCTTAGAACTCGCCCGGCAATTGGAAAAAAGCGATGACGGCGCGGCTCAATTGTTGGTGGCCCAGCTCTCAGACCGGGCTGAACAGGTCAAGCCACCGCCCGGGCCTGGCATAGCTTTGATAGATCATGTTTCTTGCTCGGCGGCGCTACGCCTGTTGCTGGAGCGCCTCTTGGCTCATGTTCGAGTGATTGATTCCTTCGAGCAATTGCCAGTGCCTTTACCGCTGCACTCTATTTGGGTGACCCGAACAGGCATGATGGTCAGTGGTCTAGGTGCACTGGAATGTGGCTCAGGCGCATCACAGCGGCGCTGCGATACCCCTCTGGCTCGCAAGCATGCTCTGCAGGAGCTACAAGAAGCCAGCACGCGTCTACAAGCCGATATGCAAGATTTGGCTCACCAACGTATCGAACAAACGAGCCGTTTAAACGCCGCTGAGCAGGCGCTTCAGCAGGCTCAGCAAGACCTGGATGCACAACGCCAAGCCCTAGCCCGTCAGGAAGGTGAATGCCAAATCGTCACCAAAGAAACCGATCAACAGCGAGAACGTCTGGAGACGGTGCGCTGGGAATCTCAAGAACTAGATAAGCAAGGCGAAGCTTTGGAAGCTCGTAGCGCCGTTAGCGCGGAGCTGGATCAGATCCGCACGCGGCGCATTGAAATCAAGGCAGCTGTGGCGACCCAAACCAGTCAGCTTCAGGAACTGGAACAAGCGCACAAGGGCCTCTTAGCTGAGGTAATTCAGGCCAATGTGCGCTTGGAAAAGCAAAAGCAAAGCCGGGATCATTTTCAAAGTCGGCATGCGCCATTAGCCGAACGCATTGCCGAACAGGATCAACGCATTGCGGAATATGCGCAACGGGTTGCGGAATATCAGGCCGAGATCGAATCCCTCACTAAGGCTATGGATGCTGCTCGACAGGCCATCCCAACGCTTGATGCTGAAATCAAGAGCACCGCCACTCGGCTGGCGGATATCCGCCAGCGTCGCCGCGATGCCGAAGCCGCCTGGCAGGCGGCAGAGGACAAACAAAAAACCAAGCGCACCACGTTGGAAGAACGTCGGAATCAACGCCAGGAAATCAATGGCCATTGCATCGAGCTGCGCATGAAACACCAAAATCTGAGCGAGCGGCTCACATCGGAATACCGCATACCCTTTGATGCTATCGCACGTGAGCCTGAGCCGGAATGGCCGGAAGAAGGCCAACCTGATGCCGAGGCTTTAGATAATACCATAGCGGAAATGCGCGCTAAAATCGAGGGGTTGGGGCCGGTCTATGAAGGCGCTATCGAAGAATATGAACAACTGCAAGAGCGCTTTAGCTTCCTGAGCCAACAGCAGGATGACTTGGTGAAATCCAAACACCAACTCATGGAGATGATTAAAAAAATCAATCAGACCACCACCGATCTGTTTGCCAGTACTTTTGAGGCAATCAATCTAAATTTCCAAACAACTTTTAAGCAATTATTCGCTGGTGGTTCTGCCAAGCTCATGCTGGCTGATGACGAAGATATTTTGGAAAGTGGTATTGAAATAATCGCCCGGCCGCCAGGCAAACGTCTACAAAGTGTTTCGCTGCTCTCGGGTGGCGAGCGCACCTTAACGGCAGTGGCACTGCTCTTTGCGATTTATATGATCAAGCCTAGTCCCTTTTGCGTTCTGGATGAGTTGGACGCCGCCTTGGATGAACCTAATAATCGTCGTTTCATTAAAATGCTGGAGGGATTTCTCGGCCAATCTCAGTTCATCACCATCACGCATAATCAACAGACCATTGCCGCGGCCAGCGTGATCTATGGGGTCACCATGGAGGAAACTGGTGTATCCAAGATAGTGTCCATGAAATTCCACCAGGATGCTGTTCGCCCGCTGCTACAAACTCCTGCTTCAGAACCCGAGGCAGTTGCGACAACCCCATCGCCAGCGCCCGCAGGCTAATTGATCCGCTGCTCTCTAATATCTGGCAACCAGCTACCCTAGCATGGCGTTGGTGGTCTGCATTAAGATAATGCTATCCTAAGCGCCCTAGCACCTTAGCAAGGGCACGGAGGCAACGTTCATTTTCGACGCGGGTGCCGATGGTGATGCGCACATGGTGTGGCAGCCCGTATCCATCCATCGGCCGCACGATAATCTTTTCTTTCTGCATAGCTTGGAAGATAGCGCGGCCATCTCCTACCTCCACCAACATAAAATTAACGACTGAAGGCACATAGGCCAATCCCAGCTGCCGTAAATGTTTTTCGAAAAAGGCCAGACCTTCTTGGATCATTTTCCGTGTTCGCCGAACAAAGGCCTCATCCTGCAAGGCAGCTTGCGCGGCGGCCAGGGCCATAGCATTGACGTTAAACGGCTGGCGCACTCGGTTGAAAAGGGCTATGCCTTCGGCCGGGGCCACAGCGTAACCGATTCTAAGACCAGCCAATCCATAGGTTTTTGAAAAGGTTCTTAAAATAATTACTTTGCGACCTTCACGAACATAACTCAAGGTGTCAGGCTGTAGTTGTGGCGGCAATAGTTCAATATAAGCTTCATCAAGGCAGACTACGAGATGCTCGGGCACGCTGCGGATAAAGCGGTCTAGGGCGGGACCATCTACCATTGTTCCAGTGGGATTATTGGGGTTGGCGATAAACACTACTCGGGTCCGGGGGGTGATGGCAGCGGCCATGGCGTCGAGATCATGGATAAAATTGTGCATGGGCACTAGTACTGGCTTGGCTTGGCAGAGGGCCGCCGCTAGGTGAAAGATAGCGAAGGCGCGATCGGCCATGATCATTTCCAAACCCGGGCCAAGAAAAATGTGTCCAATCAGCTCAATGATTTCATTGCTGCCATTGGCTGGTAGGATTTGTTCCGGCGATATATTTAACTTGGCCGCCAGGGCCTGGCGTAGTGCGTGGGCGCCACCGTCGGGATAGCGATGCATCTGTGCGGCCATTTTTTGCATGGCGCGAATAGCTCGCGGGGCTGGTCCCAGAGAATTTTCATTGGAAGCTAGCTTGATGATATCATCCAGCGATTCAAAACCATATTCGCGAGCTAACTCTTCCAGCGGCTTGCCTGGCTCATATCGGCCTAACGTTGATATCCACTGATGTGCAATGGTTTGCATATGGTTTTTGTGGCTCTAAACTATTTATAGGGACATGATCTTGCGCGATGATTTTTTATAGACCGCAGCTTTATTTGGTTATCTCGACGGCGCGGGGATAGGCCCCTAAAACTGATACCAGCAAGCAATGTTTTTCCAGATCTTGTAAGGCGCGGCCGACATTGGGCTCGTCGGCGTGTCCCTCGATATCCACAAAAAACAAGTATTCCCAGGCCTTAAGCTTACTGGGGCGGGATTCTATCTTTGTCATATTGATCCCGTGTTTCTTGAATGCGCCCAATGCGCGATATAAGGATCCGGCGCGATGTTTGACCGCGAACATCAGAGAAGTTTTATCATCTCCAGTGGGCTTGCCATAAGAGTGACCGATCACCCAAAAGCGGGTTGTGTTGCTGCTATAATCTTGGATGTCGGAGGCTATGATTTTTAAGCGATACATCTCGGCAGCCATGGCGCCGGCGATGGCCGCACTATTTTTCTCGCGGGCGGCGATCTCAGCTGCTTTGGCCGTGCTGGAAACTGGGACCAACTCTGCGGCTGGCATCTCCGCACGCAACCAATTCCGACATTGTCCAAACACCTCTGGCTTGCTGAGGATACGCCGTAGCGGTTGAGTCGGGCAGCGCGCCATCAGATGATGGGCTACCCGTAAATAGATTTCCGCGCTAATTTTTAGTGGCGTTCCGATAAATTTATCCAAGGTATGGGTGATGGCTCCTTCCGTTGAGTTTTCGATCGGCACAACGCCATATTCCACCTGACGCTTAGTAGCCTCATCAAAAATATCATCGATGGTTTCACAGGCCACAAAATCTACACTGCTGCCAAAGCATAGTCGGGCGGCCTGATGAGTAAAGGTTGTCGGCGGGCCCAGGAAGGCTATGCGCATTGGCTGCTCCAGCGCCAGCGCTGATGACATTATCTCTCGATAAATCATGGCCAAGGAGGTTTGGCTGAGCGGGCCCTGGTTAGCCTTGCGCACACGATTCAACACGATCTTCTCGCGCGCGGGAACATAGATCTCGCTGGCGTTGGCTTGCTTCCATTTGCCGATGCGTAAGGCGACCGCGGCGCGCCGATTTAAAAGACGGACGATTTGATCATCCAGTCGGTTAATCATATTACGGAGCGTTGTTAAGGTCGTGCTCATGGTTTTCCTTTACTGCATCTTCGGGTTGGGTTACTGGGGCATTCTCCGCTGATTCAGCTGAGGTTATGGTATCGAGAGTTTCTGGGTCAACGGCCTGATCGTTCGCCACGCTTGGCCTGGCGCTGTTATCGATGGAAGCGTTGGGCGATTCAATAGGATCTTGGGAATCGCGTTCGCCTGATTCGGTCGGCTGTGTCGCCGCCGCGGGGGCGGTTTGTTGGCTGTGTTTATATTCATTTGCACGCCGACATAATTGCTCAATACCCGGCAATTCTTGCAAGCTTTTCAGGCCGAAATGTTCCAGAAATAGCTGGGTCGTACCATGCAGTAAGGGGCGTCCTGGCAAGGGGCTGCGACCAACGATGCGAATCAATTGCAATTCCAATAAGTTGCGCACGATAGTGTCCACGCTAACGCCGCGGACAGCTTCAATTTCCGCACGCGTAACCGGCTGGCGATAGGCAATAATGGCCAGGGTTTCTAAAGTTGGTCGAGATAAACGGCTGGGCTTGCCGATATCTAACAGGTGTCTTAACCATGGTCCGCAAGCAGCGTCGGTTTGAAAGCGAAAACCTCCCGCCACCTCCATCAGTCGTACTCCAATATGACGCTCGGCTAAATCCACTTTGATTTGTTCTAAAGCTGCTAGGATATCTTGTTCGCCGACCGTGGCAAACAAACGAGCTTCAGCAGGATGGTTTTCCGCCACCTCCACTAACACGCGGCGCATATCTGCGGCTGTCACCGGCCGGCGTGAGCCAAATAACATGGCGCCCACAACCTGTTTTAATTCGAGCGTAGGCGCGGCTGAGGTCATAGTTAATTTTTCCTTAGTGTAAAACAACCATCAAAGGTCAACTGGCCATATGCAGCACAATGATTTCGCCGAAGGCCCCATTCTGCTTGGCGCTGATCTGACGCAGGCGCACCAGCTCCAGCAATGCCAAGAACATACAGATCACTTCATGTCGTGAACCGGCGCTTGCAAATAAAGCGGAGAACACGATCCGTTCTTCCTGGCGTATTCGTTCCAGGATCATAGCGATTTTATCCGCGACGGTACATGTCGGTGCGAATACTTCGCCGATTTCGTCGACTTGCACCCGCTTTAAACTTTCGTTGAAGGCGGCAATCAGATCAAAAATAGTTACATCGCCAATGCTGATGCTTGGCTCGCGTTCCACCGCGACTTCATCAGTGCCGCGGCCGAACATGTTACTTTGGAGCAGCTCCCTTTCCTGGAGGCTGCCGGCCGCTTCCTTAAATTTCTTGTATTCAATAAGTTGGCGCACTAGATCCCAACGCGGATCTTCCTCTTCGGGTTCGAGGTCGGGACGTTCTTCCAGCGGCAGGAGCATACGGCTCTTGATCATCATCAGGGTTGCGGCCATGACCAGAAAATCGCCGGCGATATTTAAATCCAGCATACGCATCAGCCCCAGATATTCCATATATTGGCGGGCGATCAGCTCAATGGGAATGTTGTAAATATCCAGCTCATCTTTTTTAATAAGATAGAGCAGCAGATCCAGAGGCCCTTCGAAGATATCCAGCTTGATCTTATAATCGTCCTTGATTGGCAGGGTCATTATTCTAATCCTATGGCGCGGCGTGCTGCCTGCAAGGTTTTTTGAATCTCGGCGCGGGCCCGCGCCGCGCCCTGCTGTAAAATTTTTTCTAAGCGCTCCGGTTGTTCCTGAAGAGCGGCGCGCCGTGTACGCAACGGCGCAAAATATTCTTGTATCCGCTCCGTCAATATTTTTTTTGCCTCGCCATAACCCAGCCCACCGCCGCGATAGCGTTCGGCCATGGCGTTTATTTCGGCATCCGTGGCAAAGAGCTTATATAACGCAAAGACATTACAGCGATCGGGATCTTTTTTATCGGCGACCGATTTACTATCGGTAACAATGCGCATAACGGCTTTTTGCATTGCCATCGGCAAGCCAAACAGCTCAATGGTATTGTTATATGATTTAGACATTTTTTGCCCGTCTACGCCAGGCACAACGGCTACGGATGAACGAATGACAGGTTCGGGTATTTTGAAAACCGCGCCAAATTTCAAGTTGAATTTTGCTGCGATATCGCGTGCAACCTCCACATGTTGTTTTTGATCTTGTCCTACCGGAACCACATCAGCCTGCACGGCTAGAATATCCGCTGCCATCAATACAGGATAGGCAAATAATCCTAAGCTGGCAGGAATGCTGCGGCTCACTTTGTCCTTGTAGGAATGACAGCGCTCCAATAAGCCCATCGGGGTTACAGTCGCCAATAACCAGGCTAATTCCTGTATTTCCGGTACATCGCTCTGGCGATAAAAGACGGTTTTTTCAGGATTTAATCCGCAGGCTAGAAAATCTAAGGCCACCTCACGAGTGGCTGCGCGCAGAAGCTCTGGATCGTTGAGCGAGGTAAGGGCATGGTAATCGGCGATAAAGAGAAAGGCCTCGCCTTGTTCTTGTAATTCCAAAGCTGGCTTCATCATGCCGAAATAATTGCCCAAATGTAGCCGGCCGGAAGGCTGAATGCCCGATAATGCTCTCATGGGATAAAATGCTCTAGTTTCTTGTCCGTGCCCGTAAAATCAATGCTTAGATTGGCAGAAAGCATACAGCAGTCAGGGCATTCAATCAAAGAAAAAAACCGACCGGCTTTTCGATATTGACAAACCGATGCTTCCACAATGAAATCTTAAAATCAATATGTTTAAGCCGGCTTCAACGGGGGGCAGCGATTTAAGATGGTCCGAAACTTGAGCATTTGGGCGACTATAAGCATAGGGGTGTTGGCGATCTTGATCAGCATCACTCAAGCGGAAATAAAAGGAACGCACAATTGAAAATTTTGTCGGCACCCAAAACCCAAGGCTCGATCTCGCTTGAAGAAAGCATAGCTCGCCGCCGTATCAGAGCGGACGACTCGTAGATATGGTCAACGAGGCATGATGTATATCTACATGGAGGCAGGCCATATTGCTGAGAACGTACAGTTGCAAGCAGTGGCCTTGGGGCTTGGCGCAGTCCCTATGGGTGCTTTTGATGAAGCATTGGTTAGCAAGGCGCTGGCCATTCCGCGCGGAGAACAGCCTCTATATTTAATTACTATCGGCCAGCCAGACCAGGGGGCCGTGGGACAATAATAGGCTGCCGGCGGCCTATTCAAGGCCTTGGGCGGCGTGCTCGGGCATGTTTGGAGCCCTGCCGATCAATATTCCTGGCATAGGTTACCTTTTCTTCAGCCAGAACGAAGTCTATTTGGCGTTTATCAAAATCAACGCGAGATACACATACTTTTACGCGCGCGCCAAAGGCGTAGGTAAGCGTGCCGACACGTAGAGTTTCGCGCTGGGCATCGTAGCGCACAAAGCCCTTAGAGATAGTGGAGACATGCACCAAACCCTGTATTTGTAGACGAATAAGCTCAACGAACATTCCAAAGTTCTTAACTTTAACCACGGTAGCATCGTAAACCAGCGGTTTCCGCTGCTGGAGCTGTTGCTCCAAGAAACGATACTTCTTGATTTCTAATAAGGCCTTTTCGGCAGCATCGGCCGTTTGTTCTGTTTCGGAACAATGTGTGCCAAGCATCTTTAATTCGCTATGGCTATAAGGGTTCCGGCGCCGCGCCAGTCGTGCGATTAGAATGCGATGTGCGACAAGGTCAGGATAGCGTCGGATCGGCGAAGTAAAATGAGCATAAAAACGTTTGGCCAACCCGAAATGACCCAGGGATGCAGGCGAATAGACTGCGCGTTGCATGCTTTTTAAAACCATCAACTTAGCATCGTATTCCAGCGGATGACCTTTAAGCGATTTTAAAAACGCGGTCATGATCTTTCTCTTGGCAAGGTCAGCGACCTTGAAGCCCATTTCGGCTAAGTGAGCAGAGAGCTGCTCAATCTTTGGTTGCGCGGGCGGCTCATGTACACGCCGCAGCAGGGCATAGCCCTGACTGCTCAATTCGCGATCCACCGCTTCATTTGCAGCAACCATGCATTCCTCGATAAGCTGATGCGAAATATCGTTTATGTTCTGGCGGATATCCAGGATCATGCTATCGGGTCCCATAATGACTTCATATTCCGGGATATCTAAATCCAGCGCATGTTGAGCAAAACGCCGCTTGCGCATTTGCTGAGCCAATTCATGAATGGCCTGGAGCGTGGTTAAGGCCTCAGCATTGAGGCCATCAGCTATCGTGCCGCTCTGTAAGGCTGCCAAGGCCTGTTCATATGTTAGGCGCAGTCGGGAACGAATGATGCTTCGTCCAAACTCCGTATGCAGAGGCACGCCATAAGCGTCATAGGTAATCATAACAGAGAAGGCAAGTCGATCTAACCCTGGCCGCAAACTACAGAGGTTATTAGAAAGCTGCTCAGGAAGCATAGGCAGCACTTTATCGGGCAGATATACGCTATTGCCGCGCTGGCGCGCCTCAGCATCCAAAGCGTTTCCGGGGACTACAAAATGTGCTACATCGGCAATATGTATACCCAACACGCGGCGGCCTTGGCTATCCCTAGCCAGCGACAAGGCATCATCAAAGTCGCGCGCTGTAGTTGGATCAATCGTAAAAATGAATTGGTTACGCAAGTCCCAGCGTTCGCCTGGTTTATTCGCTAATACCTGACAGCTTTCGGCCTCTCGAAGCACGGCGGGCGGGAATTCCTCGGATAAGCCGTAATGCCGAATAATTGCTAACGTATCCAAGGCCGGTTGAGATGCTGGGCCCAAAACCTCAATGATTTCAGCCTCTGGATTAACATGCCGATTCGACCATTCGGTGAACTGGATAACCACTCGATCGTTCACTTTAGCACCCTTGGCGTCCGGAACATAAAAAGCCTGGGTATAGGCTGGGTCAATAGGTACCACATAATGAAATTTTGAGGTCGCTTTTAACGTGCCGGTTAAAGCCTTGCTAGATCGTTCGAGAATACGGATAACCTTACCAGTTAGTCGCCGACCCGGCGCGGTTTGGCTAGGGTCCACTCGCGCTACCACCCGATCGTGTGGCAGAGCCGTGCTCAAGTTGTTCCGCGGGATGAACAGGTCCGCTGAGCCGTCCAAGGGCTCTACCCAACCATCGCCCGAGCGCAGAATATATATGGTCCCAGTGACCAAATCAGCTGGTTGGCCTAGCAAGTAATGATCATGTCGAATGCGAACTATGGCTCCTGCCTGAACCAGGGCGTTCAACAGTAAGAACAGTCGCTTACGCGCTCCGCCGCGCAGGCCCAGCCTGGCGGCGATCTGGGCCTCGCGCAGTGGTTGATTGCGCGCTGTAAGCAAAATCTGCATCACGCGATCTTGTAAAGGTTCCGGAGATTTCTTAGGCATATTCATAAAAACTATTCCTATTTATTAAAAGTGGATATCAAAGGTGTCTAGGCTCCCACTCGGCGGCTGCGGATTCGCCTGCCAGTCAGTTACGTAAGCGCCAGCTGGGCCTTGGCGACTCCAAGTCAACATTTGGTTCAAGATATCTGGCGGGCCTTCGGCGACGATTTCAACGCTGCCATCAGGCAAATTTTTAACCCAACCATATAGCCCCAGCCGCCGCGCTAGCTGTCGGCATGTGAATCGGAAACCGACTCCTTGAACGCGGCCCTTCACTAGGATATGTACGCGCGCGGTCATCGCGAAGAACCATTTTGAAGGTTGGAGTTGCCAAGCGGATAAAAGAGATGCTTAAGATGAGGAGATTTATAAATGCCAAAATGCAATAGCATTAATTCCAAGACCTTGTCAAGCAGCAACTTCATTTGATTTTTCAGCATTTAATGCTCAAGCGTTTTTTGTACAACCGGATCCAGCCGGCCATCAGCAGTGCTAACGTTGCGCCCAATAGGCAGATTTGTGCGAATAGGTCGCCATAGATCGTATAAGCGGTTAAGGGCATTTCAGGATCGGGCAGGATGATTGTTTGGGCCGTGCAGGCCGGCGGCGTGTTAGGAACATGCCCGGGGGGCAGCATCTTGGATACTTTGCCGACGCGGTCAATGAAACAAGTGATGCCGGTGTTAGTTGAGCGCGCGCAGGGGGTACGGTTTTCGATGCACCGGAATATACCTTGAAGCATATGTTGACGAGACGCCCAAGACGGATCGAACCAGGCATCATTGGTTTGGTTAATGATCAGGCGCGCACCAGCGCGCACGGCATTCCGAGCCAGCGCGGCCACGGTATCCTCAAAGCAAATCAGCACCGCAAATGTCTTGTGAGTTGAGCCTAGTCGAAAGATGGTTTGAATGGTTCCAGCTGTAAAGCTTTCTTCAATGGGCGTTAGCCAACGCAGAAATGGTAAGACGTGGCTCAAGGGAACATATTCACCAAAAATTACTAGATGTTGTTTTTCGTATTTTTGAGTCAGTCCCTGTTCGGGCTCGAACAGAAATGAGCTATTGAAATAACGCAGCTCTGCGCCATTTTCTGCATAGTCCATGGCGCCGACCAGAATTGGAACGCCAGCTTTCAGCAGGTTGGCAATCAGCTCTTCGGTGGAGGGGCATCCACGGACGAAGGCGGGTACGGCTGTTTCGGGCCATACCACCAATTCGGGATTATGGCGTTGAATGGCGCTACTGGTGATTTGCTGCAGGCGTGCTTCGATCGCCGCGCCATATTCAGCGGCCCATTTTTCAAACTGAGGTATATTTAATTGCACTAAAGCTACTCGCAGGGTCCCCCCAGCTTGACTTTGTACACGCCTGATTGCGCTGGATCCGTGCATCCAAACCAAGAGCAGCAGGCTGAGGCCGGCGGCCAGGGGCCAAGCCATTCGCCACCAGGCCGGCCGGGGTGTCTGGTTGAACTTGATCCAAAACAAGGCCAAGGCCGTGTTAATAAATGCCACCAGGAAGGAGACGGCATAAACGCCTCCCCATTCGGCGCATTGAATCAAAGGCAAGGCGCTGGCTAGAGCTACGCCCAGCTGGTTCCAAGGAAAGCCGGTAAACAGAGTGGCCCGGATATATTCCAAGCCCACCCAGATTGCTGGGATAATAAAAAGCGTAAGCAGCGTCTCTAGATTAGGCCGGCCCTTGCGGCAGCTTAAAATCAGAGAGCTTAACATAGAAAATACTGCGATAAATAAGGCGCAATACAGGCCGAGCAATAGCCAGCCCGCCCCAGATGCTCGTGCTAACCAAGCAATGGAAAGCCACCAGAACGCCAGTCCGCCACCTAAGCCGGCGCGAAATGATGTCCCCGCTGGCTGGCGCGCGGCGACAACTAGCAGAGGCACCAGGGCTACCCAAACGGCGGCATTCCATGCCAATGGCGGAAAAGCGGCAAAGAGCAACAGACCGGAAAGCATCGCGGCCAATTCAGGTTTTTTTGCGATATTCCGCCAGCGCCAATGAATCATGCGGATCCACAACATTTTTTGTATTTTTTGCCGCTGCCGCAAGGGCATGGATCGTTACGCCCAATCTTTGGTCCGGTGCGTTGTCTTAGCGCTGTTGAGCCAGCCGCTGCGCTTCTCGGCAGTTGGTCAGCGCCGCCGGCGGCGCTTTGCCGCGCAGCTTCGCTCAGTGCAGAAACCTGATTATGAACCATTTGGCGTGGCAGGGTGGTCATCATCCGTTCAAATGCTTGTAGTGATGTAGCAGAACGGAACATTTTCTGCGCGACCTCAATTTTGATGTTATCCATGAGCGAGGAAAACATGGCATAGGCTTCGCGCTTGTATTCCACCAAGGGATCTTGTTGACCATAGGCTCGCAGGCTGACTCCTTGGCGGAGGTGGTCAATATTACGCAGATAATCCTGCCAGAGGGTGTCGATGGAATGCAGGAAAATATAGCGTTCCATACTCGGCAAGGTTTTTTCGTCTTCCAGTTGCACCTTCAGCTCATAAGCTTGTTTGATTCGATCAAACGCTAGCTTGGCTAATTTCTCGGCATCCAGCTGTTTTTCTTGCAGATCGAGCGGGCGCAGGGCAATTGGAAAGATTCCATTCAGCCAAGTTAGAAAGGCATCTCGCGCCTCATCGTCGGCCAGGGCTTCTTCTGCCCGCGATTCTATCATATCGGCAACGATATCTAGCAAATGTTCACGCACATTGGCGGAGCGCACGATCTCACCACGGAAGCTGTAAATTATCTCGCGCTGTTTATTCATAACATCGTCATATTCCAAGGTCCGCTTACGGATGGAATAATTATGTTGTTCCACGCGCCGTTGGGCCGTCTCGATGGATCGGTTCAGCCAGGGATGCTCTAATTGTTGACCTTCCTCAATGCCCATTTTGGCCATGATGCCCGAAATGCGGTCTGATCCGAACAGGCGCATGAGATCATCTTCCAACGATACGTAAAATCGCGAGGAGCCAGGATCACCCTGTCGGGCGCAACGGCCGCGTAACTGGCGGTCAATGCGCCGGGATTCATGGCGCTCGGAACCGATGACATGCAGCCCGCTCGGGGTCTGGCGCAGCCAGTCTCTTAAAAGTTTGCCCTCATAAGGTTGATTCAGGGCTAGATGGGATTCAATGATGTTCTTGGGCAGGTGGACCACGTCCGGACCAAGTTTGATATCGGTGCCTCGGCCGGCCATGTTGGTGGCAATAGTCACGGCGCCGGCCTGGCCAGCGCGCATGACGATTTCAGCTTCGCGTTCGTGGTTTTTAGCATTTAAAACATTGTGCGGAATGCTCTCTCGCTTGAGCATACGACTGATCAGCTCCGAGGTTTCTACCGAGATCGTACCGACGAGGATCGGTTGGCCATTGTGATGACAAGTAGCGATCTCATCAATAATCGCCTTATATTTTTCTCGGCGGGTCCGGTAGATGAGGTCGTTGTTATCCACGCGTCGAATCGGTCGATTGGTGGGGATGACCAGCACATCCAGCCTGTAAATATCACGGAATTCATTGGCTTCGGTTTCCGCTGTTCCGGTCATGCCGGCCAGTTTTTGATATAAACGAAAATAGTTTTGGATGGTGATTGTGGCCAAGGTTTGAGTTTCGCGTTCGATTTTGACGCCCTCTTTGGCCTCGATGGCCTGATGCAGACCATCGCTCCAGCGGCGGCCTGGCAAAATACGCCCGGTGTATTCATCCACGATCAATACCTGATTGTTCTGTACGACATATTCCACATCTTTTTCATACAGCGAGTAAGCGCGAATCAACTGATCTACATTGTGAATACGCTCGCTCTTTTCGGCGAATGCGCTTTGCAAACTCTGGCGCCTTTCCAGTTTGGCTTGGTTAGAAAGCTCGGTGTCTTTCTCCAGCTCGGCCAGCTGCACTACTAGATCGGGCAGCACATAGGCATTAGGATCAGAAGGGCTAAGGGTTTCACAGCCCTTTTCGGTTAGGGTTGCATCATGGCCGCGTTCATCAATGGTGAAATACATTGCCTCGCGGAGCGCCCGGGCCTGCTCCTTGCGCATGTCGGTCAACATGGCGTTTTCTATTTGCTCTAATGACTTGCGGGTGGAGGTATCTTCCAGCATGTGCAAGAGCTGTTTGTTTTTGGGCATGCCATGGCGGACCTGATAAAGCCGCAACTTGGCCCTTTCAATATTGCCCTGTTCGATGGCTTCTTTGGCTTCCTGGATTATTTGGTTACAGAGATCACGCTGCTTGCGGACCAGCCGTTCCACCAAGGGCGCCATCTCCGCGTAGCGGTGGCTAGATACGGGCGCCGGACCGGAAATAATTAAGGGCGTCCGGGCCTCGTCAACCAATATGCTATCCACCTCATCAATAATCGCGTAGCTATGCTCGCGTTGGACAATGTCTTCTGGAGTATAGGCCATGCCGTTATCGCGCAGATAATCGAACCCAAATTCGCTGTTGGTGCCATAGGTGATATCTTTGGCATATTCGGCCCGGCGCTCTTCGGAATTCATTTGGTTTTGAATGCAGCCGACAGTCAGGCCAAGATATTGATAGACTAGCCCCATCCACTGGGAATCGCGGCGGGCCAGATAGTCATTTACCGTAACCAGATGCACGTTTTGGCCAGTCAACGCATTAAGATAGAGCGGCATGGTTGCTACTAGGGTCTTGCCTTCGCCAGTGGCCATCTCGGCGATCTTACCATGATGTAGAGCGATGCCGCCGATCAACTGCACATCGAAAGGCACCATGTCCCAGATCATCTCATGGTCGCATACCGTGAACTTAGTCCCCTGTAGGCGGCGACAAGCATTTTTGATAACCGCATAGGCTTCGCACATCAGGCTATCCAGGGTCGCGCCGCCGGCCAGGCGTTCCTTGAATTCAGCTGTCTTGGATCTTAAGGCAGCTTCAGAAAGAGCCTGATATTCCTTCTCCCAGACATTGATGCGCTCCACCAGCGGCCATAGTTTCTTTAAATCTCGCTGATGCTTGGTGCCGATGATCTTATTGAATATCCATCGAATAGGCATGGGTGGAACTTCCCTAGGTCTATACTGCCTTGTCTGCATGGGCAGCATGAATACGCTAGAGTAAATCTAGCACGGGCCGCTAGGCTTGTCAAAAAAATGCTTTTGAGAGCCTGGTCGATATGACACTATTATTTATATGATCTAAAGCCCTTGCTTAGGCGGCCAGCTGATTGGCCTGAGGGCCGCTAATGATCTGGCCAGGATCCCCCTGGTGGCGCTCCGCGCCATTTGAATGCTCAGGCCATCTGAGATCGTGATTGCCGAGTAGCTCAGATAATCTATAATGGCCTACATGAACCCTATTGATCAGATCGAAACCATTGTTTTGGAACATTCGTCCACCCAAAGGGTTGCTTCACGGTTATCCTCGTTAACGTCGGATCAGCCGCCCGCCGATCCGCAATTTGCTGAACTGATCAGCAACTATCAGACTTTGATCCGCTCACGGGCGATTCCTTATCCGGTATCATATCAATTCGTCAAGGAATTGGGTCATGGTCGCCAGGGCGTGGTATTTCTTGTGAACCGCCATGGCGCGCGGGGCTGTATCACCCAACATGCGCTAAAACTATTTGATCCAGCCATTTATTCCAGTGCCGCCAAATATTGGACCGATATGGGCCGCATCGCCTCGCAGATTTCATTGCTGCAGCCGATCAATAACGGCAATCTGGTTTCTCGAGATTTTTACGAGGAATGCAATGGCATTGGCTATATGCTCATGCAGGCGGTAGACGGAGTGGATCTCCAATTTCTGCTGGATGGCAAACATCTGGAAATTGCCCGGCCGCGTTGTAGCGACGAAGAATGGTCGGATTTTTTCAGCACAATTTTTCGACAGGATGATCAAAGGCTTAGTTTCCAGCCCGGCGCCGTGCTGTACATCCTGCGTAATGTGCTCCGCGGCTTGGCTGACTTACACGATAATGGTTTTATTCACGGCGATGTTAAGCCGGCTAATATTATGTTGGATATTCAGGGCATGGTAAAACTGGTGGACTTTGGCCGGGCTGCCCGGCTTGGTGAACAGGTTAATATCCTGCTCGGTAGCCCACTGTATATGGCGCCGGAAATTCATCGGCGCGAACCCGGTTTGGCGCAATCGGATATCTTTAGTGCTGGCATGGTTGGTTTAGAGATGTTTAACAGCCATTCGATGAATGACTTGGCTGATCTTGAAGAAAAGGAAATGCTGGATTATAAAATCCAAATAGCGGGACAGCTGGAAAAATGGCTGCCCGCCGGCGTATTACAAAATGCCGAATTCATGCGAGTGCTGAGGCGTTTTTTGGACGCCGCAGCGGCTAACCGTTATGTCAGTGTCGCCGAGGCCGAGTCTGGCGAACACAGTTTATTATCGGTGCGCCAATGGTTAAGCGATCGCGAGCGCGAAACTGAATACGAACGCAAAATTGAAGCCTATTTAAGCAAACTGGTGGATCCGGAAACGGGTGCGCTTAACCCACATTTTGCTTCCGATAACCTGACGGCAGTCATCATCACTTGATGCGGTGCCTGCCGCGATAAAAGACTTTGCCCGCCCGCATCTCGGTGTGCACTTGGCCAGAGCTGCTCAATTGATTCAAGAGCAGTTGGGCCTCGGCCTCAGTGAGGGCAAAGACCTGGGCTATATCAAGGAGCGTGCAGGGGCGCCGTTTGAGCAGCGCCACGATGGCCGCTGGGTCGGTGCGCGCCATTGCCTGGTTGGCGGGCGAGAAGCGCGCGATCACTTCAGCCGCCGGTGAGAATAAGAGCGCTAATTCTTGCAGAGTCGCTTCATCGATCGCTAGTACATGAGGATCAGCGGTCGGGCGCAGAGCTGTGTTCAATTGGATCCGGTTCGGTTGGATGCTTTGGGCCAGGGCCGCGATCTTACGAATTTGCGCTTTAGCCGCATTTATGCCTGGCACGATAAAAACCTCCAGCCAGATGGCACCGTTATATTCAGCGCGCAAGCGGCGCAGGCCATCTAGGATCCATTCGAAGCGTAAATCTGGATGTGGGCGCGATATGGCGACAAAAGATTGTTGATCCCAAGCAGATAAAGTTGCTTTCACTACGTCGGCGCGGGCGGCATCCCGGCGGACTTCCGGCAAAAATAGCAGTGTGCTATTGGTCAATAGCGCTGAGCGTGCTGTATGTTTCGCGGCAATAAAATCAAGGATCTCTCCGAAACGGGAATGCAGAGTTGGCTCGCCGGATCCTGCTAAGGTAATAAAATCCGCCGGCTCTTTCCGGGCGTACCAAGATTCCAGTTCGTCCAAGACGGCTGCCACAGGAGCATACTCTTTGCGCTGCAGCGTGCAGTTGGTGGTTAAGCCCACTTCGCAGAAGGCGCAATCCTGAGTACAAGTTTTTAAAGGGAGCAGATCTATGCCCAAGGAACGACCGAAACGGCGTGAGGGCACCGGACCGAATAAATATCGGAAATCGCTCATAAATAATTGGGCTAGAATAGGTAATCAGCCTAGAGCGAGCTGGTCTTAGCTGATTATTCGTTTTTTAAGCTTTAATATAGCTTTTCATATTCGCCGCGGCTCAGTTTTTTTAACTTATGAAAGCCGGCTGATTTGGCTCGATCATCGAAGTTGCTACGCGATGCGCCGTGGCTGAGCCGTGAAATCAAGCGTCGTAAGGGCGTTCCGCACTCCGGACAAT
Source organism: uncultured Verrucomicrobiota bacterium (assembly GCA_964444425.1). Lineage (GTDB taxonomy): Bacteria > Verrucomicrobiota > Kiritimatiellia > JAAZAB01 > JAAZAB01 > CAYUHK01. The sequence goes on from CAYUHK010000005.1 coordinate 70,978, forward strand.
GTTTAAGGGGCGGTTGCGCCAAACGTTCCAGGCGCTCAAAAACCGTTTGGCACTTTGGGCAAGCATGCTTTAGGTCCTGAGCCTGATATTCACGAATTGGCATGTTGTATCTTTTCTTATAGTTGGCTAGGCTAGCCGGCCCGCGCTAAAGCGCGGCAGGATTATTCATGCAGCGACATAAGAAATTCAACATTACTTTTATTTTTCTTTAAGCGCGCTACTACAAGTTCCATGGCCTCGACCGGCGGCACGCCGTTTAAGGCTTTGCGTAAAATCCAGACTTTACTTAATTCATCGGGATGCAGCAGGAGCTCCTCTTTACGCGTGCCGGATTTCTCGATATTGATTGCCGGAAAGATCCGTTTATCAACCAGATGGCGGTCTAAGCTTAACTCCATATTGCCCGTGCCTTTGAATTCCTCAAAGATCACTTCATCCATGCGGCTGCCAGTATCCACCAAGGCGGTAGCAATTATCGTGAGGCTGCCGCCATCTTCAATATTACGGGCTGCCCCAAAGAAGCGCTTGGGCTTATGCAGGGCATTGGAATCCACGCCGCCGGAGAGGATTTTACCACTATGTGGCTCCAGGGTGTTATAAGCGCGTGCTAGGCGGGTGATACTATCCAATAGGATGACTACATTTCGGCCGCATTCAACCATACGCTTGGCCATTTCAATGACCATTTCGGCTACCTGAATATGGCGTTCGGGCGGCTCATCGAAGGTGGAACTTAAAACTTCCGCCTTGGTATTGCGGATCATATCAGTAACCTCTTCTGGGCGTTCGTCAATCAGCAAGACTATCAAGTGCACATCAGGATGATTAGCGGAAATGCTGTTGGCTATTTTCTGCAGCAGCACTGTTTTGCCGGTCCGCGGCGGCGCCACGATCAAGCCGCGTTGGCCCATGCCAATGGGCGTAAAGATATCCATCACCCGCATGGATATTTCCAGTGCTTCCCGCTCCAACAAAAAGCGTTTCTGCGGAAACAGCGGCGTCAGATTTTCGAATGGCACTTTGCCACGCGATTTTTCCGGATCGTCGCCATTGACTTTTTCCACCCGCAAGAGCGCGAAAAAACGTTCCTTATCTTTCGGAGATCTGATTTCCCCTTCCACTAGGTCGCCGGTACGCAAGGCGAACCTGCGGATCTGAGATGGCGACACGTAAATATCTTCGGGGCAAGGCAAATAATTGTAGTAAGGCGACCTGAGGAAACCAAAGCCGTCCGATAAAATCTCTAGGACTCCCTTGCCGAAAATAGCGCCGTTCTGGCGAGCATGAACTTTCAAGATTTCAAAGATCAATTCATGTTTGCGTAGGGCGCCCAAGTCAACCAGCCCGTAGCTGTCGGCTAAGCTATGGAGCTCAGGAACAGCTTTTTGTTGGAGATCGAAAAGATGCATAACTTGCGTGCTGTTTTGGGGCTGGTGTTCCTCTGCTGCAGGCGCCGGGGTGCTGTTTTCGTTGGCGGCGGCAGCAGTTAGCGGCCTATCGACTGGGTTTGATTGTTCCCGTGCTAGCGCTGCACTGGGTCGGCCGCTATTGCCGCCGCGGCCTGTTCCCGAAGATTCCATATATATTTTTGACATAGGTGTTCTCCCTGAATTGTTGCGCTTCATGCGCTCGCCGCGCAACCGTCGGGTATTGTTGTTTGGTCTATGATGGTCTTCCATGCTATTTCTCCATATGTTGCGTGATATCTTTAATTATGCTGATGAGTTGTCGCCGCATATATTCTGGCGTTCCGCTGTTAAAGACTACGTAGTCGGCCCGGAGCATTTTCTTCGTCACAGGCCATTGGGCAGCTATGCGCGCCTTGGCTGCTGCTGCGGTCAATCCGCGCTGGCGCAGGCGCGCGATCTGCATGGTTATTGGCGCGCTCACGCAGATAATCTTATCCCATTTCCTCTCCCATTGTGCCTCATAGACCAGAGGCACGAGCACGGCGACAATACGCTGGCGGTCGCCAGATTGCTCTTTAAGCCAGCTTTCTATGTTGCGTCTAGCTTGAGGATGGACCAAGCGATTTAAGGTATTTAATTTTTTCGTATCGGCAAACACCAATCGTCCCAAGGCGGCGCGGTCGATTTTACCATTGGCTCCCAGGACTGCTTTGCCAAAGAGCGCGATCAGGCGTTTAAGCAGCGCCTTGTTGGATTGCATCAAGTCACGGCAAACCTGGTCGGCATCGATAACTGGCACTTTGAGTGTTTTTAGCATATCACCTGCCAGGCTTTTACCGCAGGCTATACCGCCGGTAAGACATAGTTGAATCGTGCGTTTTGGCGCTGGCAGGTTATGACGAACAGGTTTCATAGCTGAGTTGCATCAATCAAATCTTCGGTATTTGCTAAGCGCTTCATCTGTAAACCATGGTGATTAGTGGATGCCTTGCTCCTGCAATGAGCCAATATGCAACAATACCTGCTGGGCGCGCTTAGCATGCGGATCATAAAGTAAGGCTAAGGTTGCCTGCATTTCAGCATCCTGCAGCTGGCCGCGCGCCAAAGCTTCCTCGGCCATGCCGGCTTGGCGTTCCGCTTGTAATTCATCAGTCCGGCGAATAATTCGATAAACCCGATATTTAGAATTGCCCCATAACCACTGGAAATAACGCAGGTCATCAGGCTGGTATTCGAATAGGCGCGCCGCTGCTGTCGTCGACGGCTGCAGAGCATTGACGCAGTAGCGCATCTGCAGATCCGGATGCGCTGCCGCAAATTCTCCCAACGCATATACGTACCAGCTAGCAGCATGCTGATCGGCCCAATCTCGGAAGTTACTTTCGTTGGATTTAAACAAAGCCTCGCCATAAGCTTGGACGCGACTACGAATTTCGGGCGACTCGAATTTTGGATGTAATATGATAGAGCAATCGGCATAGGCTAGCATGTAGGCACTGATGCCAAAATTTGCCAGGACTGGCCCCTTGACATCATTTGCTCTTAACCACTGCACTAATTCCTGTTTCTGTATTAGATATTTCGGTTCACTGCCCCAACGGGCTGGCGCGCGCAAGACGTTTCCAGCTTCCACCCCGATACCAACCAGTAAGAATAGCAATACCGTACTACGTAATATTATGGTTGTTATGTTGCGCCTGCCGTGGGTCGGCTCGTTGCATTTCCTTTCCGTTGCCCAGCTGGCGGTCCATCCCAGCAAAGCGGCTAAAGCAATAATCAGAAAAACATGAAAACGCACAAAAAGAAAGTACGTTAGAAGCGAAAGGCCGCTAAACCATAGTAGCTGGATGATTTCAGGATTAGAACGCCAACGAGCCTGACAACCAATGATGATCAGGATCAGTCCGAACAAAGGTAGTGTGGCAGGAAACAAGGTTATTGTCAATGGCCAATTTGCGGAATGTAAAGCTGGCGACCAAAGAATCCGTTGGGCAAAGGTCAGCAGCGCAGGATCGGCTGGCTTCTGGTTTAAAAAACGCAGCTTCGCCAGCAACAGCTCTCCAAAATGGCTGTAGGCTGCCGGATAAGTTTGCAGGAGCCAGTATCCCAGCACAAGTGGGAGCAAGGCGGCCAGCGCGATGGTCATTCGGCATGCCAGCCCGTTCCATTTTGGCCAGGCTTGTTGTATCAATATGCCGAGGCCGATTCCGTAGGCCAGCAGCATCGTCGGCGAAGCCAGAAACCCATGGGCTTTTAAATAAGGATTCATTAGGCCGACAGCTGTAAGAACTATCAAGATAATGCCCCATTGTTGTCGCCGCCATGCTAATTTAAAATAGCTAGGACCAACAACCCGGCCATAATGAAGCACCACCCAAATAGCGATGTAATACTGAATCAAATCCCAGGCAGTGAGCGCCCAACCCAATAAGGCCGCCGCCAGGATGGCCCAAATCGGATTTTGTGGTCGCTTGGCCGCTAGAGCGTTAAGGGCCAGATGGCCAATTAAGATGGGCAGAGCAAAATTCTCATGCGATAATTCTTGCCCTGTTGAGCGCATGATGGCAGGCAGCGCGACGGCATAATACATGCCGCCGACTGCGGCTGCCCAGCCTGATTTCAGCCAGATCCATAACCATAGGCTTAACAAAGGAATGCCTAAGCAAAACCAGCCGGCTGCTATCCAGCGCACCCGTTCGGATAAATTCATCTTTGCGGGAAACAGCTTGGCTGCTAACGCGTAGAAATATTCAGCTCCAATGGTATATGTCTCCTTGACGACAAGGCCTTCTGGCGCCTGAATTTGTCTATCGATCACCGGCAGGGGCTGGCCCGCAAACAGCATGCCGACGTAGCGAAATTCAAGAGCGCTTTCCAGATTGAATGGCAACTCTTGCTGGTATAGCGCGTATTGCGATTGCAGGACCACTCGCCGCAGGCTAAGCCCAACGGCAAACAGCGCTAATAAACCTATAAGCGCTAAAAATATTTTAGCCGGGCGGTGTGCGATCATGACTTAATATTGCAATAAAGGCTGCCGATGTAAGCCATTCGATTTTCTAGTGCCAGCTGGGCTTATTGGGTATTTATCGGCGAATATCCACAAAAATATTGCTTGCCTGCACTCTCAAACCATAACGCATTGCTTGAGGCATAAGCGTCCGGCGTCACTGGCTAGATCAGAGCAGGGTTGATTCGTTGAGCTTATTGGCTAGCGAATAAAACTCTAATTCTTGAAACAGGGCTTGCAGGCGCGGCCGATCCGCGGGCTGCCGTCTTAATGATTCCAGCGCCGCAAAACATTCTAAATCCTGTTGCAGGCGGATCAAGTTGATGTTGCGCAGAACGCTCTCTTCGTGCTCGCTTAGCGCTGCGCGCAGTTTATCAGGTTTTAATTCCTTCAGATGTTGCCAGATATTTGTCCAGGAGCCCCATTGATTTAGCCAGCGCGCCGCCGTCTTGGCACCGACGCCGGGAACGCCAGGAATATTGTCGGCGTTATCGCCGATCATAGCCAACCAGTCGACTATTTGATCAGGGCGTACTCCGGTGCGGCGTTGGACCTGGGCCGGTCCGATCTTTTCGCTGGCCTTACCGGGCGCCAGCAAGGCTACGCGCTCGCTTACGATTTGCATAAGATCTTTATCGCTAGAGACTACCAATACTTCACAGTTTGCGGCTGCGCCACGGACAGCCGCTGAGGCCAAAAGGTCATCAGCCTCTTTGCCATCCAAGCGCAGGCGCGGGATACGCGCAGCATCAAGGTAATCCTCTAAAGGCTGTATTTGGGCATGTAACGCCGCGGGCATAGGCGGTCGCTGGGCCTTATAGCTGGGATGTAAAGCTAAACGCTCCGGTGGCAGTCCACCATCAAAAACCACCAACCAATAGGCTGGCTGCCAGATCCGTTCTAAAAGCGCCAAGGTTTTAATAAATCCATAGATGGCATTGGTTGGGCGCCCGGCAGAGGTGCTTAAGCCGGCGATCGCATAAAAGGCGCGGTATATAAGGTTTAAGGCGTCAATTAAAAGAAGTCGTTGCGCAATCATGCTGGGAACCTTGCAGCAAGGTAAAATTCAGAACGCGGCAACACGGCAATCAGCTATGAGAAAAAGCATTGCTCGTTTATAGAGAAATTATGAGCTGTTCCGATAACAAGGCTAGCTGATATCAGCTTAGTGTTTTAAGGGGTGTTGACCCGGCTAGTGCCAGCCATTTCCATTGGCGATTTATTTATCTTGTTGCCGGCTGGATCCACCAGATTAGCAGTAACGAAAATAAGTAGATTCTTTTTTATGCTGTTGCTGGTCTTGCTTTGAAACAGGTAACCGATCAAAGGAATATCGCCTAGGAAGGGAATTTTATCTACGGTGGTAGAATGTTGCTCGGTGATCAAACCACCCATCACCACGGTTTGGCCATCCCAAATAGATATGCTGGTGGTGATGGAGCGTGAATGAAAGATCGGTTGAGGCATGCTGATTTGGCGCGGCACTCCACCGGGATCTGTTACCGAAGCTCCATAATCGATCCAGTCGGCCAATTCCACAACCTGGGGCATCATAATCAAATCAATGGTGAAGCCATCCGTACCTACTGTCGGCGTAACATTGAGGATCACGCCGGTATCTCTAGTTTGAAAGCCTGAGGGGGTAACCACGATTTGGGTCAATTGGTTATTGACCGTTGTTGAAGTTTGCGATCCGGCTGTTTGAGTGGATTGTTCAAATGAGGTTGGGTAGATCAGTTCGCGCACCTCTTTGATTTCAGCGGTGGTGCCGCTTTTCGTTGTCACCTTGGGAGCGGAAAGCAAGTTGGCCCCGCTCTGCTGTTCCAAGGCATGTAGAATAACCGAGAGTTCGGGATTAGTTAGGATCGATGAAATAGATAAAATGCTTGCCTTATTGCCTCCAGCAATGGCTCCGCCTGAGGCGGCATCTAAATTACGTAGGCCTTTAGTTATATTATTTTGGTCAATTTGGATGCGCTTGCGCGCGCTGACTGGCACGCTGGCATTAGCGCTAGCATCTTGAGCTATTTCCCAATTATCTGTTAGCAGCCACTCTAAGCCCAGTTCTTCCAAGTCAGTTTGGCCGATTTCAACAAAGCGGGCTTCGATCTCTATCTGCACAGGAACAACGTTTAATTTCGAAAGGATCTGCTCAAATTTCTCAAGATTTTCCGAGGTATTAGCAACAATCAAAAGGTTTAGTGAAGGTTGATATTTGATGGAAGTGCCTGAAGGGAAAGGCACACCGGCATCCACAAAGAATCTTTTAACATCGCCACCCTCACCAGAGATTGGGCCGATAGGCCTCAGTTCGGCCGTTATTCCGCCGCCTGCCGCCATGGCCGCGCCGCTGATATCGCCCATAAAGCCGGGCTGGACGCGATAGGTTCGCGTGACGATCTCGCCCATGGCAACATCGGCCGGAGTAATAACAACCACATTAGATTCAATGCGATATTTAAGCCCAGTGACTTCTGTAATGAACTTGATCGCATCCAACAATACAATATTGCGTAGGGTCAAGGTCACTGTAGGGATTGCCGGAGGAGTAGCGCTAGCGGCAGAGATTTCGGCGCTGCCCAGCCAGGCTTCTTCATCAATATCCGGCACGGCGATGCTGGCGGCGGGAGTTTCCATTTGGCCGGGATATTTAAGATTTAATATGATGTTAACTCCCTTTTCACCGGCCGGCGATTCGGTGTCGGCGATAATGCTTTGTTGATCTAAGTATTTGATAACATCAACGATATT